>JBCAXP010000089.1:0-13398 GCA_038533995.1 Pseudomonadota bacterium
TCATCATTTTCGCGGCGGTCGTCGGCGGCGGCGTCTACTACTTCGTCATTAAGGACAGGGTGCCGCTTCTCGAAAGCGTTCATTGCCAACGTGAGTTTCAAGGTCGACTTCAACAAGAGCGTCGAGATAAGCAAGTGACCGCCGCCCGGCGCAAGCTTTGCCGGGCGCTGGGTTACTCGTTCGACAGCGCCGACCTTCTCGACACGGCGCTGACTCACCGCAGTGCCGGTAGTCATAACAACGAGCGCCTCGAGTTTCTCGGTGACGCTGCCCTGGGATTCGTCATTGCGGATGCGCTGTTCGAGCGCGTGCCGGACGCAACCGAGGGTGATCTCAGCCGCCTTCGCGCCAGCCTCGTCAAGCGCGACACGCTCGCCCAGCTTGCGATTGACCTGGAGCTTGGGGAACACCTGGCGATGGGCGGTGGTGAACTCAAAAGCGGCGGCTTCCGCCGCAAGTCAGTGCTCGCCGACGCCTTCGAGGCGGTGCTGGGGGCGGTCTACCTGGATGGCGGCTATCGCAGCGTTCGAGACCTGATAGAGCGCCTGTTTGCCGAGCGTCTCGCCAACCTGCCTGACGCCAACGCCCTCAAGGACCCCAAGACGCGGCTCCAGGAGTTGCTGCAGGCACGCGGCCTGGAAACCCCCAGCTACACGGTTACCGCGACCAGCGGCAGCGAGCACGCGCGCGAATTTACCGTAACCTGCGAAGTGACGTCGCTGCAGGCGACCGCGAGCGGCGTCGGCACCAGCCGGCGGCGCGCGGAGCAACAGGCAGCACAGCGACTCGTCGCGAGCCTCGCGGCGAACGAAGGGGAGGGTGCATGAACAACGGCACGGAGAAGCCGGGCTTTCGCGCAGGCTTCGTTACGATTGCCGGCAGGCCTAACGTTGGCAAGTCCACCTTGCTGAACGTGCTGCTGGGCACGGCGGTCAGCATCGTAACGCCAAAGGCGCAGACCACGCGCCACCGCATCGTTGGCGTCTACAACCGGGACGATGCGCAGGTGGTGTTCGTGGATACCCCTGGCATTCACCAGAAGACTCCACGTGCGATCAACAAGCTCATGAACCGTGCTGCGTACAGTTCAATCGAGGGCGCGGATGTGGCACTGCTCGTGCTCGATGCGCTGCGCTGGGAGCAGGCCGAAGATGCCATTCTGCGCCGTATGCTGGACGCGAAGCTGCCCATCGTGGTCGCGATCAACAAGGTCGATACAGTGACGGACCGCAAGCGCCTTTTGCCTTTCATCGCGTCGCTTTCAGAAAAGGCTGACTTTGCCGGCGTCGTGCCGATCTCCGCGACGCGCGGCACCGCGCTCGATGCCCTGGTGAACGAGCTGGTCTCGCTGCTGCCGGAGTCGCCGCCCCTGTACCCGCCCGACCAGATCACCGATCGAAGCCCGAAATTCCAGGCGGCGGAAATCATTCGCGAGAAGCTGATGTGGCAGCTCCGCCAGGAATTGCCCTACGGCGTCGAAGTGGAAATCGAGCGCTTCGACGAGGGCGAGCAGCTGGAGATTGGGGCGGTTATCTGGGTCGAGCGCAAAGGTCAGAAAAAAATCGTTATCGGTCAGGGCGGCAGCCAGCTGAAGAAGATCGGCACATCGGCACGGCGCGCCATCGAGCGTCGCATGGACAAGACCGTGGACCTTCGCCTGTGGGTGCGTCACAAGGCCAACTGGTCGGATGACGCCAGGGCGCTGCGCCGGTTCGGCTACGAATAAGCCGCGATGAGCGAAACGCGGCGCGTCGCGCAATGCCCGGCTTTCGTACTGCACCGGCGCCCCTACCGGGAAACCAGCCTAATCGTTGACCTTTTCACCCGCGACCATGGCCGCGTTGCGGTGGTGGCCCGTGGCGGTCGCGGCCCGCGCTCGTCCTTTCGCGGCGCGCTCGAGCCTTTCCAGCCTCTGCTTGCCGGCTGGGTCGCGCGCAGTGAGCTGGGTACGCTGACCGCGGCGGAGCGCGCCGGGACCCTTGGCCAGCCCGCCGGCGAAGACGTGTTCAGCGCCTTCTACATCAACGAACTCGTCCTTCGCCTGCTGCGAAAGGAAGATCCGCATCCGGCGCTGTTTGACGCATACCGCGCAACGCTGGTCACGATCGCGGGCGGCGAGGCCATTGAACGGGCGCTACGCCTGTTCGAGAAGCAGCTGCTGGAAGACCTGGGGTACGGGCTCAACACCGCTGTCGACGTCACTACCGGGGAGACCGTCAGCGCGAGCGAGTCCTACGTGTATCATCTGGAGTCCGGCCCGGAGCCGGCGCAAGGTTCGGCGTACAAGTCATCTGGGGGGGAACTGGTGCTGCCAGGTGCATCGCTGTTGTCGCTCCATGAAGAACGGCTCGACGATGCAGACAGCCTGCGCGATGCAAAACGGCTGCTGCGCGCAGCGCTGGCGCTGTACCTCGACGGCAGGCCGCTCAAGGTTAGGGAAGTGGCAAGGGCAATGCGACGATGATTTTTGGGGTGGGCACGGACCTCGTGCAGGTGTCCCGGGTGCAGAAGGTTTACGAGCGCTTTGGCAAACGCTTCGCCGAGCGCCTGCTGCTGCCCGAGGAGATGGCGCTGTTCGAACGGAACAAGCGACCGGTGCGCTTCCTGGCGATGCGTTTCGCTGCACGCGAGGCGACGGTCAAGGCGATGGGCACAGGCTTCGCCAATGGCATGTGGATTCGGGACGTTGGTTTCCTTCCGGACAAATGGGGCAAGCCGGAGCTGATCTGGTCGGAACGAGGTGCCCGGATGTGCGAGCAACTGGGAATCGGCGAAGGCTTCGTATCGCTCACAGACGAAGCCGGCATGGTTGCCGCCATTGCCGTGCTGATGTGTCGCGCATGAGTCGCCGAGCAAAACGGTTTGCCAACGCGGAGCCAGAAACGGGCACCGTCGTACGTCTCGACAAGCACGGGCGCGGCGTGATCGATGCCGGAGAACATACCGTGCTGGTTGACGATACGCTGCCTGGAGAGACGGTGAGCTTCCTGCGGCAGCGACGTAACCGGCGTCATGACGAGGCAGCGCTGCTCGAGGTGCTGGAGCCTGTGCCTGGGCGTGTCACGCCGCGCTGCGACGTGTTCGGCATCTGCGGCGGCTGCCGATGGCAACACCTGTCGGCCGAAGCACAGCTGGCCCGCAAACAGGACGGCGTGCTTGGGCTGCTGCGAGCGCAGGGCCTTGAGCCTGGCAAGGTGCTCGAACCGCTCGCAGCCGGGGAGTGGGGCTACCGACGGCGCGCGCGGCTTGGCGCGAAGTTTGTGTTCAAACGCGACCGCGTGCTCGTGGGGTTTCGCGAGCGTCGCAAGCCCTACATTACCGACATGCAATCGTGCCCGGTGCTCGCGCCGCCGTGTGATCGGCTAATCGCGCCACTGGGCGAACTCGTGGGTGGGCTCGCTATTCGCGAACGGTTGCCTCAAATTGAAGTGGCGGTCGCCGAGAACGCAACGGCGCTGGTGTTTCGCGTGCTAGAAGAACCCGGCGAAGACGACCGCGCCGCGCTGCGGGCCTTTGGCGAGCGCGAGAACGTGCAGGTCTACCTGCAAACGGGCGGTCTCGACACCGTGGCACCGCTCGATGGCCCTTTACCGGCGCTGGAATACAGCCTGCCAGCCTTCAATGTGACGCTGCAGTTTGAGCCTGTTGATTTCCTGCAGGTCAACGGCGACCTCAACCGGCGCATGGTGAGCGCCGTGGTTGACCACCTGGCTGTCGGTGAGGGCGACTCGGTACTGGAGCTTTTCTCCGGCATCGGGAACTTCACGCTGCCGCTGGCGCGCCGTGCGCGGCATGTGACCGCGGTGGAGGGCGACAGCGCACTGGTGGCCAGGGCGCGCGCAAATGCTGAGCGCAATGGCGTTAGTAACGTCGATTTCTTCGTCGACAACCTGTACGAAGAGGCCGATGCGGGCTGGGCGGGGTCGGCGTACGATCTTCTGCTGCTGGATCCGCCGCGTGCCGGCGCGGGTGCGGTGCTTGCCCACCTGCCTGCCGTCGGCGCGCGGCGCATCGCGTACGTGTCCTGCGATCCAGCCACCCTGGCTACCGATGCCCGGGTGCTGGTGGCCGAGCAAGGGTACGACCTGACCGCCGCCGGTATCATGGACATGTTTCCGCACACGGCGCACGTCGAGTCGCTGGCCGTGTTCGACCGCCGGGAGGCATAGGGCTGATGACAGATAACGTGGGGTACAGGCAGTGAACGATGGCAATCTGACGCCGGTACGGCTCCTGATCAAACTGACGATCTACTTCGTCCTGCTATTCAGCTTGTTGATTGCGGCGCTGATGACCGAAGCAGAAATTCTGCGCTACTTGCCCTTTGGCGGTACCGATGCGCTGGACGGTGGCGGTGTGGCCGCCCAGGTTGAGATCACCCAGTCTCGCCTTGCCGTCGCGGCCGGAGACCGGTCTGACATTCTCACCGGCGAGGCGATACGTCGTATCCTGCTGTTCCTCTGCAGTACCCTGATGTTCACCGTGGTGGTGATGATACCGATCACTTGGACATACTCCGCGATCCGCTACGAGTCCGGACCGTCGAAGATGTTCGTGCGCGCGCTGATGGTGCTGCCGATCTGCGCAAGCACGGTGGTGCTGCTCATACAGGACAGCCTCGCGCTCGCGTTTGGTCTGGCTGCGCTCGTAGCAGCGGTGCGGTTCCGCGTGTCGCTGGACGACGCCATCGACGGTATTTATATCTTCGCGGCAATCTGCGTTGGTCTTGCCGCCGGCATCGGTTACCTTGGCGTCGGCGCTATCATGGCCCTGTTTTTCTGTCTCACAAACGCTGTGCTGTGGTATCTGGACTACGGCAACAACCCGATCGACACCGCCCGCCTGCAGCGCCGGCGTGAAAAGCTGGGTAGGAAGAAGCAGGACGAGCAGGCGGCGCGTTAGCCAGTAACCTCAGTTGGCCAGGCACACATCCAGGATACGACGTTTGCGCGCACGCGGATCATTGATCGTGTCGTAAAACTCGTCCACGTAGTTCCGCGTTTTCTTATTTGTGGATTTGCTTACGCCAGGCGGCGCAAGATGAGTTGCGATGGCCTCGCGTTTTTCGTTGAACTGCGCGATGACCGTGTCGAGCTGGTCGTTGTGTATGCAGCGGCCACGAAACACACGTTGGCGCACGCTCCTGATTTTCAGCACCTCCGCTGGCTCGGCATAGTCGGTGTTGATCAGGCCTGCCTGGTCGAAGTCGTAGGGAATCACGACGTATTGGGTGTCGCTGCCAGGCAAGGCGAGCAGCTTGCCGTTGTGGCAGCAGCCGTCGTTGTCGGCGCCCGCAATCATCGACCAGTCGGTGTTGCCAATCAGGTACTGGAACAGCGTGTAGCGTGTTGACTCCAGCGGATCGAGTCTGTCGGAAGGAACCCGGTCGAGCGTAATGCGCTCGCGGCCAAGGCGGGCGGCCACTTCATTGAGTGACTCGATCAGGAAGGCCGGGTGGGTGCGTTCTGCCGACGGTTCCTCTGGGTCCCTGTATGTGATCGTTGTCCAGCGGACACGGAAGCCGGCCTCGCTCAGTTCCTCGTAGGCCTTGTAGATCGAGTACTCCTGCCGCAGGTAGCGCTCGTAACGCCCTGACCCTTTGCACTGGGTGACGAGCTTCAGCTTGTTCTGGCCCGCGAACACGGTGCCCTCGACCTGCTTGCGGCGGAAATTGAGTTTGAGTGGTGGAAACCGGCACATGCCAAGCCGTGAGTGTCCCCGCTCGGTCAGCTTCACGTCGAGTATTTCGTCCTCGCCGACCAGTTTGACGGTGCCGTGGATCTCGGGCCTGCCGCCTTCGCCGCCGTGAAACTCGGAGAAGGGCGCCTCCAGTGTGAATACGAGCGGTTCGTCCGACGTGAACAGTGGTGCAGAGTCCGCCAGAGCGCCCACCGCTGTGAGCAGGGCCAGGGCGCTGGCCAGGCAGCGCGTCATCGATCGCCAGGGCAGGCAACGGATCGTCATCGTGAAAGCTCTCCGCCAGAAAAACACAGGCTTGTGGACGCCGCAGTGCGGCGCCCTGATGATACACACGCCGACCGCTGCAGGCATAATAGGGTGCGCCAGCAAGGCACGCAGAACCTTCAATGAAACGTATGGAGCCGCGGGACATTCACATCAGTATTCCGGAGCAACGCCTGACGTTGACCCTGCCCGGCGGCGCTGTGCGCCAGTGGCCGGTGTCGACTGCGCGGCGCGGACCGGGCCAGCAGCGTGATAGCGAGCGCACGCCGCTGGGTCGCCACGTGGTGCGCGCGCGTATTGGTGAGGGCCTGGACCCACGTGCGGTCTTGCAGGGCAGGCGGCCGACGGGGGAAGTGTATTCGGAAGCCCTGGCCGCGCAATTCCCGGCGCGAGACTGGATTCTCGGCCGCATCCTGTGGCTCAGCGGTACGCAGCCCGGTTTCAATCGATTGGGAGACGTCGATACGATGCGCCGCTTAATCTACATCCACGGCACGCCTGACAGCGAACCGCTGGGCGTTGCCGCCTCTCATGGCTGCATCCGCATGAACTGCGATGACCTTGTTGAACTGTTCGACGCTGTTCCAGTGGGTACACCGGTCACGATTTCCAATGGCGGAGTCGACCAGTGACGCTCGGCCCGCTCATGGTGGACATCGCCAGCACGGCGCTGGATTCCAGCGACCGACAGCTGCTGCGCCGACCCATGATCGGCGGCGTGATCCTGTTCGCGCGCAACTATGAATCGCCTGAGCAGCTCGCAGCGCTCGTCGGAGAGATTCACGATCTGCGCAGTCCGGCGCTGCTCGTGGCGGTGGACCAGGAAGGCGGTCGGGTGCAGCGTTTTCGCGAGGGCTTTACCGAATTGCCTGCCGCGCGCTTTATCGGCAAACAGTACGATCTCGATGCTGCGCGTGGCGAACGCCTTGCCGAGGCGTGTGGATGGATCATGGCGATGGAGCTCGGCGCCGCCGGCGTGGACATGAGTTTTGCGCCTGTCATCGACATCGATCGTGGCCTGTGCGACGCGATTGGCGACCGCAGCTTTCATTTGAAACCCGACGTTGTCGGCATCCTTGCGCAGGCGTACATGCGCGGCATGCGCAAGGCCGGTATGGCTGCCACGGCCAAGCACTTTCCTGGGCATGGCGGCGTCGCTGCCGACTCCCACGTGGCCTGCCCGGTAGACCGGCGCGACGTGCCTGACCTCGATGATGACATTGCGCCTTACGCGCGATTGATCGGCTCCGGTCTCCCAGCGGTAATGATGGCCCACGTGAGTTATCCGGCAATGGACCGTATGCCCGCCGGTTTCTCGCCGGCATGGATTCAGCAGGAGCTGCGCGGCCGGCTGGGCTTTGCCGGTGCGGTGGTGTCCGACGATCTCGACATGGCCGGCGCCGCGGTAGCCGGGAACATGGCCGAGCGCGCGCACAGTGCGCTTTCGGCCGGCAGTGACCTGCTGCTGGTTTGCAACAACCGCGAGGGGGCCCTTGCCGTTGCCGATGCGCTGGAAGACTACAGCCAGCCGGCCAGTCAAATGCGGTTGGTTCGTTTGCGCGGCCGCTATCCCCTCGGCGATGAGCCGCCGCAGTCGCATCCGGAATGGGAGGAGCGCCAGGCGGTGCTCGCGGAGTGTCTTGGCAAACCGGCGCTGGATCTCGGTGGTTAGATCCTCGCGGTTTGGTTCACCATCCCTGCTTCTACGGCGGGCCGCTCGTCGTTGCCTTATTCTTGACTACAGTGTTTTCTCGGGGACGGAACTCAGCCACTTAGCACTGGAATGCTCATGACTCATTCGACCATTCCTCAAAATCCCGCTGCACTTTTCATTTCCCACGGCGGCGGTCCGCTGCCAGTTTTGGGAGACCCCGGCCACGACGAAATGGTCGCGCACCTGGCGCATATTGCGGAAACGATACAAAAGCCCTCAGCAATTGTCGTGGTGAGTGCGCACTGGGAAGAGGCCGAGGCAACGATTACGGCGCATCCGAAGCCGCCGTTGATCTATGACTACTACGGATTTCCAGAGGAGTCCTATGCGCTGAAGTATCCGGCGTCGGGTGATTCAACGCTTGCGGCACGACTTCGTGATGCCCTGGACAAGAATCGCATTGCGGCGCGGTTGGATGAGGCACGAGGCTTCGATCACGGCACGTTCATCCCGCTTCTCCTGATGTACCCGGAAGCCGATATTCCGTGCGTCCAGCTATCGCTGCTCACAAGTCTCGATCCCGAGGCGCATATCCGGGTCGGCCAGGCCCTTTCGGGTCTTGCTGGCGACAACATCCTCGTGCTGGGTTCCGGGTTCTCCTTTCACAACCTGAAAGTGTTACTGGGCGGCGGTGCAAACGGTCCGGACCCCGACAACGAGGCCTTTGAAGGCTGGTTGATCGATACGTGTACCTCGACAGCTATCGACGAGACCACGCGCGCAGAGCGCCTTGTGCAGTGGGAAAACGCGCCTGGCGCGCGCTACTGCCATCCGCGTGAAGAGCACCTGCTGCCCCTGCATGTGTGCTACGGCGTAACCAGTGCACCGTGTATCGGGCACGCGGAGCTGACGATAATGGGAAAGAAGGCCAGCACTTTCTTCTGGTGATGCTCGCCGGGCCTGCTAGGCGTCTTTCCCGTCTCTCAGGTAAAGCACCACCAAAACAGCCAGGTAGACCGCGATTGCGCCGGTCTGAAGCCAGTACGGTGCCGTCGACTGGCTAGCCTCGAGCACCTCGGCCAGGGCGCTCGACACGTTCACCGCCGACAACCCGGCAACGGTGAGCGCGAGCACGACGATAGCCGAGAGTGCCACGTCCCTGTGCTTCGAGGCTGCGTAGAACAACGCAACGTAGGCACAGACAGCGAAGGAAATGATCTTGTCCTGGTAGGCGAAGAAAGGCGTATCCCAGTAAATGAAAAGCACCGGCACCTTGATCCCGAAGAAGTGGGCAAGGGCCATGAACACGAAGTAGGCGGCCCCGCTCAGGAACGCGTATTTTGTGATTGTTGAGTTCATGCCTTGCGGAATTCAAGTCGCCACTTCTCGTCGCCGAGCTCGCGGTCCAGCGAGAACAGCGGCTCGTTCTGACCACACTCCCACCCGGTGGCTAGCGTTTCCGCCATAACGTAGTCGCGATGCGCACCGATGGCGCGCTCCACCGCCGCGCTGCCGCTGACGCCGAGTACGATGCGATCGGAAACCTCCAGGCCAGCCTGCTTACGGGCGTCCTGCACCGAACGCACGATCTCGCGCGCAAAGCCCTCGTCGAGAAGCGCGTCTGTCAGAGCCGTGTCGAACTCGACGAGGAAACCGGAGTCCTCGGCGCAGGCGTAGCCTTCTTCCGCCGAGGTCTCGACGAGCACGTCGCCGGGCTCAAGTTCCACCGGACCGGTGGAGATCTCGATAACCGTGGGCTCACCGCGTGCATTGTTGCCGGCGATAACCGACCCGTCCGCCTCAAGCAGGGCCTTCTTGATTTCCGGAATCAGCTTGCCAAAACGTTTGCCGAGTACGGGAAGGTTCGGCTTGATTCTGTAGCTGATGTGCGCCGCGTCGCGGGCAATGAACTCCAGCGCCTTTACGTTAAGCTCTTCGAGGATCTGGTCCTGGTGTACCTCCAGTGCCTTTGCCGCCGTTTCGTCGGCCGGGCGTACGCGGACCTGCGCCATCGGCTGGCGCGTGCGGACGCCGGACTGCGCTCGTGCCTGGCGCCCAAGGCCCACGACCTTTTGCACAACGCCGATGTCGTAGAGCAGCGCGTCGTTCTGCCACTGGGCGTCCGGCTCGGGCCATTCGGCAAGGTGCACGCTTTCCGGCGCGTCGGCGTGCACGCTTCTGACGAGGTTTTGATACACGTTCTCCGCGAGAAACGGAACGAACGGTGCCATCAGCTTGTGCGCCACTTCCAGGCACTGGTACAGCGTCATGTAGGCCGCGCGCTTGTCTTCCGGGTCGGTGGACTTCCAGAAACGCCGCCGGTTCCGGCGCACGTACCAGTTGGACAGCTGATCGACAAACGACTCGATGGCCTCGCCGGCAGTTTTCGCATCGAAATCGTCGAGCGCCGCGGTTACTCGAACGACCGTATCGTGCGCAAGCGCCATCGCCCAGCGATCGATTTCCGGCCGTTCCGCGACCGGCAGCGGGGTCTTGAGGTCAACGTCATCGAGTCTCGCGTACAGCACGAAAAACCCGTACGTGTTCCAGAACGTGTTGATGAAGGAACTGGCGACGTCGCGAACGATGTCCACCGAGATGCGTTTCTGCACATCCGGTGACAGCCGCGCCAGAAAGTACCAGCGCAGCGCATCCGCGCCGACGGTGTCGAAGACGTCGTACGGATTGATGATGTTGCCGAGCGACTTCGACATCTTCTTGCCGTCTTTGTCGACGATGTGACTCAGGCAGATGCAGTTGCGGTAGGCAACGCTGTCGGAAACGAGCGTGCCGATCGCGTGGAGCGTGTAGAACCAGCCGCGGGTCTGGTCGATCGCCTCGCAGATGTAGTCGGCCGGGAAGTGCTTTTCGAACTTCTCCTTGTTTTCGAACGGGTAGTGCCACTGGGCGTAGGACATGGCGCCGGAATCGAACCAGCAGTCGATTACTTCCGGCACCCGCCGCCAGGTTTTGCCGTCTTTTTCGAAGGTCACGTCGTCAACGGCGGGGCGGTGCAGGTCCAGGTCTGTGAGTTCTCGGCCCGTGAGTTGCGACAGCTCAGCAACGGAACCGACGCAGTGGTAGTCACCTTCGCCATCGGTCCAGACGGGCAGGGGAGTGCCCCAGAAGCGCTCGCGCGAGAGTGCCCAGTCCACGTTGTTCTCGAGCCAGTTGCCGAAGCGACCGTCGCGGATATGTTCCGGCACCCAGTTAATCGTCTTGTTCAGCTCGGCCATACGCTCGGCGAACTTCGACGTGCGGATGTACCAGGCGTTCTTCGCGTAGTACAGAATCGGATCGCCGGTGCGCCAGCCAAACGGGTAGTTGTGCAGGTAGCGCTCCGACCGGAACATGATGCCGCGTTCCTTCAGAATGCGGATCAGAACCTTGTCCGCGTCCTTGAAGAACATGCCGGCCACCGGCTCGACGGCATCAACGAAGTTGCCGTCCAGTCCGACGCCGTGCACGACCGGAAGGCTATTCTGCTGGCCAAGCACCAGATCGTCCTCGCCGTAGGCAGGTGCCGTATGCACGATGCCAGTGCCGTCCTCTGTGCTGACGAAGTCCGCGGCGTACACCTGGAACGCATTGTCGCTGTCCACATCGAGGTAATCGAACAGGCGCTCATACTTGAGGCCAACGAGCTCGGTGCCTTTCACGGTCTTCGTGACGGTGTGCTCAATGTCGCGGAAGACGGCCTCGCGCAGCGCCTCGGCGACAATCAGCGTCTGGCCGTCCGACTCGCAGTAGCTGTAGTCGATGTCCTCACCCACCGCGAGCGCCAGGTTCGAGGGAAGCGTCCACGGCGTGGTCGTCCACACAAGGATGTACGTATCGTCCTCACCGGCGACCTTGAAGCGCACGGTGATTGACGGGTCTTCGACCTCCTTGTAGCCGAGCGACAGCTCATGGGACGACAGCGTTGCGCCGATCCGCGGATCGTACGGCACAACCTTGTAGCCGCGGTAGATCAGGTTCTTGTCCCAGATCTCCTTCAGCAGGTACCAGACCGTCTCGATGAAGGGGTTGTTGAGCGTGTAGTAGGCCTCGTCG
The DNA here is from genome assembly GCA_038533995.1 of Pseudomonadota bacterium. GTDB lineage: Bacteria > Pseudomonadota > Gammaproteobacteria > Steroidobacterales > JBCAXP01 > JBCAXP01. Next base: position 11,672 of record JBCAXP010000089.1, read on the forward strand.
AGATGCACCCAGAAGCCCATGCGCTCGGTCATCTTTTCCCAGTCGGAGATGTAGGTCATCACCGACTCGCGGCACAGGCGTGTGAACTCCGCGATGCCGACCTTTTCCTCGATCTCGTCCTTGTCGTAGGTCTCGATGCGCCCCTCTTTCTTCAGGCGCTTCTCTACTTCGTGCTCGACGGGCAGCCCGTGCGTGTCCCAGCCAGCTTTGCGCGGCACGTGGTAGCCGCGCATGGTCTTGTAGCGCGGAAACACGTCCTTGAACGAGCGCGCGAGCACGTGGTGGATGCCGGGTTTGCCGTTGGCTGTTGGCGGGCCTTCGCAGAAACTGAACTGCGGACCACCCCCCGTCTGCTGCAACGACTTGTCGAACGTCTCGTTTTCGCGCCAGAACTCGAGCACCTCATTCTCGACAGAGGGCCCGTCATAGCGACCTGCGACTTCCTTAAACGGCAATGTACTTCTCCACAACGCAAAAACCCCGAATGCCAACGGCATCCGGGGCGAAAATTCGCGGTACCACCCGGTTTCCACGCACCGCTCACGCGGTGCGCCTCAGAGAGTCAATTAAGCGAGTCAACTAACTCTTCAGGCCCGGTCTCGGGGGCCAAACGGCTGCGTCTACTTAAATTGCTCGTTCGGGCAGCGACTCAGGGGTGATCTTCGGCGGATTCCGGCCCGGAGCTTGCACCTTCCTCCGGTCGCTGGAGCCTGAATGGCCCGCTTACTCGTCCCCATCGACGTCTTCTGGGGAATCTAGCGTCGCGGCGCCCAAAAAACAAGGAGAATCAGTTCGCGGTGGTGCACGCGTCCAAGTAACCTTGATGCTGGATGAAGCGTCGCCGCGCCTGCGAGCCGTGCACCGGCAGCCGGAGTCGTGCTGCCGGCTTTCGCAACCTGACCGATCAAATGGAGACATATGCCTGTTCTGCTGCTTCTTCTGCGCGTTTTTGTTGCGGCAGTCGGCCCCATCGGTTTTATGATGGGGGCCGCATTTCTGTACATGCACTGGTCCGATCCGACAGGTGGCTTGCCAGCCTATGAGGAACTCACCGAGTTGAGCGGACAGATTAGTTGGGTGAGCGAGTACAAATATGGCGTCAGGTTCGGCCTGGCAGGCAACCCAGACAAGCTGGTGTACTCATCGAGACAGAGAGCAGTGGGCCTCGTCGAACGGTCACTCACCATGGCGAAGGAAAGAACGGTAGTGGTGCTTGCCTCCCTGACTGATCCTGTGGGTCCAATTTTCGGCGACACTGTCTACTACCGCGTTCTCGAAATTCGTGTTGACGGCAAGACTGTAAGATCCTACGAAGAATCGGCGGTCGCCTGGCTTTCTAATCAACGCCTCATGCCATACCTGGGTGCCTTCCTCGTAGTCGGCGGCCTGATCATGGTCAGGAAGAAACTACAGGAACGGCGACGTTTTGCATCGCGGCGGGAGCCATGAACGTAATCGCGTTCCTCCTGCTGATTTCGGCCCATTGCGTCCTCCTGTACTGGGTGGAGTTGTTGTATTTCACCGTGTGTATCCGGCTTTTTCAGAGCGGACTGCCGCGAGCAGTGAGGGTTGGTGCGCTCGCGATTTCCTGGCTTGTTTTCGGATTGGTAGTCATACCGATCGGCGTGTTAGCGCCAGCATGGCTGGGTGCGAAATCGGTGGTTCAAATTGGAGACAGTGACCGCCAAACCACGACAGCACTATTCATTCTCGGTTGCGTCATCCTC
>JBCAXP010000090.1:0-13280 GCA_038533995.1 Pseudomonadota bacterium
CAATGAAGTATTTTGCGACGAGTGGAACCCCGGAAAAGCAGCGCACCGCGTGCCTCATCGTGGGCGTGTTCGAAGCCGGGAAGCTCAGCGCTGCCGCCGCTCGGGTCGACGAGGCCGGCAAAGGCTTCATCAGCTCCCTGGTGAAAAACGGCGACTTCTCCGGCGGCCTGGGTTCGACCCTCGTCGTGCACGATCCCAAGGGCGTCACCGCCAGCCGCGTGCTGCTCGTCGGCTGTGGCAACAAAACCGCGTTCTCCGCTGACTCCCTGCGCAAGGCCCAGGGCGCCGCGGCGGCCGCGGTGATGGCCACCGGCGCCGCCGACGCGCTGTCGTGCCTGGGTAACGGCGACCTCGACGACCTCGACGGCTACGATCTGGCGCGCGCCGCGGTAGCCGAGGTCGAGCATCGCCTCTACCGCTTCGACCAGTTCAAGTCCGGCAAGAAGCGCCCACGGCCCAAACTTCGCCGTTTCGGCTTTGCCTGCGAATCGCGCAAAGCGTCCAACCGCGCCGACAAGGGCGCCGAGCACGCCGCCGGCATCGCCAAGGGCGTGGCACTGTCGCGCGAACTCGGCGATCTGCCTGCCAACGTGTGCACGCCCACCTACCTTGCGAGCACCGCCCGCGAGATCGCCAGTGGCGACAAGTCCATGCAGGTGAAGATTCTCTCGGAGCCCGAGATTCGCAAGCTTGGCATGGGCTCGTTCCTGTCGGTAACCGCCGGCAGCCACAGCCCCGCGAAGCTCATCGTTCTGCAGTACAAAGGCGGCAAGGCGAAGGATGCACCCTACGCGCTGGTTGGCAAGGGCATCACTTTCGACACCGGTGGCATCTCGATCAAGCCTGCCGGCGCCATGGACGAAATGAAGTACGACATGTGCGGCGCCGCCAGCGTGCTGGGCACGATGCGCGCGGTGCAGGCACTGAAGCTGCCGATCAACGTGGTCGCCGTTGTACCGACCTGCGAAAACATGCCTGGCGGCTCAGCCACCAAGCCCGGTGACATCGTCAAGTCGATGTCGGGCCAGACCATCGAAGTCCTCAACACCGACGCCGAAGGGCGCCTGATTCTCTGCGATGCACTGACCTACACCAAGCGGTTCAAGCCGCAGGCGATCATCGACGTGGCAACGCTGACCGGCGCCTGCGTCATTGCGCTCGGTGCCCACTACAGCGCCGTGATGTCCAACGACGACAGTCTTGCCGGCGAACTCGTCGAGGCCGGCAATTCGGCCAACGACCGTACCTGGCACCTGCCCATCGGCGACTTGTACTTCGAGCAACTCAAGAGCAACTTTGCCGACATGGCAAACGTGGGCGGCCGCCCGGCCGGCGCCCTCACTGCCGGCACCTTCCTGTCGCGTTTTGCGCAGGGCCAGCGCTGGGCCCACCTGGACATCGCCGGCGTCGCTTGGCTGTCGGGAAGCAAGAAGGGTGCGACGGGTCGCCCGGTGGGACTTTTGACCCAGTACCTCATCAACAGGAGCTGAGTCACCCGGTGACCCAGTCTCACCGATGACGCGCATCGACTACTACGTGCTGGCTAACAACGCGCAGGCCGAGGTGCACCGCCTCGCCTGCCGCATCGCCGGCAAGGCCTACGGGCTTGGCCACACCGTGTACGTCAACACCGGCTCCGCCGCCGAGGCCCGGGCCATTGACGAGCTGCTGTGGACCTACAGCGATGCGAGCTTCATCCCGCATGCGCTCGCCGAGCGCCTCGCCGACGACAACGCCATCGCGCGAACCCCGGTTCGCGTCGGGCACGGCGGTGCGCCAGCCGCGCCGGCGGAACTGCTGATCAACCTGGCCCCCGGCTGGCCCGAGTACTTCGAGCAGTTCGACCGGGTCGCCGAGGTAATCGACGCCGATGAGCAGCGCCGCACGGACGGTCGTGTACGCTATCGCCAGTACCGTGATCGCGGCTATGAGATCACCACGCACAAGATCGGCGGCTGACGCCGCCCGAGCACCCCGCACACTGTTCCGCTTGAGCGCCAGCCGGTAAGCTGCGGCACTCAAGGATTCGCCTGCAGCAGACGCTATAATCCGCCGAACGGCCAGGCCCCGGCGACCCGACAGCGACACAACGAGACCCCATGGACAAGACCTACGACCCAAGCAGCATCGAACAGCGCCGTTACAAGGAGTGGGAAGACTCAGGGTGGTTTGCGCCCGCCGGCGACGGCGATCCGTACACCATCATGATTCCCCCGCCAAACGTCACAGGCACGCTGCACATGGGCCACGCGTTCCAGGACACGATCATGGACGCGCTCATTCGCTACCACCGCATGCTCGGTCGCCGCACGCTTTGGCAGCCCGGCATGGACCATGCCGGCATCGCGACGCAGATGGTGGTCGAACGCCAGCTCAACGCTAAAGGTGTCAGCCGCACCGACCTTGGCCGCGAGGCCTTCCTGGAGAAGGTATGGGAATGGAAAGGACAGTCCGGCGGCGCCATTGCCAACCAGTTCCGCCGCCTCGGGGTGTCGATGGACTGGTCGCGCGACTGCTTCACGATGGACCCCGAACTCCAGGACGCGGTGCGCGAGGCGTTCGTGCGCCTGTACGACGACGGGCTGATCTACCGCGGCAAGCGCCTGGTGAACTGGGACCCGGTGCTGCACACCGCGCTGTCAGATCTGGAGGTGCTGTCGGAAGAAGAAGACGGCTTCCTGTGGCACATGCGCTACCCGCTGGCCGACGGCGACGAGCATCTCGTTGTTGCCACCACGCGGCCTGAAACCATGCTGGGCGACACCGCCGTGGCCGTGCACCCGGAAGACGAGCGCTACGCCCACCTCGTTGGCCGGGAGGTCGCGCTGCCGTTAACCGGCCGGCGCATCCCCGTCATTGCCGACGACTACGTCGATCCGGAGTTTGGCAGCGGCTGCGTGAAAATCACGCCGGCGCACGATTTCAACGATTATGAGATTGGGCAGCGCCACAGCCTCGAGCAGATCAACATTTTCACGATCGACGCGGCGATCAACGACAACGCGCCCGAGGACTACCAGGGCCTGACGCGGGAAGATGCGCGCAAGAAGGTCGTCGCCGACCTCGAAGCGCTCGGCCTGATGGAGAAGATCGAGCCGCACAAGCTGATGGTGCCGCGGGGCGACCGCAGCGGCAAAGTGGTGGAGCCGTACCTCACCGATCAGTGGTACGTGCGCGCCTCGGTACTCGCCAAGCCGGCCATCGAGGCCGTGGAGAACGGCAGCATCCGCTTTGTGCCGGAGAACTGGTCGAAGACCTACTTCGAGTGGATGAACAATATCGAGGACTGGTGCATCAGCCGCCAGCTCTGGTGGGGCCACCGCATTCCCGCATGGTACGACGCCGACGGCAAGGCGTACGTCGGCAACGACGAAGACGACGTGCGCAAGCGCCACTCGCTCGGGCCGGACGTGGTGCTCACCCAGGACGAGGACGTTCTGGACACGTGGTTCTCGTCGGGCCTGTGGCCGTTCTCCACGCTGGGCTGGCCTGGCGAGACGCAAGAGCTCAAAACCTATTACCCCACGTCCGTGCTGGTCACCGGCTTCGACATCATCTTTTTCTGGGTTGCCCGGATGGTGATGATGGGCATCAAGTTCATGGACGACGTGCCGTTTCACACCGTGTACATCCACGGGCTGGTGCGCGACCACGCCGGTCAGAAAATGTCCAAGGCCAAGGGCAACGTGCTCGACCCGCTCGACCTCATCGACGGCATCGACCTCGAGGCGCTCGTGGAAAAGCGCACCTCCTCGATGATGCAGCCGCACTTGAAAGCGGGCATCGAGAAGGCCACGCGCAAGGACTTCCCCGACGGCATTCCCGCCTTTGGCACCGACGCGCTGCGCTTTTCCTTTCTCGCATCGGCCACTACCGGGCGCGACATTCGCTTTGACCTGCACCGGGTCGAGGGCTACCGCAATTTCTGCAACAAGCTGTGGAACGCCGCGCGCTTCGTGCTGATGAACACCGAGGACAAGGCCGGCGACACCGGTGACATGACCTACAGCCTTGCCGACCGCTGGATCACGTCGGCGCTGGCGCGCACAACGCGCGCGGTGCATGAGCACGTCGCCGAGTACCGCTTCGACCTCGCGGCCCGGGCGCTATACGAGTTCACGTGGAACGAGTTTTGCGACTGGTACCTGGAGCTTGCCAAGCCGGTGCTGACCAGCGAGGGCGACGAACACGCCAGCGACCGCCGGGGCACCAGGAAATGCCTGCTGCGCACGCTCGAGGCCCTGCTGCGCCTGCTGCACCCGATGATGCCGTACATCACCGAGGAGATCTGGCAGCGCGTGGCGCCGCTCGCCGGCGTCGAGGGTGACACCATCATGCTGCAGCCGTTTCCGGCTGACGACGATGGCACGGTTGACGAAGCTGCGGAGGCCGACATCGATTGGCTGAAGCAGTTCGTGCTCGGCGTGCGGCAGATTCGCGGCGAGATGGATATTTCGCCGTCGCGCCGCCTTGACGTGCTGCTGGCGGGCGCGAGCGACGCCGACCGGACACGCATTGCCGACCATGGCACTTACCTGGCCAGCCTCGCGCGGCTCGACAGCGTGAACTTTCTCGGCGAAGGCGACGTCGAACCCCCTGCGGCCGCCGCGCTGTTGGGTGACATGCGCATCCTGGTGCCGATGGCCGGGTTGATCGACCCGGAGGCGGAAATCAACCGGCTGCAGCGTCAGCTAGGCAAGGTGCAGCAGGACTTAAAGCGCAGCGAAGGCAAGCTCGGCAACGAGAAGTTCGTGAAGAACGCGCCGGAGGCAGTCGTTGCCACCGAGCGGACGCGGGTCGAGGAAGGCCGGGCGGCAGTCAGCCAGCTCGAGGCCCAGATTGAACGTATACGCCTGCTGATCCCAGGCGAATAGTGTAGTAGGAATTGACTATGGTGCCCCAGTCTCCCCAAGCGGCCGCTGTTCCGAGCGAAGCACCGTCGAGCATTATCGATTCGATTCTTGACCGGCTCAACAGCATCATCCTGGGTAAGCCTGACCAGATTCGTCTGTGCCTGACGACGCTGCTGGCACGCGGGCACCTGCTCATCGAAGACGTGCCGGGCGTCGGCAAGACCACGCTGGCGCACGCGCTGGCGCGCGTGCTGGGCCTGTCGTACCAGCGCGTCCAGTTCACCAGCGACCTGCTGCCGGCCGACATCATCGGCGTGTCGATTTACGACCGCGCCTCGGCGAGTTTCCGGTTTCACCAGGGGCCGGTGTTCTCGCAGCTCGTGCTCGCCGACGAGATCAACCGGGCCACGCCAAAGACGCAGAGCGCGCTGCTTGAAGCGATGGAAGAGCAACAGGTCACCGCGGACGGCGAGACCTACGCGCTGCCGGAACCGTTCTTCGTCGTGGCAACGCAAAACCCGAGCTACCAGATCGGCACGTTTCCGCTGCCGGAGTCGCAGCTCGACCGCTTCTTAATGCGCATTGCGCTCGGCTATCCGGACCACGAGGTGGAGCGTGAACTCTTAAGCGGCCAGGATCGCCGCGAGGTGCTCGCCACGCTGGAGCCCGCCGTCGGCGACGGCGAGCTTGCCCGGCTCCAGGCGAGCGTGTCGCAAATTGCGACTTCCCCTGCCCTGCTGGATTACGTGCAGGCGCTCGTGCGCTTCACCCGGGAAAGTCCGGCGCTGCAGTCGGGCCTGTCACCGCGCGCGGCGATCAGCCTGCTGCGGGCAGCGCAGGCCTGGGCGCTCGTAGCGCACCGTGACGGCGTGGTGCCGGAGGACGTGCAGGCGGTAATTCCCGCCGTGGTCGGCCATCGTCTGAAGCCGCGCGACGAAATGGAACTGGCCACTCCCGAAGCCATTGGCCGGCACGTGCTGGAATCCGTGCCGATTCCTTAAAGCCGGCTGCTCACGCATTCCCAATGCTCGGCGCCCTGACGCAAAGCTTCCGCCGACGTGTGCAAGCCTGGGCACACCGGCGCCAGGGGGACGACCCCGATCCGGTCAGCCTTCACCGCGGTCGCATCTACATTCTCCCCACGCGCCAGGGCCTGGTGTTCATCGCGATGCTGCTGGTGATGCTGGTCGGCTCGATGAACTACAACAACAGCCTTGGCCTGGCGCTCACCTTTTTGCTGGGCTCCCTACTGCTGATCTCCATGCATCAATGCCACCGCAACCTGTCGAACCTGGTGGTGCGCTTTGCCGGCGCGCAGCCGGTGTTTGCCGGCCAGACGGCGCGCTTCTCCTTGCGCGTTTGCAACGAATCCGCCGCCACCCGCTACGGCCTGAAGCTCGCGATTGACGGCAGCATCAGCCGCGCGGTTGACGTCGCGCCGCGGGAGGACGAGGTGCTGGAAGTGGTGCTGCCCGCCGAGCAGCGCGGTGCCCTGCGACTCGACCGGGTTGGCATCTCGACCACCTATCCCTTTGGCCTGTTCCGGGTGTGGGCGTGGTTGCACATGCCGCTGTCCACGGTCGTGTACCCGCGCCCTGCTACCGGCGGCATGCCACCGCCGCCGGTGGAAACCGATACCGGCGGCGCCCGCGACTCGCGCAGCGGTGACAGCGATTTTGCCGGCCTGCGCGCCTTTCGTCCGGGCGACAAGCCGCGCCACGTTGCGTGGAAGGCGTACGCGCGCGACGAGGAACTTAAGGTCAAACACTACGCCGGCACTGACGTGGCAACGCACTGGTTCGACTGGCACACGGTGGACCTTTCCGATCCGGAGCAGCGCCTGTCCCAGCTCACACGCTGGGTCATTGACGCGCAGCGGCGCGGCGACGCCTACGGACTGCGGTTGCCGGGCGAAACGATTGACCCGGACCTCGGGGCGTCGCATCGCCGCCGTTGCCTTACCGCGCTGGCGCTGTTTTAAGTGAAGGCAAAGCGACAAACGCGCAGCGCCGGAAAGCTGATTCCGGTCGACGCGCCCCGGCTTGCCTGGACCCTCGCCGCGATGGCGATCGCGACCGCGCCGCATGCCGCCCACTTGCCGGCATGGCCGATCGCCGCGGCGGTGCTGATTGCCTGCTGGCGGTGGCTCGCGTTGCGACGGCGCTGGCGGCTACCGGGAATCTTTGTTCGGCTAATGCTCGCGGTCGTTGGCTTTGTCGCGGTTTTTGCTGCGTACCGCACCATCAATGGCGTTGACGCCGGCACCGCACTGCTAATCGTGATGATGGCGATGAAGCTCACCGAGACTGCCTCGAGTCGCGATCTCGTCGTGCTGCTGTTCATCTCGTTTTTTCTCGTCGTGGCTAATTTTCTCTACGACCAGTCGCCGTGGAGCCTCGTCTGGGCAGTGCCCGCAGTCTGGCTGTCGTGCACGGCGCTGCTTCAGGTGAGCCGGGAGAATCGCCCGGTTGGTCCCATGCTGGCCATCAGGTCCAGCGGCTCGCTGCTCCTTCAGGCGCTGCCGTTGATGCTGATTATCTGGATTCTGTTTCCGCGCGTTCCCGGGCCGTTCTGGGCGCTGCCCTCGGCGAGCAGCGGCGCTACGACGGGCCTCAGCGATGAAATGTCACCCGGGTCGATTACCCAGCTGACGAAGTCCGGCGCGGTGGCGTTTCGCGCGGAGTTTGAGGGCCCGTTGCCTCCGCCGGCCGAGCGTTACTGGCGCGGCCCCGTGCTCAAGCAGTTCGACGGCGGCGGCTGGAAGGCGCGGCAGACAACGCCGTACCGTCCGGACTCGCTGACCACCGACGGGCCGCCCTTGTCTTACACGCTCTACCTCGAACCGCACGACCAGCGCTGGCTGTTTGCGCTGGACCTGCTCGATCCCGCCGCGGTTCCGCGCTACGCCGTTTTCACCAGCGAGTTTCAGCTCACCAGCCGCAAGCGGGTTTCGAACCTGTTGCGCTACGAGATTCAGTCGTTCACCCGCTATCGCGCCGATGCCGAGCTGCCGGAGTGGATTCGCCGGCCGTACCTTGAGCTGCCGCGCGATCGCAATCCGCGCACGGCGGCCCTTGCGGCGCAGTGGCGTGGGGAAGGCGCCAGCGACAGCGCAATGGTCCAGCGTGCACTCGCCATGTTTCGAAACGAGGAATTCGTCTACACGCTGCAGCCGCCGGCGCTCAACGTGCGCGGTAATCCGGTGGACCAGTTCCTGTTCGACACACGCCGCGGCTTTTGCGAACACTACGCCTCCGCGTTCGCGGTGCTCATGCGAAGCGCCGGCATCCCGTCGCGCATCGTCACCGGCTACCTCGGCGGCACGGTGAACCCGATCAACGGGCTCATGACCGTGCGCCAGTCTGACGCCCATGCGTGGACCGAGGTGTGGCTCAAAGGCCGTGGCTGGCTGCGCGTCGACCCAACCGGCGCAGTGGCGCCGGAACGCATTGAGTCCGGCCTTAGTGACGCACTGCCGCTCGGTGAGTCGCTGCCGGGGCTGGCCTTTGCCGACAGCGAACTGCTGTGGCGCCTGCGCCACGGCTGGGACGCGCTTTCTGCGAAATGGAACGAATGGGTACTTGGCTACGGCCAGGCGACGCAGGCCTCCTTCCTTCGCTGGCTTGGCATGGAAAACCCCTCGATCCGCAACCTGCTGCTTGCGCTGACCGTGGCCGTCTCCGGTGTGCTGATGGTGTTTTCGCTGTGGCTTGCGCTGCGCGCCAGGCCCGCGCCGGGCGATCCACTGGTGCCAATCTACAACCGCTTTTGCGCGCGGCTTGCACGAAAGGGAACAACCCGACGACCGACGGAGGGCCCAATGGACTTTGCTGGCCGTGCAGCCGCAGCCCACCCGCAAGCCGCCGCAGACATCGATGCGATTACGCGCCTGTACCTGGCGCTTCGCTACGGCGCTGCGAACGCGACGGGAGACGCCGCGGCGCTCAGGCGCAGGATTCGGGCGTTGAAGCTGTAGGAGCTACGAGACGGGTGCCGGTTTGACGCGGGTCAGCAGGGCCGCGCCAACGATGAACAGCACGGCGATACTCAAAATGCCGGCGCGTCCGCTGCCGGTGTACAACGTTACCCAACCGGAAAGCACCGGCCCGAGCACAGCGGCAAACTTGCCGAGCATGTTGAAAAAGCCAAAGTACTCGCCGCTCTTGTCGGGCGGAATGAGCCGCGCGTAGAGCGCCCGACTCAGACTCTGCACGCCGCCCTGGACCATGCCAATGACGATGGCGACGCCGAAGAACTGGGACGCGTCCTCGAGCTGGGTCGCCCAGACCGTCACCGCAAGGTAAACGCCAATCGCAACGAAGAGGCCGGCGCGCGCACCCACGCGCGCTCCGAACCAGCCAAACACGATGGCCGACGGAAAGCCCACGAACTGCGTAACGAGCAAGGCAAACAGGAGATCCGACGGCTCGATACCAAGGCTCATCCCGTAGTCCACGGCCATCTTGATGATCGTGTAAACGCCATCGATGTACAGCCAGTACGCGGCAAGAAACCACAGCAGGTTGGACTGCTTGCGCACTTCGCGAAGAGTCCCGGCGAACTGCCTGAGACCGTCGCGCACCGCGGTCAGCCCCGGCGCCCGGTTGGCCGTGGGGTCCTCGCGCACGTGGAGTGCTATCGGAATCGTGAAAATGGCCCACCACACACCGACTGACAGAAAGGCGTAGCGCACTGCTTCGTTGGCGTCGGCAAGGCCAAACATGGCCGGGTCGCGCACCATCAGCACGTTGAGGGCAAACAACAGGCCACCGCCGAGGTAGCCCAGGCCAATGCCCAGTGACGACACCCACTCGTACTCCTCGGGCTCCGCCACGTCCACCAGCAGGGAATCGTAGAACACGACGCTGCCGGCAAAGCCGATTGTCGCGAGGCCGTAGGCAAGCGCCGCCGCCTGCCACTGACCCTGCGCTACCATGAACAGGCAGGCCGTCATCACAATGCCGAGCGCGGCAAAGGAATACAAAAAGCCCTTGCGCCGTCCGCCACGGTCGGCAATGGCACCCAGCACCGGCGCCATCAGCGCAATCGTGAGGCTGGCAAGGCTGTTGGTCAGGCCAAGGCGAAACGTGGTCTCCGCGCTGTCCCCGCTCCAGAACGTGCGGAAGAACACCGGGAAGAAGCCAGCCATTACGGTGGTCGCGTACGCCGAGTTTGCCCAGTCGTACATCGCCCAACCGAGAACCGGCTTGCGCAGCATGCGTTTCAGGCCGGTGTCCTCTGGTTAAGCTCGCGTGTTTCGTTGAAGGTCAGGTCAGGCCAGCGTTCAATGGCAAGGTCCAGGTTGACGCGCGTCGGCGCGATGTACACCAGCGCACCGCTATGATCGAGCGCGAGGTTCCCGGTGGCCTTTTCCCGGAACTGCTTGAGCATCTTTTCGTCGCCCCCCGTGACCCAGCGTGCCGTCGCCACCTGCACGCCTTCGAAAGTGGCTTCTACGCCGTATTCCTCGCGCAGCCGGTGCGCGACCACATCAAACTGTAGCTGCCCGATTGCGCCGAGGATGAGGTCATTGTTCTTCAGCGGTTTGAACAGCTGCGTGGCCCCTTCCTCGCACAGCTGCGCCAGGCCCTTCTGTAGTGCCTTCGCGCGCAGCGGGTCCCTGAGCACCGCGCGGCGAAAAAGCTCCGGCGCGAAACTGGGAATCCCGGCGAACTGCAGTTTCTCGCCCTCCGAGAACGAGTCACCGATGTTGATGGTACCGTGGTTGTGTAACCCGAGTATGTCACCAGCGCAGGCTTCCTCGGTGTGCTGGCGATCGGCGGCGAGAAAGGTCAGCGCATCGGAGATGCGGGTCTCACGTTCCGAGCGCACGTTGTAGAGCTTCATGCCCTTGCGAAAGGTGCCGGAGCATACGCGCAGAAACGCAACGCGGTCGCGATGGGCCGGGTCCATGTTGGCCTGGATCTTGAAGACGAAGCCGGTGAGCTTGTTCTCATCCGGCTCAACCACACGCGCCTCGGTTTCGCGGGGCAGCGGCGCCGGCGCGTATTCAGCAATCGCGTCGAGCAGCTCGCGCACGCCGAAATTGTTAATGGCGGACCCGAAGAACACAGGTGTCTGCTTGCCGGCCAGGTACGCCTCCAGTTCGAACTCGTGGCTCGCGCCGCGCACCAGTTCGATTTCGTCCTTGAGTTCCTCGTGGCCGTCACCCAGAAACTCACGCGCCTCGTCGGAGTCCACGCCGTGAATCACATGCGTGTCGCCTGCCTCGAGTTTGCTCGTGCCGTCGTACACGTAAATGCGATCTTCCAGCAGGTTGACGACGCCCTTCAGGCGCTTGCCCATGCCGATGGGCCAGGTGATCGGGGCGCACTGGATGCCCAGCACCTCTTCGACCTCGTCGAGCAGCTCGATGGGCTCGCGCCCCTCGCGGTCGAGCTTGTTGATGAACGTGATGATGGGTGTATCGCGCAGCCGGCACACCTCCATGAGCTTGATCGTGCGCACCTCGACGCCCTTTGCGCAGTCGATCACCATCAGCGCCGAGTCCACCGCGGTCAGCGTGCGGTAGGTATCCTCGGAGAAGTCCTCGTGGCCCGGCGTGTCCAGCAGGTTCATCGTGTGGTCGCCGTGCGGAAACTGCATCACCGACGAGGTGATGGAGATTCCGCGCTCCTGCTCCATGGCCATCCAGTCGGAGGTCGCATGGCGCGCTGCCTTGCGGCCCTTGACAGTGCCGGCCATCTGGATTGCACCACCAAACAACAGCAGCTTCTCCGTCAGGGTCGTCTTGCCGGCGTCGGGGTGGGAGATGATGGCGAAGGTGCGCCGGGATTGTGGCGTGTTTTTGCTCATGGGGCGCGCCATCATACCGGCGGGCCGATGATCCGGCAAAGCGCGTTGTGACCGGCTGGCGGCTTTAGAAGCGCGGCCGTGGCGCGTCTAGCGCGAGTGCCATGACCATGGCGTCTTCGCGGCCAAACAGGTCGCCCTCGGGCGGGCGCGCCCGGTAGTAGCCCTTTCGCAAGCCAATCTGGATGAAACCGATGGACTCGTAGAGGCGCAGGGCAGCGCGATTCGATGGCCGCACCTCGAGGTACACGCGCTGGGCCCGGGACGCCTCGGCAATGTCGATCATGTGGTACACGAGGGTACGCCCGAGTCCCTGCCCCTGGAATTCGGCGGCGAGGCAAACGTTGAGTATGTGGCACTCGCCAGCCGCCGTGGACATGATGCCGAAGCCCACAACCTCGCCGTCGCACTCGAGCACCTTGCAGTCGTAACCGACACGAAGGCAGTCGGCAAAGATGCCCGGACTCCACGGGAAGTCGTACGTGCTGCGCTCGATGTTCGCGACCACGCCCACGTCTTCGCTGCGCATGGCGCGAAACTGCGGCGAGTTTTGATGAATCAGTGCGCTCAATGTCGGGCTCTTACTCTTTCCTGCGGGCTTTTTCCCGCGGGCTTTTTCCTGCCGGCTTTTTACCGCCGGCTTTGTTGCCTGCCGGGCTTTCTCTGCGTGCCGGGCTCTCTATGCGCGGGCCACGTCCAGCGCCATGCACAGGTCCTGCCAGGCCTTTGCCTTGGCGGACGGCGAGCGAAGCAGGTAGGCGGGATGGTACGTCACCACCACCGGCGGCCCGTCGTCACCGTAAGCATACTGCCTGCCGCGCAATTTGCCGAGCGGGTCGGATACGCCGAGCAGATTTTGCGCGGCAACCCGGCCAACCGCAAGTATCAGCGCTGGTTTAACCAGCGTTATTTGCTGTCGCAGGTACCCGGCGCAGGCCGCGGCCTCCTCCGGGCGCGGATCGCGATTCGACGGCGGCCGGCACTTTACGATGTTGGCAATGTACACGTCCTTGCGATCGAAACCCGCAGCCTTGAGCATCGCATTTAACAGTTGCCCGGCCCGCCCCACGAAGGGTTCGCCGCGCCGGTCTTCCTCAGCTCCGGGACCCTCGCCAACGATCATCCAGCGGGCCGCAACCGCGCCCACACCAAACACCGCCTGCTGTCGCGCACGATGAAGTTCGCAGGCCGTGCAGGCCGCCACCTGGCGACTCAGTGCCGCCAGCTGGTCCGCGGCCGATCCGCTCTCGTGGACCGCTTCGTCTCCAGCCGAAGGATCGGCGGCGGGCATCGCGACAGCGGCAGGCACGTCCTCGGGAACGGCGTCGGCCTGCTCCGCCTCCGCGCCGCGCAGCTGCCATCGCTGGATGCCCAGCGCGTCCAGGTACTGCGCGCTGAGCTCAGGCGACCGCGGGTCGCTGCCGTCAGCGGCGGTCACGGAGTATCGAGATGCGCCCGGTGTCCGACAGCTTGTCACCGGAAGGGTGGCCCGATCCGTCTGCACCAGTTTCGTCCTCGTCACCAGCCGGTTCGTCTTCGCTGGCGTCCGTTGCAACGGCCGCCGGGTGCTTGTCACCGCGCGCCATGCGGACGATGCCGAGCAAGGGACCTGAC
>JBCAXP010000091.1:0-13229 GCA_038533995.1 Pseudomonadota bacterium
GCGACAACCACGCTGAGATCGTCAGCGACCAGGACAACGAGGGCCCGCGCATCAACCTGTCGAACGTGCCGGCCAGCCTGATTCTTTGCAAGGCGCTTGATGACTCGGCAGGAGGATGCACGCACACCGGCGGTACCACACCCTTTGACGACACCAGCGATGCGGATTACATCACCATCTTCGACTGGCTGAGCGAAGGCGCCACCGACAACTAAGTTCCCGCACTCCGCGGACGCCACGGGCGGCACAGGGAGGTGCCGCTGCCATCGACCACCCGGGCGACGTTTTTGTTGAGCAAACCTGTAGCTGGTACAGTTGCAGATCGCTTGGGGAAAACGCCAGTTGGGTGGTTATAACATAATGTTTAAGAATGCTTTTTTGTCCGCGCTCATCTGCGCGGTAGCGATTACCGGAAGTGCCCTCGCCGAGGCGCGCGGTGGCGCCGATCAGGACTCCGATGGCGTTGCCGACGATCTCGACAACTGCATTGACACGCCGAATGCCTCGCAAACCGACTCGGATGGCGACAGCATCGGTAATGCTTGCGACGCGGATATTGCGCAGCCCAACGACTGCGTTGTGAACTTCCTTGATCTCGCTGTGATGAAGGCTGCCTTCTTCTCGGGGCCGGGCGATATCCATTGGAATCCCGACGCCGATCTCAACGACGATTCGGTGGTTAACTTCGCCGATCTCGGGGTGACCAAGAGCCGCTTCTTCACCAACCTGACAACGGACAATCCCAGCGGCCTCGACAACGACTGCAACTTCCAGCTCGTGTTCGCCGATGAGTTCGACGAAGGCACGGCGCCGTCGCCAGACCGCTGGAATTTCGAGACGGGCTACGGACCGGGCAACTCAGGCTGGGGCAACAATGAGTGGCAGCTGTACACCGACTCCCCGGACAACGCGCGCATCGAAGACGGCAACCTGGTTATACAGGCACGCTGCGACAATCCCCCGTGCGGCATACGCGACAACTCGGTAACCTCCGCGAGAATTACCACGCAGGGTAAATTCGATTTTCGCTACGGCAAGGTGGAGGCGCGCATCAAGGTCCCGGTGGGTGAGGGCTCATGGCCGGCGTTCTGGAGCCTTGGGGACAGCTTCCCGATAATCGGCTGGCCGCGCTGCGGCGAAATTGACTTCCTCGAAGTCTTTCAGGGCTTGTCCGATCCGAACACGTCTCACTTCACCATGCACTGGTGTGACGAGACCATCCAGGCCCCCGAGCAGTGCTCGTTTCCGGAAGGCTGGCGGCTCTTTTCCCAGAGCGAAGTGCTGAGCCAGTCCCTCGGCGATGACTTTCATGTGTATTCCGCGGAGTGGGATGCTGAGCAGATTGTCGGCAAAATCGACGGCATCACTTACTTCACCCGCAGCATCGAACCCGACACCATGGAAGAATTCCAGCGCGAGTTTTTCCTTATTTTGAACGTCGCGATGGGCGGTACGCTCGGCAGCAACAGCCTGCCGCCAAGCGGTAATGAAGTCTGGCCGCAGACCATGCTCGTGGACTACGTGCGCGTTTACCAGCGGCCGGAAGACATTAACGCAGGCGGCGACAACGGCTTGTTTATCGACTTCGAAGAAGGCAGCTATGCGTTTGTCGACTTCGAAGGCGGCGCATCAAGCATCATCGCAAATCCTGAACCCACCGGCATCAACACCAGTGACACCGTGGCCCAGTTGCAGAAATTCAGCGGCGCGGTTTTCGCAGGCAGCACGCTCGCGCGCTCGGTGGAAGTGCCGGCTGGCGGCTCGTTTGACATGAAGGTGTTTGCATCTCGCCCGGTGGCCGTTCTGTTCAAAATCGAGGACGGTGGCATAGGCCAGGAACGAAGCGTCATGCACGGCGGCACCGGTTGGGAAACGCTGAACTTCGATTTCTCCACCGTGCCGGGCAGCTACCTCGGCATCACCTTCATTTTCGATTTAGGGATAGTCGGTGATGCGGGCAACAACCCGGACGACTGGACGTTCCTGGTGGACGATATCGAACTGCTGGCGCCGGCGAACTAGCAGTCCAATTGGCCGGCTCCGCGGTCTTAAGGCCAGTGCTGCTCCACAAGTTCGACAAACGCCGACAGCCGGAACGGTTTGCGGATGAAGCCGCTCGCGCCCACGCTGTCCAGCATGTCGCCGTACTGGTCGGTGTTATAGCCGGTCATCAGAATCGTTGGCATGCCGGGTCTTAGGCTCGCGGCCTGCTGAATAAGGTCCACGCCCGTCAGGCCCGGCATCGTCAGGTCGGCGATCAGCATGGCCAGGTGCTGATCGGTATCCTTGAGCGTGGCCAGCGCCTCCCGGCTGTCGTTCATGATCAGTGCCTCGCAGCCACGCTGCTTGAGGCATTGCCCAATAAGCCGGGCGATTGACGGGTCGTCGTCGACAACCAGTGCGTGGCCTGATAAACGCTCGGCGCGGATATGCGCCGAGCTGCGCTGAGTCGCGGGTGAGTCGGTGGCCGCGATCGACGCTGGTGGAAACAGGAGCGAGAAAGCAGTACCGGTTCCCTCACTGCTGCGAAGCAAAATGTGGCCGCCAGCTTCGTGCATCATGCCGTGGATCAGCGCGAGCCCCATGCCGGTGCCCTTGCCAACCTCCTTGGTTGTGAAAAAGGGCTCGAAGGCGCGAGCGGCCACGGCCTCGGACATGCCGCTGCCGTTATCGGTAACGCGCAGCTCGACGAAGTTGCCGCTGAAGCCCACTTTGCAGGAGGTGCACGTTTCCCGCACCGCCTCGAACACGTCGGCCGACACCGTGATGCGCCCCTTCCCGCTCATGGCATCGCGGGCGTTGATGCACAGGTTCATTACCATCTGGTGCAGGTTGACCGGGTCCACCACGACCGGGGGCAGTGTGTCGGGCACGCTCGCCTGCAACTCGATGCTCGACGGCAGCGAGACGTTCAGCATGCTGATCACGTCACTCAGGGCCGCCGGCACGTCGATGGCCGATGCCCTCGACGGCTCCATGCGGCTGAAGGCCATCATCTTGGCAATGACGTCTGACGCGCGCTTGCCTGCACTGCCGATCTGCTGCAGGTACTCGTAGGTCTCGTCGTCCCTGTCCCTCACGCGAAGCGCCGCCAGTTCGGTGTAACCGAGAATGCTGGCGAGAAAGTTGTTGAAGTCATGGGCGACACCGCCGGTTAGCTGGCCGAGCGATTCCATCTTCTGCGTGTGCTGGAACTGCGCTTCCAGCTCGATGCGTTCCTCGTGCGTCTCGAGCATGCGGATCACTTCAACCGCGAAGGCGATCAGAATGAGGCAGATTTCACGGTCCTGCTCGCTGAACCGCAGGTCCCGCCGGGAGTGAAGGGCCGTGACGCCCGACAAGCCACCACGGCCGTCGGGCAGTGGAAAGGCCACAACAGACTCGCCCTCGTAGCCGGGCCAGCCGCTGCGGCCGTGGCGATTGAGTTCAATGGCACCGTCGACGTAAACCGGTTCCTGCGTGGCGATGAGTCGCCCGTAAATACCGTGGTCGGTGGACTGTGTCGGCAGTGTTGGGTAGGCGTGGCGAGCGCCGGTCTCGTGCACCAGCGCAAACGCGTCGCCGTCAGCGATGTAGACCGAGCCGCCGCTCGCGTTGCACTCGGCAGTGAGCTGGTCAAGCAGACAGGTCAACAGCGCCGGCACGCTTTCAACGGCGTTTGCGCGCTGCATCCACGCCACCACGCGCTGCAAGCGGCCGTTGATTTGTTCCAGCTCCTCGTTGCGATGTTTCAGCGAGGTCTGCGCTTCGTGCGTCTGGGCTTCGAGAGACAGGCGCTGGAAGCAGCGGCCCAGCGTTGCGAACAGGTCATCGTCGTGGAAAGGCTTGCGCAGGTAATCGTAGGCGCCCTGTCGCAGCGCTTCGATCGCTGCCTCCGCCGAGGTAAAGGCGCTCATCATGACGCACAGCAGCTGGGGATGCTCGGTGCGCAGCCTGTTGGCCAGTCGGGTGCCGTCGTGGCCACCGAGTTTGATATCGATGAGGGCAACCGATGGCTGAAAGGCGGCGATGACGTCGGAAACTTCCGAGGGCGAGTTTGCAACAGCGGCCTGGTAGTCCGCCAGTTCCAGCATGTCCTTCAGCGAGGCAGCAAAGTCTTCGTCGTCATCGACAACAAGCACGCGCTGGCTGGGCTGGTACGGCTTTTCCCTCTGCGCTTGCTGCATATGATGCGCCCGTGGTGTCAGTCATCCTCGCCGGGCAGTTGGCGAAGCGTGCGCAGAAGCGCGTCCGGCTCGAGCGGTTTGTACAGAAACAGGTTGGCGCCGCAGCGCATCGCCCGGCGTGCATACTGCTCATCGCGAAACGCTGTCATTGCAATGCACACAAGGCTGGGCAGGCGTTGCTTCAGCATCTCGACGAGATCCAGGCCGTCCTCTGTGCCGAGCTTTACGTCGATGAGCGCAACGTGAGGCAGTTCGCGAGACGCGCATTCCAGCGCGCTGGTCGCGTCGATGGCGGTGCTCACCGCGAAGCCGTCGTCCAGTTCGAGCACGTCACGCAGGGATTCGAGCAGGTCAGTGTCATCGTCCACGACGAGAATTCGCCGCGGGGCTAAGTCGCCATCCGTATCGTCGCCGGCCTCGTGGGGCAGGCCGTCATCGCCGGGGAACGGCTCGTCGAGCTCCAGCGAGGTAGCGATGTGCTTGAGTGGCAACGACGCCAGTGTGTGCCAGTCCATTGTGAGTGCCTCCGTGGCAGCGTGCTGTGTAGCGAGGCCCGGCATCTTCCGGGCTTACCGGTGCGACATGCTCTCACACGGCCGCAGCATTTGGTAGCCGCAGCGTCACGGTTGTGCCCGTACCGGGCTTGCTCTCAAAGGCCATGTCGCCGCCGTGTTGCTGCAAAATCTGGCGGGCCGCCGGTACGCCGAGCCCCGTGCCAAAGCCCTTGGTGCTGAAGAGCGGCTGGAAGGCGCCAGCGATCACTTCGTCGGTCATCCCCACGCCGTTGTCCGTAACTGTCATGACAATCTGGTCGTTGTCGGTTCTTGTTGCAAGCACAACGCGGGGATCCGGATGCGGGGCTGTGCGAGGCTGCTGCCGGGTGACGGCATGCACCGCGTTGTCCAGCACGTTGACGAGAGCGCGACGCAGCAGTTCGCTGTCACCGTTCGCCATCAGGCCGGCGCCAACGCCGGCAGTGTCCACGGTCACTTCCTCCGGGAGAGGGTACTCGCCAACCACCCCGAGCAGCCAGTCGCCGACGTCAAACGGCTGCGCGTCCAGCTGCCGCTCGCGGACAAAGTCGAGCAGTTCGTCGATGATTTTGTCGCAGCGATTGATGCTGCGCTCCACTCGGGCCAGCGCGTCGACCGCGCGGCGCTCGCCGTTGTCCACCAACCGCTTCAGCACGAACAGTGACGAGCGCATCGTCGCCATGGGATTTCTGAGCTCGTGGCTGACGGTAGCGGTGAGCTCGCCGATGGCAGCGAGCCGTTCGCTTCGCAGGAGGTCGCGCTGGGCTTCGCGAAGGGCCGCGGTGCGTTCGACTACCCGGTTCTCCAGTTCGGCGTTGAGTGTTGCCAACGCTTGCTCGGCTTCCTTTCGGCTGGTGATGTCGAACGCCAGTGCGCCGACACCAACGATGCGGTCTTCCCAGTCACGAATCGGAAAGTGCGTTGCGAGAAACGTGCCGCCGAGCCCGTCGTCGACTTCCTGGCTACAAACCTCGCCGCTCTCCAGGGCGCCGCGGGCGGACAGGTGAATAGGCACGGCCTGCTCGCCGAAGAGATCCGACGCACGTTTGCCAATTACCTCTTCATTGCTGCGACCGTAAAGCTGCTCTGCATAGCGATTGATGGCGATGTAGCGCTCGTCGCGGTCTTTCAGCGCCATCTCGAGCGGTGCGTTGTCCATGAACGCACGCAGCTGGGCGTCGCGCTCGCTCAGCATGCGGGCAATGCGCTCGATTTCGTCTGTGCTGAGCGGAGCACGGTCGCTGTCGAAGCCTTCGGGCGCTTCCTTTTCGTCGGGCGGTATCGTACCTGGCTGGGCGCTCATCCACAGGCCCTGGCAGGAAACGCAGTAGCCAACGCTCAGGCCTGATACACGCATGCGGCGCAACTCGCCGCCGCACTCGGGGCAATTCATGAAAGCGCACAACCCGTCAGGGGTCGCGCCAGTGGACGATGTGTTGTCACTCAAGCCCGCCTATCGCGGCGGCGACCGTCGCGGCCGCCGCCCTCGCTGTTCAGGGGTAAAAAGTGTAACCCCTGCAGCCGCCAATTGGCATCGCGGGCCTGGCTGTGCGGGTTTCTATCGCTCCCCGTCGGCCTGCCCGGCAACGATGTGCAGCACGCCGTTACCGGTCAGCATCAGGTCAACAATGCCGTCGCGGTTAACGTCGCCGGCGCCGAGCGCGTCGACGCCCAGGAACTGGCTCGGCACGGCGCCGGTAAGGGTGCGAAGCACGCTAAAGTCGGCACCGCTGTAGAGATAGCCTTTCCCCGCGCCGCTTCCGCCGGTAAACGTGTAGGCGGCGATGAAAATATCCCCCGCACCGTCGCCGTTGACGTCGCCCACGCCTCTGGCAGGGCCTAAGCCGTCCCCGGGGTTTTCCGCCTGGAACACGTGCAGCCGTTCACCCGATGCGCCGGAGTACAGGTAGCCGCGCCCGGTGCCGTCGGTCTCGTCCTGTTGAGCGTTGTAGTCACCGACGTATACATCCGGCACGCCGTCCGCATCTACATCGCCAACGCCAAACGCGTGGAAGGTGCCGAACGTGCCCGCGGTGACGCCCGCACCGTCGGGCACCAGGCCCGGGTTGCCCACCGGGCGCAGCGTTCGCAGGACGGCTCCGCTGCGGCCAGACAGTACATACGCCCGGCCTTCTTCGCGCTGCCCGGCGCCGCGTGCGCCCACCACGGTGTCGGGCACGCCGTCGAGGTCAACGTCGCCGACAAAGCCGGTGGCGGTGCCAAGCTCGTCGCCCTCGCGGCGTCCTTCGCGACGCCACAGCAGTTTTCCGGTCTGTCCGGAATACGCGTAAACGCGGCCGGCGTTTGCGTTGCGCGCGCCGGCGTAGGTCGCGCCGACGATAACGTCATCGAAGCCGTCGGCGTCAAGGTCGCCGGCACCGGTGACCGAGGCGCCGAAGAACTCGTTGTTGGCGTACCAGATGTGAAGAATCGCGTGGGTCGCGCCAGAGAACACCATCGCGCTTGAGAAGGAGCCAACGATGTAGTCGTTGATACCATCCGCGTCGACGTCGCCCGCGCCCTTGGCGCTGTAGCCGAGCAGCGCAACGCCAGGGCTTGTAACGCTGTTGAGCAGCGCCCCGTCCGCGCCGGAATAAACGTAAATCTTGCCGGCCGAGAACGGCAGGTTCGTGACAAAGAACGGCGCCGTCACGATGAAATCGTCGGCATCGTCGCCGTTGATGTCACCCAGCGACTCCGCCACCCAGCCAAAGCCGTCACCGGGTTGCTCACTGGTCAGGGTGAGCAGAACGTCTGCGTCCTTCTCCACGAAAAACTCGGAGACTCCTTCGCGCGCCGCGATTGCCGCCTTGCCATCGCTGTACGGCTGCGGAGGAGCAACCTTGGTCTGTTCTGAGGCGCCGGCCAGTGCCGGTGAAAGCAACAGGGCTGCTGCTGCCAGCAGGCGCGTGTGCAAGGGGGTTGTGGATTGCATGGTGGTCTCCCTGGGTTTTTTCTCTTCCGCAATTCCGGTAAGCCGGATGCTTGAGTCAGGGTAGGTCACGCGGCGCAATCGTCACTATGACGATCTTGCTCAGAATTCAGGGAGTGTGAAGCGGCGCGGTTGGTGACTGCAGCAAGGCGCGAAAGCGGGAGGGGGAGGTGTTGAAGGTGTTTCGAAACTGCTTGGAGAAGTGGCTGTGGTCGGAGAAGCCCATGGCAACGCCGATGGCTGCCAGGTCATCGCTGTCCTGCCGCAGCCGTTGCATGGCGTTACGCAGCCGAAGCTGGGTGAGGTACTGAAAGATCGTGGCGCCGGTCTTGTGCCGGAACACGCGGCTCAGGTGGTAGGGGGTTGTGCCGACTTCACCGGCTACTGACGCCAGCGAAACGCTCTGGTCATACTGCGCGGCGAGCAGTTCGCGCACCCGGTGAACCAGCAGGGCGTGGCGTGCAGCCGTAGCACGCCGTTTGCCTGTCGGCGGTTGCTGCTGCGCAGCTTTTAGCACCAGTTCAAGAATCTGGAGCGCGGTGTCTTCGATGGCCATGGCCTCGAGCTGCGGGCCGTGCCCGAGGCGTGCCACCAGCCGGTGCACGGTGGCGTAGGCCGTCGGCGGGCTCATGCCGTAGGCGACGCTGAAAAGGCGCACCGGGTCGCCCCGGTGATTCACGCCGGCGTCGGCCAGCGCCTCGGCAACCGCCGATGGGGCGAAGGCCAGCCAGTCGCAGTGATCGCCTCTGTCCGCCACGCTGTCCCGCTCATACTCCTGCCCCTGGTTGTACAGGGTTACGATATTGGGGTCGGCGACGATCGACGTTTTCATGCCGACATGGCGAATGCGCACGACTGTGCGTGGAAACGCGAGCAGGTAGTCCGGCGCCGGCCCGGTGTTGCGAAAATCCGGCGCGGTGACCGGGCAGTCGAAGCTGCCGATTGTGACGATGGGTCCGCTGAACAGAATGTCGTTGTGTGTGCTCACGAACCGGGTGTCTAACTGGAAGCTAGTGCGGCGTAGTCGATGGGTGCGTCGAGGTCGATGGTGCCGTGCCGGGACGCCATCGGGTATTTGAGCCCGGTCGCGCAGTTAAACAGCATCACCTGTTCGTCCGCGGCAATGCGGCCGCGCTTAAGCTCCTGCTTGAGTGCGGCGAGCGTTGCCGCGCCCTCAGG
Organism: Pseudomonadota bacterium; assembly: GCA_038533995.1. Lineage (GTDB taxonomy): Bacteria > Pseudomonadota > Gammaproteobacteria > Steroidobacterales > JBCAXP01 > JBCAXP01. Next base: position 8,811 of record JBCAXP010000091.1, read on the forward strand.
ACACAGCAAGATACCTTCGTCACGCGCGCATTCCTGGTGGGCCTCGTTGATGGCCTCGTCACTGACGGCGGTGGCAAAGCCGTTGCTTTCGCGGACGGCATCCAGAATGAGAAAGTCCCCGACGGCGGCCGGCACGCGAATGCCGGCGGCAACGGTGCTGGCGTCTTGCCAGGGGTCGGCGTGGCGGGCGCCGGCCTCAAAGGCCTTGACGATAGGCGCACAGCCGCTCGCCTGTACGGCCACCATGCGCGGCCGTTTCGGGCCGATCCAGCCTATGGCCTCCAGCTCGGCAAAGGCCTTCCACATGCCAATGAGGCCGGTGCCACCGCCGGTGGGGTACATGATGACGTCGGGCACCGTCCAGCCGAGCTGTTCGGCCAGTTCCAGCCCCATCGTTTTCTTGCCTTCGATGCGGTACGGCTCCTTCAGCGTCGACGTGTCGAACCAGTCCATCGCCGCCTTGCCTTCACCGACGACGCGCCCGCAGTCATTGATGTAGCCGTTGGCGAGAAACGTGTGCGCTCCCTGGAAGGCGATCTCCTCGATATTGACGCGCGGTGTATCGTCCGGACAGAACACGTAGCTCTCGATACCCGCCGCCGAACAGTAGGCGGCAAGCGCAGCGCCGGCGTTGCCGTTTGTGGGCATTGCCATGCGCGTGATGCCAAGCTCTTTGGCCATCGACACGGCGAGCGCCAGGCCCCGCGCCTTGAACGAGCCGGTGGGCAGGCGCCCTTCGTCCTTGATAAGTACGTCACCGGCGCCGTAGCGCGCTGCCAGTCGCGCTGCAGGCAGCAGCGGCGTCATGATCTCGCCGAGGCGCACCACGTTGGCCGAGTGGCGCACTGGCAGGAACTCCCGGTAGCGCCAGAACTCCGGCGCGCGCGTGGCGAGCGCTTCCTTTGTGACGTGCTGGCCCAGCGCCGCAAGGTCATAGCGCACAAGCAGCGGCTTGCCCGCCTCAGAAAGGCCGTGAACCCGCCCGGCCTCGTACCGCTTGCCGGTCTCGCTGCATTCGAGGTGGGTAACGAAATTTCGGTATTCGGTCATTGCTTGTCCCGGTGAGGTTGGCGCTACTTCTGTGCGGCGATCACGGTGTCGAGGTACTGCTGCCAGGTGTCGTTGAGCGGCCACACCGCGGCGCGGTCTGCGGCGGCCGCTGCCTCGTCCACCTCGTCGACGAGCACGCGGTAGAGGTACGTCATCGCCGAGGCGCGGAAGTTGGCGGCGCACTGCACCATGACGCGCTTGTCGCTGTGCTTCTTCATGACGTCGCGGAAGGCCTCGTACTGCGCGAGCGTCGGCGACTCCCAGCTGACTGGCACATGCACGTACTCGATGCCGAGGGCTTTCAGTCGTTGGCCATTCTCTTCGGGTGGCGCTTCGCGCAGGTCAATGACGAGCTCGAGCCCGTCCTGGGCCAGCTGACCGGCACCGTCGCCAACGAAGTGCCCGCCTGTCGCCAGCCGGTCATCGACGGGGCGGTAGTTCATGGCGGGGCCGGCGTGCGGGTCCTCGCTAGCGGTGGACAGCGCCGGCAGCAGGGTCATGGCGCTGAGGGCGGCGGCGATCAGGAAACGTCTTGGCATGGCGTTGGATCCTTGCGGCTGTGTGAGGGTGCCAACTCTACCCGCTTTGTCGCGGGCGGTGCACCGCTCAACCGGGATGTCAGTTAGGATTGGGCAACACGGGCTGTTCGGAGGTTCCCCAATGCACACTGCTCGAAGCCGATTCGCTGTGACTGGCGCGCTGTTGGCCCTGATTGGGGCCGGCTGTGAATCCGCTACAGACGGCCAGAGCGGGCCGGATCAACGGCTGGCGCAGAGCCGGCAGGCCGTGGCCGGTTTCGCGGGCGAGCTCAAGCAGCGCCTGACGCAGGCGATGCAGGCCGACGGGCCGGCGTCCGCTGTCAGCGTTTGTGCGCGGGAAGCGCCCGCAATCGCCCTGCGTGTGTCCGACGAGTCGGGTGCAGCCGTCAGTCGCACGGCCTTGCGCTACCGGAATCCTGACAATGCGCCCGTGCCCTGGCAGGCCGAGCTTATGCAGGACTTTGCCGCGCGGCTGGCAGCTGGCGAGGACGGCGCGGTGATGGAGCACTTTGCCACGACGCCGGAGGGCGGTGCACGCTACATCAAGCCGATCGTCACGGCGCCCCTGTGCCTTGCCTGCCATGGAGAACTGGAGCCTGGGCCGTTGGCGGATGCCATCGCTCGCTACTACCCCGCAGACGAGGCTACCGGCTTCGAGGCAGGGGAACTGCGCGGGGCGTTCGTCGTGGAGTGGCCGCCACGTTAAACGATGCGTGGATGGATGCAGTCCTGGCGGAGCACCGACGCCCATCCTGGTTACAAATTGGATGGAACTTGTTCATTTGCTCGCGGTTATAACTAGGGTACGCATGGCACGCTGCCATAAGTACCCTTGATTAACGCGACGCAGGCCCTCGGCGACAAGCCGCTGGGCCCTTCGGCGCTTTCAGCCAATTCAGGAGAAGGACCTTGGGATTCACAACAAGACAGCGCGCCCGTGCGGCGTCGCTTGCGGCTGCAGGCATTGGCCTGGCTACCGCGTCTGCCCACGGGCAGTCCGCCGACACCAGCGCCGAGGCCACCGGGCCAATTGAAGAGATCATCATCAGCGCTCACCCCCTGTCCGCGGAAGACCTCGCACAGGCCTCCATTACGCTCGACGGCGACGACCTCGCCCGCGCCCTGCAGCCCAGCATTGGCGATACGCTGGGCCGGCTGCCCGGTATCCATTCGGCTTCGTTCGGCCCGGCGGCCGGCCGCCCTGTGATTCGCGGCTTGGGTGGGCCACGGGTACGAGTGATGGAAGACCGCATTGACACCATGGATGTCTCGGTGACCAGCGGCGACCACGCTACGATGGTGGAACCGTTCATTGCGGACAGCATCGAGATCATCAAGGGCTCGAGCACGCTGCTCTACGGGTCCGGGGCGATTGGCGGCGTGGTTGACGTACACACAGGGCGCATCCCGCACACCGTGCCGGAGTCGCCGATCGAGGGCCGGGTCGAAGTGCGCGGCGCTGACAATGCCGACGGTCGCAGCAGTGCGCTGCGGCTTGATGGCGGCGCCGGCAATTTCGGCTGGCACGCCGATGCCTTCTATCGCGACGCGGACGAATACGAAATTCCTGGCTTCGCCGAGTCGGAACGCCTGCGGGCACTGGAGGAAGCAGAGGGCGGCGACGAGGAAGAAGGCGAAGAGGAAGCCTTTGGCTTTGTCCCCGGCAGCCAGTACGAAACCAAGGGCGGTGCCGTGGGCTTCTCGGCGATCGGAGAGCGCGGTTTCGTGGGCATGGCCGTTAGCACTACGGACTCGCTGTACGGCCTGCCCGGCGGCCACGCACATGAGGAAGGCGAAGAGGAAGAAGAGGAGGAGGAAGAAGGCAATCCGATCCTCGATATGCAGCAGACGCGGGTCGACCTGGAACTTGGCGCCAGCGACCCGCTGCCCGGTTTTTCCAGGCTGAACATACGTCTCGGACTCAACGATTACGAGCACGAGGAAATCGAGCCCAACGGCGAAGTGGCAACGCGTTTTGAGAACGACGCCTACGAGTCGCGCATTGAGCTGGTGCATGACGAAGTGGATGGCTGGAATGGCGTGGTCGGCCTGCAGATTGCCGGACGCGAATTCCAGGTTGGCGGCGAAGAGGCCTTTGTGCCGCCGGTCGACACCCTTTCTTACGGTGGCTTCTGGATCGCCGAGCGCAACGTCGATGCGCACTCGATTGAAACCGGTGTTCGCTTCGATCAAGTGGAGCACGAACCGGAAACAGGGCCGAAGAACAGGTTCCTCGCCTACGGCGCCTCGGTGGGCTACGTTTATGCGCCGCTCGCCTCGGCGTGGCAGCTGGGCGTGCTGGCCGACCTGTCAGCGCGCGCGCCCGTAGCGGAGGAGCTTTACTCCTTCGGGCCGCACCTGGCTACCCAGAGCTTCGAGATTGGCGATCCCAACCTGGACAAGGAGCAGGCGTTCAACCTGTCGGCGACGTTCAACTACACGACCGACCGGCTCGACCTGTACGCTTCTGCGTACATGGTTCGCTTCGAGAACTACATCTACCTGTTCGCGACCGGCGAGGAAGAAGATGGCCTTACCGTGCGCCAGTACGCTCAGCAAAATGCCGAGTTTTACGGCCTGGACCTGTCGGCGTCGACCACCGTCTATGAGTTTGGCGCTGACCGGCGGCTTCGGCTCAACGCCCAGTTCGACACGGTGAGCGCCAGCCTGGACACCAGCGGCAATGATAACCTCCCCCTGATTTCACCAACCCGCTACGGGCTGGGGCTGGAGCTGCAGTGGAACAGTATCCGGGCGTCTGTGGACTTCCTGCGTGTTGAGGACCAGGACGACGTGCCGGAGTTCGAACTGGCGACGGACGGTTACAACG
>JBCAXP010000092.1:0-13163 GCA_038533995.1 Pseudomonadota bacterium
ACAAAATCGTGCACCTGGATTTTGCGTTTCCGCTGGACGGCGACGAGAGCATCGACAGCGTGCAAGTCATTCTCGAAGCCAAGCGGAGCTTCTAGGCTGCGTCCTGCGGAAACGCAAAATCCAGGTGCACGATTTTGTCGGTGCTGAAGCGGGTCGGGGCAAAGCGAAAGCCGAAACCGACGTCTTTCAGCCAGCCCTGGTTCGGCTCACCGACGGGATTTTGCCCCCAGGTGCGGCCAACGTCGGCGAAAATAGCGCCGCCGACCCGCAACAGGCGAAACGGATACCAGTCGGTGAAGTACCGCTGCTCGACGCTGAAGAGCATTCTCGAGTCGCCGGACTGGTAGCGCACCGGGTAACCGCGCAGGCCGTTGTTACCGCCGAGTTGCACCGTCGTGTCCAGGTCGAGATTGTCACCAACAATGCCCTCCACCGTGGCCGAGAACAGCCACTTCTCCGACTGGCGATGAAAGAACCGTCCACTCAAACCCGTGAGCATGTTGGCAACCTGCCCGTCTTCATGGCGGCCGCTGACCTGCGCGCCAAGGAACAGCGCGGTTTTGGAGATGGAGCCGTAGCCCTGGTTGAACGTGGTGGAAAATATGAGCGCGTCACGGTCGGCGCCAAAGGCATCGTCTGACCAGCCCAGGGTGGCCGCCAGGCGCGTGCCGATGAAGAAGTCTTCCGTTCGACCCATGCGGTTGGTGTTGCTGGTGGTTTCGAAGTTGTCTTCCAGCAGCTCGAAGCCGATGTAGGGATAGGAGAGCTTTCGATCGCTGGGAACCGCGGGCGGCAGAGCGTCTTCCGGCCGCTCCGAGAACACGTTGTCGTCGTAGATGTAACCCGCCGTCCAGCGTCGCACCCAGCCGTTTTGCAGGCCGTCGGACAGGCCGCCAAAGGCATTGAAAAACTGCCGCTCATGCCGGAACACGGCTGCTTCGTCGCCCAGGCTCCACAGCGCCGTGCGACGGTCGTCATCAAGCAGGGAAACGCCCGCGGTCCAGCGTGCATCGAGCGCATGAAACGGGCGAATCACCGACAGGAGCTCCTGGCTGCCGTCGGAGTTATCGGCCACCCGGACGCGCAGCTGCGTCCAGCTTCTGCCGAGGTTCGTGTCGCGATACTCGAAGCGGTTCGAGTCCCGGTCGATGCCCTCCACGCGCTTGACGCGCACCGACGATCCCCAACCCAGCAGGTTGTTCTCCTCAAGACCGAATCCCCAGCGGGTCTCGCCACCGTTACGCGTAAACGACAGGTCCGGCGTCAGCGACCACACGTCCTTTGTTGCGACTTCAACGTCGACAGTGCCGTCGTCCTGCGGAAGCGGCGTGATGCTCGCGTCGAAGAAGTAGCGATTGCGGCGCAGGATTCGTTCTGATTCCTCGAGCCGGCGCGGGTCGAAAACATCGCCCGGCGCAAACAGCAACTGCTGCTCGATAACACCGTCGTGCGTCACGATGTGCAACCGGTTGGCGAGCCGGTAGAGCCAGTTGTTCTCTTTTTCGTCGGTCAGGTCAAAGATGTTCTGCTTGGCCAGCACTACCTCGCCGATTACGGGCGCTGCGGCGGGCGCGTCTGTCTCAGCCGCGCCCGCCTGAATGGCAAACGCAGCAAGCAGTAGCGTCGCCGCGCACCGCGGCTGGTTGAACGTTGAACGTGTGGCGGCCATACACTTGAAGGCAACAGACGGGGTGACAGGTTCCGGGCCAATAGGCCCAGTTTAACGCGTGATGCGCGGCAGGCTACCCTGCGCCGGAGCCCGCATGGCATCGGCGATCTCCGGCAGGTCCTCGGCGGTGCGCAGATACTGCGGCTCCACGCGCCGCTGGCTGGCCTGCTCGTAGGCGTAGCCGTAAGACAGGATGGCCGCGTCGTCGTTGGCCGCTCCCATGAACGATAGGCCGATGGGAATGCCGTGCACCGCGCCCATCGGCACGGTGAGATGCGGATAGCCCGCCGCCGCGGCGAGGTAGCCGGCGCCCGCCCAGTCGGGCCAGACGTCGCCGTTGACCGGATCGATGCGGGAGGACACGGGGCCCGACGGCGCAACCAGCACCTCGACGTTGTGCTCTGCCAGCAGCGCATCGATGCCGAACTCGCGCGCCGTACGCTGCACGGCGTCGCGGGACGCCAGGTAGTCAGTGCTGTCGAGTCCGGCTTTTGCCTGCGACGCTGTGAACAGGTCCTGGTCGAACAGCGCCTGCTCGACATCGGCGTGCGCGTCATTGAACTCGATCAACGCCGCGAGTGAGCGCGTGGTAACCGCGTCGGCAGCGTCGACAAGGTAAGCATCGATGCCGCTTTTAAACTCGTACTGCAGGAGGCTCAGGTGCTGTGCCCAGAAATTGTCGCTGTGCCGCTTGAACTCGCCAATCTCGACCAGCTCGGCACCAGCGTCCGCCAGCACCGTCATGGCCTCGGAAAAACGCGCGGCGATATCCGGATTGTCGCCCACCGAGAAGCGCAGCACTCCCACCCGGCGGCCCACCAGCGAACCGGCATCGAGCCCCGCCGCGTAAAACTTGCGATGCGCCTCGTCTGCCATTGCTTCCAGGAGCATCGCGGCACCGCGCACCGTTTTCGTCATCGGGCCGGCGGTGTCCTGCGAGGCGGAGATCGGCACGATGTACTGCTGCGAGATTACGCCGACGGTGGGTTTGAAGCCGACGATGCCATTGACGTTGGCCGGGCAGGTAATGGAACCGTTGGTTTCGGTGCCCACCGCCGCTGCGGCCAGCGATGCCGCCACCGCCGCGCCGGAGCCGGAACTGGAGCCGCAGGGCGAGCGGTCCAGCATATGCGGGTTGCGCACCTGGCCGCCGAGCGCAGACCAGCCGCTGATCGAATGCGTCGAGCGAAAGTTCGCCCACTCGCTCAGGTTGGTCTTGCCGAGAATGATCGCTCCTTCGCGCCGCAGGCCAGCGGTCAGCGGTGCGTCGCGATTCGTGACGTTGTGTTTAAGCGCCAGCGCGCCCGCGGTGGTGGCAAGGCTGTCGGCGCTTTCGATGTTGTCCTTCAACAGCACCGGTACCCCGGCGAGCGACCCAAGGGGCTCGCCGGCCGCGCGGCTCGCGTCCACCGCCCTTGCCTGCTCCAGCGCATCGGGGTTGACCGACAGTACGCTCTGCAACGTCGGTCCGTTGCGGTCGACGGCGTCGATTCTTGCAAGATAAGCCTCTACCAGCGCCTCGGCGGACACCTCGCCAGCCTCCAGCGCGGCAACCAGTTCGGGCAGGGTCTTCGCAGACCAGCCGCTGGCCTGCCACGTGTTGTCCTGAACCGGCGCCGACACGTCGGTTGATGGCGCAACGGCAGCGCCTCCGGATGGCGCGTTGTCACTGCACGCAGTCGACAGCAGGACAGCGCTTATCACAAATACTGTGCTTCTCACTTTAGTGTTCCCCTTCAGCGTTGCCCGAACACAGCGCCCGCGTCGCCGTTGCCACACGCGCCTTACTGCCCGCCGCGGCGTCGCCCAGCTTGCCATCGAGAAAGTCCCGCACGCCAGATCGCAGGGCGGGCAGGTAGGCGGCCGCGGTGACGTGCCCCGTTGGCAGCGTAACGGATTGCGGTTGACCCATGGCGTCATGCAATTCGCGCTGGCTCGCGTACGGCACCGCCTTGTCGAACTTCGCAAGAATCATTTGCACCTGTTCGGCATTGACGTGCCGCGCGAGCTTAAGCGTATCGGTCTGGATTCTCGCGTCGAGATAATCGCGCAGCTGATCGTCATCAAGCCCGAGCTCCGCCTTGACACCTGTAACCGCTTCAACGATGCGCCGTTCGTTCGAACTCACGAGCACATCCGGCAGGCTGCCGCCAACGAGCGCGATAGACGCCGCGGTTACGCGCTCATCCAGCGCCGCCAGGAACAGCGCGTTGAAGCCGCCGAGACTGGCACCGAACAGGCCGAGCCGCGACACGTCGAGGCCCGGTTGCGCCTCGACCCAGTCGATCACCCGCCGGTGCCGCTGGACCGCCTGGCGAATGGCGGGTTCCGGGTCCTTGAGGTCATCGAGCAGCGTGCGCCGCTGCACGGTGTCGATAATGATCACCGCGTAACCCCGCTTCGCAAATGTTGTCGCGAAAGGGCGCATCAGGTGCTTCTGCCCGTTGAGAATGGGCAGCAGTAGAATCACTGGCACCGGCGCGTCCGTCGGTTGCTCGTAGTATTCGAAGGTGATTGGCGTGTCGCCGTCGTTATCGCTACTGCCGCTTTCGATGCCGGCGGTGATACTGCCTTCAAAAACGCGGTAGCGCTTTTTCTCCTTGACCAGCTCGAGCGTTCCGTCAGTCGGCAATGGTGTGTAGCAAAACGCGCGCAGGTAGTCTGCCGGTAGTGCACCAGGCGCCTTGTAACCTGCGGGCAGGGTTGTAACGGAGGTGCACGCAGCCAGCTGCGCGAGCAGCACAACAGTGAAGGCAGTGCGGCGTGAATTGCGGTCCATGCTGTGCTCGACCAGTCGACTCAACAGCGTGCAATGGTACATCGGCTACTGTGCTGTGGGAGCGGCTTTAGCCGCGATCGAGCCAGTGATAGAGGTCGGGAATCGCGGCTGAAGCCGCTCCCACAGAAGCCACCCCTACTGAAACCACTCCCTCAGGAGCCGCAGATTACAGCGACATCAAAAAGGCGATCACCGCGTCCTTGTCTGCCTGGCTCATCGCCTCGAACGCGTCCTTTGCCGCCTGGCCTTCGCCGCCGTGCCAGAGAATGGCCTCTTCGAGCGTGCGGGCACGGCCGTCGTGCAGGTAGGCCTCGCCGCCGCTGACGCCGTCGGTAAGGCCGATACCCCACAGCGGCGGTGTGCGCCACTCGGCGCCCGTCGCGTTGCCTTCGCCAAGCGTGGCTGCCAGCCCCGGCCCCATGTCGTGCAGCAACAGGTCGGTGTACGGATGAATCGTCTGGTCGCGCAGTTCCGCATGCGGCGCATAGGGCGATGTCTGGAAGGTCTCCGTGTGGCACGCCGCGCAGCCCGCGGCCGTGAACAGCGCCTCACCGTTCAGCGCCTGCGGATCGTCGAGGTCGCGTCGTCCCCTGACGCCGAGCAGGGCAATGTAGGCCGTGAGCTGATCGAGGTGTTCGTCGCTCAGTTCACTGCCTGATGCTCCACAGCCGCCTTGCGACAGACCACAGTCCGGCGTTGGCAGAATCGTCGTCATGACGCCCACATCCGTGTTCAGCGCAGCGGCGACCTGGTGCTTGACGCGTGCCTGGCCGGCCTTCCAGCCGAAGCGTCCGAGGCGCGCCTCGCCGGTCTCCGGATCCGTCACCAGGTGCACGCGGCCGGAAACGCCATCGCCGTCGAGGTCTGCCGGGTCGGCAAGCGCCTCGACGTCGCTCTCGACGATTGCCTCGAGCAGGCCCATGCCCACGAGCTGCGGCGCGATGCGAGCGGAGAAGCGGCTTGGCTGCACGGGTGTGAAGGAGAAGCTCGGGGTACGCAGCCCGTTGTTCTCGGACCAGCCGGCAAGCGTGACGCCACCTTCCGGAGCGCCGGTGGTTGACAGCGGTTGCAGCACACGGCCAAACACCGGATCAGGGAAGCCGCTCGCATCGCCGACCCTGACGACGTATTTCCTGAGCGGCGCATCGACGGCCGGCGGCAGCGAGCGGCCGTTGCGCACATGGCACGAGACGCAGGAGCGGTTGACGTAGTTGTCACCCAGCAGTCCGGCAAGCTCCGCGAAGTCTGGGTTTTGATCGGACTCGTTGTGCGACCCGTCACCGAAGTCGGTGTGGTGAACGCGCCGGCCGAGCACAAACGTCTGGCCGTTGATGGGCGACAGGTTGCTCGGCATTTGCAGGAAGTGGTTGTCCGGCTCGTTGGAGTACTGGTAGTGCAGCGTGGTGCCGCCGCCCAGCAGGCCTTCCTCGGCGATCGGGTAGGAATCTTCCATCTCCGTGGAAAAATCGCCGAATTCGCCGCGCGCTTCCCAGGGCACGAGCCCCTGCCCGACGATGTAGAGCATCGCCGTACCGTAGTAGTTGATGCGTCCGTTGGGCGGCCCGTCCAGGAACTGGCTGAGCTCAAACTCCATGCGGTCGCCAACCTGCAGCGGCGCGTTTGTTTTTGGATTAAATGTCACTGTGCGCGTGTAGTGCAGCGGCTCGAGCAGCGTCATGACGCCGTTGCTGTAATACTCGGCGACCGTGCCGATGCCCCGGTAAAAGAAACGCAGCTCGGCCTGGATAGGATTGAGCGGCCACTGCGTGGTGACGTTGAAGGTGATGTAGTTGCCGCCCTTGCCCACTGTGTCAAAGATCTCGATCTCGGCGGTGCGGTGCTCCCAGTAGAACGACAGGTAGTGGTCGTAGGCCATGAACTGGTCTTCGCGAGCGTGACGGTCCCGCGCCCTGTCAGCCACACGCGTAATCAGCGCCGAGGGCGTGTCTTCCTGCAGCGCCGGCTCAAGCACCGTGGACTCATCAAACAGCGGTGCCAGCACCTGCGTGTAGTCAACCAGCCACCAGCTGTTGTTCACGCCCTGGCCGTTGGTGTCGCCCGGGTTGCTGTCGCCGGAAAAAAAGTACAGCGGCCGGCCCTGGTACGCCGCCTGCATCGAGCCGTCGTTTCGCGTGACGGTCGACAGGTCCAGCACGCCCGACACGGCACCATCCGCAACAAGCAGCGGCGGCCAGGAAGCAGCGCAGTCGTCGTTGCACGTGCTGCCGGTCGTGCCGAGGTCGTCATCAAACACGTAGAGCGAGAAGCCAGGGGCGCTGGAGCCCGTGCCGCCGATCAGGATGCCGTTGGCTGTCGCCACCTCGTGGACAAGCTCGATGATTGGACAACCGTCGCCGTCGACCACGGTGCCCGGCGGCGTGTCGGGGCACAGATCGTTGGCGTCGATGACGCCGTCATTGTCCTGGTCGATGTTTATGCTGATGCCACCGTTGGGATCGCCGAACACGTCCATTTCCCAGATGGAGTAGCCGTAGAAATTTCCGACGCTGCGCACCTGGCCGTTCATGCGCAAAAACCGGTACGTGCCGTCGATGTCTACGATATCCGTGCGATCGCCAAAGGTGCCGCCGGTCTGCGTGGCCAGCGTCACCCACGTGGCGCCGTCATTGGATGCCTCGATGGCGTACGTCTCGGCATTGGCCGCTTCCCAGTGAAGCTCGACGCGAGTCAGCGGATAGCTCTGCGACAGGTCAAGCGTGAGGATGCCCGGGTCCACACCGTGCACCGTCTCCCAGCGCGTCGACAGGTTGTTGTCGACGGCCAGCTCGGCGGCCTGCAGCTCCGAGTTGGACGTGGCGGTCGCCGGCAGTTCGGTGGCCGTATTGCAGTTTGTGAAACGACCGCTCGGACCGGGCACCTCGAGGAACAACTGCTTCATGCGAGCGAGGTCGGCGAAGTTCACCGCACCGTCGCCGGTGAGATCGGCATCGGCATCGGTCGTCAGAAACACAGACTTCAGCAGTGCGAGGTCGCCGAAGTTCACAACGCAATTGTTGTCGAGATCCGCGTCGCAGGCATTGCCGAACGCGTCGCCGTTGGAGTCGGTCTGCGACGGGTTGGCTATAGCTACGCAATTGTCGATGGCGTCATCGATGCCGTCGCCGTCGGTGTCCGCGGCGAGCGCAGTAGCCGCTGCGAGCGAACCGAAAGCCAGGGCGATTAGTGCCGGTGTTGTTCTCATCTGACCTGCCTGGGTACTGTCGCCGGATGGCGTTCTTTTTCAAGGTGTCTGCCAACATGCGCACCGCGGTCAGCTGACCAAAACAGGCGGCAGTGCGCCGCCGGGCACAGTGATAATGGGCCCGGCGCGTCCTACAGGTTACTTTGTGATGACAACGCTGTCACCCTCACCGTGAGACGATGCTTCAGCGACAGGTCGGTACCCCTGCCCGTGGCCGGCGGGCCCTCATTGGCGTTTGCATTTAACTATTGTCAAATCGCGACACCCCTCCCGCGCCTCGCGGCGCCGCTGCCGTTTGTAAGAATTATCGACAGCTTGCGCGGTTCCGGCTGCGATCGCGCCGCCTGAAAACCCGGCTGCGGCTGGGGGCGTCGTACACGCCGTGTACTCATCTGTACAAAAACCAGCCACCCCAATGCGGCGAAGGGCCCCATTTCACAGTAACGCGCTGATTTTCTCCCGCCTTATGTCGCCGCGCGCACGGCACGAATATTGCTTCACCATGAAGCAGGGGCACGGCGTGTTCACCGCGGCAAACACCGCGCAAAGTGCAGTCTTCTTGCATGGAGGTGAGGAGAAAGCCGGCCCTCGACGATCCGTATAAGAACTATTCCAATGCGGCGCGCGCCGCAGCGGAGCATTAACAGGGAACGAAGCGCGATGAACAAGCTGTGGACCTTCCGCCTTGCAGCAATGACGGCCACCGGTGTGCTGGCCCTGCCTGCGCTGGCGAATGACCCGGTTACGGAGACGCTCACGGTGACAGGCACGCGGCTAACTGATGAGCCGTTCAACCAGCCGTACGCGTTTTACCGGGTGACGATGGACGACCTGAATATGAGGGTCGGCAGGGTCGCGCTCGACAGGATGAACTACGGTCCGGGCGTGTTCGTGCAGCGCACCGCGCCGAACCAGGCAAGCCCCTTCATTCGAGGCCTGACCGGCGAGCAGTCGCTCCTGATGCTGGACGGCATTCGCCTAAGCCATTCGTTCATGCGACCCGGACCGAACCAGTATGCCGCGCTGGTTCCAGACCTTGGCTTGAGTTCGGTCGACGTCATTCTCGGGTCATCGTCAACCGTTAACGGCTCCGATGGTTTGACGGGCGGCCTGGACTTTCGGCTGGCGGCTGCCGGCCGCGGCGTTGAGAACGGCCAGTCGTACTGGGCCCGCACCCGCTTTGACAGCGGCAACGGCGCAACGCTTGAGGCCGGCCTCGACGGCGCCACTGACAACTGGGCCTGGTCCTTTGAACTGGGCGGCAGTGCCTTCGACGACCGGGTCGGCGGTCAAAACGCCAGTGACCATTTGTTCGGCCCCGACACGGGCGGTGACATTCCCAACACCGCCTATGACGAGTACAGCGGCGGCCTGCGGCTCGCCTACACGGGCCTCACCAACCACCTCCTGCAGTTCAACGCCGGGCACAAGCGCCAGGAGGATGCACCACGGCCAGATGGCTACTTCGAAAACACCGGCAGAACCGACCGCATCTACCGCTTCTTCGACCCGCAGACATTTACGTACGTGCACCTGAAGGACTCGTGGAATGTCGGCGGCAGCGTTGTCGAACGGCTCGATACCAAACTGTGGTGGCACCAGCACTCCGAAGAGCAGTTCCGTTCCTCGTTCCGGAACCAGGGCACGGAAGACGAGCGTATTCGCCAGCGCGAATTCGACAACACGCTCGACGCGCTCGGCATCGATGTTCAGGCCACCACACTGCTTGGCAGTGACACGCAGCACGAACTGACCTGGGGCGGCACGTACATCCACGAACAAACGGATAACAGCTACCGCGAATTCCGCACACCGGCCGGTTCAACGGACCTCGCCCTGCTTGCGCCCCACAATCCGGAAGACTGGAGCAACAAGACGACGGTGTCCGACGGCAGCACGTACGAGAGCCTTGGCCTCTTCGTGCAGGACGACTGGCAGCTGGCAGAGCACCTCAACCTTCTCGTGGGTCTGCGTTACAGCTACTACGCGTGGTCGTTCGGCGATGTCGATGGCAACACCGATGACTTCACCGGCAACGTCCGCGCCCTGTGGAGCGTGGCCGACAACCATCGCCTGTTTGCCGGCGTGTCGCGCGGTTTCCGCGCACCCAACCTCACCAACCTCAACGGACTGGTGGAACGCGGGTCGAGCGGCAATCCGGCTACCGGCAACCCGAATCTCCAAGCCGAAGTCAGCGTCACCTATGAAGCCGGCTGGAAGTGGCGCAGCGGTCGCAACTCGCTGCAGCTCACGCTGTTCCAGACCATGATCGACGACCTTGTTCAGCGTGATTTTTCCGCCACGCCCGCGGTCACGACAAACGTTGAGGACGCACAGCTTTACGGGTTTGAGTCGGCGTGGACCTACGGCTTCGCAATCGGCGACGAGCAACGCCTCGCGTTTGTGGGCTCCATGTCGCTGCTAGACGCCACGCGCGACATCCCGGAAGCAGACGGCAGCGTTTTCACCGATAACATCTCGCGCGCGAACCGCTTCTACGGCATCGCGGGACTTGAGTACGAGCTTGGCCGGCACTGGTCGGGCCGCGTGCAGGTTCGCTGGCACGATGCGTACGACAACGTGGCAACGCACCCAAGCGATTCTGATGCCAACGACGTGCGGCTCACAGTGGCGGGCAACCCGGACGGCAGCATGCCGGGATACGGCGTTACCGACATCCTCTTCGGATGGCAGGGTGACAGGCACAGCGCCAGCGTATTTGTAGAGAACATCGGTGACAAAACCTACCGCGAACCCGGCAGCGGGGTAGACGGTGTCGGGCGCAACTTTGGCGTGACCGCAAGCGTCCGCTTCTGAGCCACGGTGGGCGGCTTCTGTGGGAGCGGCTTCTGTGGGAGCGGCTTCTGTGGGAGCGGCTTCTGTGGGAGCGGCTTCAGCCGCGATACAACTACGCTCAGTCGAGCGTTGCCAGTAATTCCCGGTAAGCGCGCCGCAGGTACGGGCCGAGCGTGTCGATGCCGGGCTGGTGCGTCGGGCAGCTCGTGATGCCAAAGCACAGCTTGGTGCGGCAGCTGATCACGGT
This sequence comes from Pseudomonadota bacterium, assembly GCA_038533995.1. Taxonomy (GTDB): domain Bacteria; phylum Pseudomonadota; class Gammaproteobacteria; order Steroidobacterales; family JBCAXP01; genus JBCAXP01. The sequence continues at coordinate 10,694 of JBCAXP010000092.1, forward strand.
AATGTTGAGCCCAATGCCATCCATAATCACCGACAGCGGATACAGCCGTTCCAGGCGCGCACCGTCGAGGTACAGCGGTTTCTCCGGCCCCGGCACGTTGGACACGATGGTGTTGATGAACGGCGGAAACACCTGGGTTGCACGAGTCATCGACATGAGCAGAAACGGCAGCATGAGCATCGTGGCCAGGTCCTCGGTCGCCGCGGGCGACATGTGGCCAAGTTCCTTTTTCGCCTTGCGCGTCGTTCGGATCACGCGCTTCAGTCGCCTCACAGGATCGTCGTGCTCGGTCGCGAACGGGCACACCAGAAAGCTCAGCTGGTTGCCGGCGTTCGGCCCGGTACCACGCACTGACACGGGTACGCCAGCGTCCAGCGTGCGCGCCGGCAGGGCGTCCTGATCCAGCAGGTAGTCGCGCAGCGCGGCGCCGGTCACGGCTAGAACCACATCGTTGATCGTCCCGCCGTAGTGCTTGCCGATTTCCCGAACGCGCCTGAGGGGGAGATCGCAGATAACGATGCGACGCCTGCCATCAATCTCGCCATTTAGCATGGTACGCGGCGCGGCAAACGGCGGCAGTGGGTCGTCCTTGTGGCCGAGCAGCGCCTGCAGGCTGTGCTGCGCCAGCGAACCAACCGCCTCGGGAACGGCGCCGACGTGCTTCAGCAGTGACAGCACCGTATCGGACACCGCGCGTAGCGACGCCGCCTTGCCGGGGTTGTGGCGGCGCAGGGGCATCCCTGCCGCGCCGATGCTCTCGCACCGAGGGTCGTCGGACAGCATGTGCCTGATCATGTGCAGGCCGGCCACGCCGTCCATCACGGCGTGGTGCACTTTGAAGTAAATGGCAAACCTGCCGTGTTCAAGACCCTCGATCAGGTGCACCTGCCAGAGTGGCTGGCCGCGATCGAGCAGCTCCTCGTGGGATTGCTCCACAAGGCGAAGCAGCTCATCCATCGTGCCGGGCTCCGCCACGGCGTAGTGCAGGACGTGATCGCTCGCCTCGTAGTCCGTCGCTGCTATCCAGCTCGGCGTGCGCAGGGAATCGGGATTGTCGAGCTTGCGCCCGAAGGCGGGCCATAGTTCGTTCAGCGTGCCGAGCTTGCCGGCCAGGCGTTGAAGGTAATCAGCCGGTGCGTTGTCCGGCGGTGTAAACAGCATTAGTGCCGCGACGTGCGCATGCGATGTGGGGGTTTCTCCGCGCAGAAAAAACGCGTCCTGAAAGCTCAGTTTGGTCATTGACGAACCCGGGCTCAGCTTTCTTCGTTGATTTTTCGAATGATGCTCTTCGCCTGGCCGGCAAACTCGTCAGACTCGGCGGCGTTCTCGAGCATTACCCTCGCGTCATCGAGAAGGCCGGCGCGAAAGGCACTGATGCCAGCCAGCAGGTACACGCGGTCCGCTTCATCGAGGCCGCCAAGGTCCAGCGCCTGCTGGTAGGCACCGAACGCTTCGCGCCATTCCTCGTCTTCGAAGTAGATGCCGCCCAGCGTCTCGAATAAGGCCCCCGTTGGTGCCTCCGCCGCAGCCTGCAGGTAGGCAGCTTTTGCCTTGCCGCGCTCCCGCGCCATCAGCCACAGGTTGGCAATCTGCGTCGTGGTTTCCGTGTCACCCTCAATGCGCCCTTCTTCGACCCAATTCTCGATCAGACGAGCCGCCTTGTCGGGAACGTCGATGTAGCTATACAGCGAGGCGATCTGCTTGAGGTCAGCCGGCTTGTCGAGCAGCCCGTTCAGGTACGACAGCATCAGTGCGGTCAGGGCATCGCTGTTGCGGTCGAACTGCAGGTAGTGACTGGCGAGCAGTCGCCAGTTCAGCTCGTTATCGGGGTTACGGGTGATCATTCCCATGAGCACCGTCTCGGCCTGCCTGTGCTTGCCGAGATCCGACAGAATGCGATAGTGCACCTGGTGCCAGGATTCCTGTGCCTTGTCCCCGGCCTGCTCCAGCGTCATGACGATCAGCTCTTCGGCGCGCTCGAGGTTGCCGCTCATGTAGCGTGCATAGGCGACCGAGAAAAGCTGACGCGGCCGCGCCCGGGGCACCGCCGCCAGCCACTGTTCCAGCATGTCGGCCGATTCGTCGAAGCGCTCCTCGCCGAGCAGCATTGAGCCGTAGAACAACCGCAGGTCGGCGAGGAATTTCTCCGGCAGGTCGGGCACCGCCAACGCCTCTTCCAGCGCGCGCAACGCCCGCTCGTTGTCTTCCATCATGACGCTGCTGTGGGCCAGGAACTGGTTGGCCACCGCGAAATCGAACGGCTTGTTGCGAGTCTCAGTTACCAGCACCTCGAGCCGTTCGATCGCCTCGGCAAACTGCTCCGCCTCCATCATTTCCTGCACCGCGCTGATCACGCGGAAAGACGAGTGCGTGAGCGACTGCTGCTTTTGCTGCGCCAGCGATGCCCCTGTCGGCAGCACCAGGCACAGCGCCAGGGCGAGCAGGCGCAGCAAAAGCAGCAGTCGCTCAC
>JBCAXP010000093.1:0-13111 GCA_038533995.1 Pseudomonadota bacterium
TCGAACTTCTACAACAATTCAACCAGATTACCGGCCAACTGCCGGAAGGTGTCGAAGTTCGAGTTGCTGCCTGCTGGTTTCTGTCAGCAGGTGATGCAGCGACGTGTTGTCGGGTTCCAGTTCGAGCGCCTCACGGATTGCCACCAGGCTCTGCTCGATCTGCCGAAGGTTGCTTTCCACCACCTGGCGGGTCTGCGGCGACAGGCCGGCGAGCCGCTCGTCGAGCGAGCTTTCCAGTTCATCGCGTGTACGAAGGAACGCGGGACCGAGAAGGTCGTCTTCTTCGGTAGCCTCCTGCTCTTCGCTAACGGGGCTAACGGGGCTAACGGGTGCGGCGGCTTCCGGCACGTCGGCAACTGTAGGAGTCTGCTCCGGCGCCAGGCCGGAGCGCAGGCTTGCCAGCACCACCAGAGCGACCGCTCCGAGCGACGCGGCCGCCGCGAGCGTCGGCATCCAGCGGGAACCGGAAGCGCTCGCCTGCATCGGCGGTGGCGTGGCATCTGCCTCGCCGTCCTCGCTACCGGTCGCTATCGCTTTGGCAATGTCCGGCCACAGGTCGCGCGCCGGTTCAATGCTGTCCGGCAGGCGGGCGGCGGCGCGCCGCAGCGCTTCGTCGGTCGGGGTTGGCCCGTTGTTGAAATTGTCAGTGGTCATTCGAGACTCCCACGCAGCAGTCTGCGTGCGCGATGTAACTGTGCCTTGCTGGTGCCAATGGCGATATCGAGTGCCTTTCCGGCTTCTTCATGACTGTAGCCATACACGGCGTACAGCACGAATACGTGCCTTGCGCCCTCCGGCAGGGCGGCAATGGCCTGCTCCAGGTCGAGTTCGTGGTCGATGCTGTGCGGCTTACCGTCGGCAGCCATGCGGTCGTCCTCGGGATCGACCGCGCACAGGTGCCGCTGCGTGCGCGCCTCTGAGCGCTGCATGCCCAGCACCTCGTTGACCGCAATCCGGTGCAGCCAGGACGATAGCTTGCTGCGCTTTTCGAAGCCGGCGAGCTTCTGCCAGGCGCGCACAAACGCAAGCTGTGTGCATTCCTCGGCTTTCGCCGGGTTCGCCGTCATGCGCAGGCACACGGCGTACACCCGGCCAACGTGCTCGCGATACAGCGCCTCGAAGGCCCGCTGGTCGCCGGCTGCTGCCAGGTCGATCAGCTGTTGCTCTTCGGCACTGTCGCCTCGAACCGGATCGGTCACTGTGGCCATTGCGTAGTCAATTGTTTTTGCTGCGAACATTATGCACGAATACGAAGCCTGCCTGTCTGTTTGTCACTTAGATGACAAAAATCCGTGGCGGGTTTGAATCGCGACAGCCCGAGGCGCAGTGGCTAACGGAATGGCGCGCGACGCCGAGGTGGCGCCGCGCGGGGTAGCAGCTTACAGGTCGAACTTGATGCCCTGCGCCAGCGGCAGGGTAGTGCCCCAGTTGATGGTGTTCGTCTGACGGCGCATGTAGGCCTTCCAGGAGTCGGAACCCGCTTCACGACCGCCGCCGGTTTCTTTCTCACCGCCGAAGGCGCCACCAATCTCGGCGCCAGACGTGCCGATGTTGACGTTGGCAATGCCGCAGTCGCTGCCGACCGAGGAAAGGAATTGCTCTGCGGTTTGCACGTTGTCAGTGAAGATGGCCGACGACAGCCCCTGCACAACAGCGTTCTGCATGGCGATGGCCTCGTCGAGATCCTTGTAGGTGATTATGTAAAGAATCGGCGCGAAGGTCTCGTGCTGCACGATGTCCCAGTCATTATTCGCCCGCACAATTGCCGGTGTTACGAAGTAGCCGTCACGATCGACGCGGCTTCCGCCGGTGAGAACCTCACCGCCAGCCTCACGGGCTTTGGCTAACGCTGCCTCGTAGCGCTCAACAGAGGCCTCGTCGATGAGCGGTCCCATGAGCGTATCAGTCTCGAGCGGGTCGCCAATGCGCACCTGGCCGTAGGCCGACACGAGCTTCTCGCACAGCGTGTCCGCAAGATCCTCATGCACGAGCACGCGCCGGGTAGTGGTGCACCGCTGACCGGCCGTGCCGACCGCGCCGAACACGATGGCAGGCACCGTGAGTTCGAGGTTGGCGTCCTTGTCCACGATGAGCGCGTTGTTGCCGCCGAGCTCCAGCAGGCTGCGTCCCATGCGGGCTGCCACCCGTTCGCCGACCTGTCGGCCGACGGCGGTGCTGCCTGTGAACGACACCAGGTCCACCCGGCGGTCGTCGACAAAGCGCTGCGCAAGGGTGTTGCCGTCCTCAATGAAGAGCTGGAAGATGCCCGGGTAGCCCTGGTTCTCCAGCGCGCGATTGCAGATGTTTTGAACGGCCAGGGCGCACAGTGCGGTCTTCGGAGAGGGTTTCCAGATGCTGACGTTGCCGGCAATAGCGGCGATGAAGGCGTTCCAGGACCACACCGCCACGGGAAAGTTGAATGCCGAGATGATGCCGACGATGCCGAGCGGATGCCACTGCTCGTACATCCGGTGCTGCGGCCGTTCGGAGTGCATGGTGTTGCCGTAAAGCATGCGTGACTGGCCGACCGCAAAGTCGCCGATGTCGATCATTTCCTGCACTTCGCCGTCGCCCTCTGCCTTGATCTTGCCCATTTCCAGGGACACCAGGCTGCCGAGAGCGTCCTTGTGCCGGCGCAGCTCCTCGTTGACCAGGCGCACGGCCTCGCCGCGCTGTGGCGCTGGTATCTTGCGCCACTCGGCCTGCGCGGCGCGGCTGGCTTCGATGACTGCTTCGTAGTCGTCCTGACTGGCGGCATTTACCGTCGCAATAACCTTGCCGGTGGCCGGGTTGATGGACTCGATAAGGCCGGCGCCGGTGGTCGAAGACCAGCCTTCGGTTGACGACCAGGCACCCGGGTTGTTGTCAGACAGGCCGAGTGAGTTAAGGATGTCTTTCATGTGTTTTTCTCCGGACCGGCGGGCTGCGCGAGGCGGGGTCGCCGGCAGCGGCGGCAGGTCATTCGGGTAAAGGCCCGGCGGGCGGGCAAAGCAGGGGCGCATTCTGCCAAGTACGGTGGGGGGATGCCAGTGCCGGGGCCGTTGAATTGGCCGTATTTGACGCTTCGTTTACATATGGCGCGGGCCTATTGCACCGCCGCAACCGGCTGGGGCATGATGCGGCTATGACTGACACGGAAATCTTTGACGACTGGAGCCCGGCCAGCTGGCAGGCTCGCAGCGCGAGCCAGCAGGCCACGTACCCCGACGCAGAAGCCTTGAGCGAAGCCATTGGCACGCTCAGCCGACTGCCACCGCTGGTGACGTCGGGCGAAGTGGACAAGCTCAAAAAGCAGATTGCCGAGGCCCAGCAGGGCAAGCGCTTCCTGCTCCAGGGTGGCGACTGCGCCGAGAGCTTCGACGAGTGCGAATCGGACCGCATTGCGCGCCAGCTGAAAATCATTCTGCAGATGAGCGTGGTGCTGCTGCACGGCATGAAGAAACCTGTCGTGCGGGTAGGGCGCATCGCCGGGCAATACGCCAAGCCGCGCTCTGCGGACATGGAAACGCGAAATGGCGTGTCGTTGCCCAGTTACCGGGGCGACCTTATTAACCGGTCGCCCTTTACGAAGGATGACCGCGTGCCGGATCCCCAGCTGCTGCTGAAGGGTTACTCGCGGGCCGCGCTGACGCTGAATTTCGTTCGTTCGCTCGTTGACGGCGGCTTTGCCGACCTGCACCACCCGGAATACTGGGACCTGTCTTTCATGGGGCAGTCACCCCAGGAGCAGAAGTACCACCAGATCGTCGAGTCGATTCGTAATTCGCTCGTGTTCTTCGAGTCGATCTCCGGTCAGCGGGTGCACCAGACAAACCGCATGGACTTTTTCTCGAGCCACGAGGGCCTGCATCTGCACTACGAGCAGGCGCAGACGCGGTTCCTCGAGCGCCGCGGCGCCTGGTACAACCTCGCCGCCCATTTCCCCTGGATCGGCATGCGCACGGCAGCGGTGGACGGCGCCCACGTGGAGTACTTCCGCGGCGTGGTCAACCCGATCGCCATCAAGCTCGGCCCGGGCATGACGGCGGAATGGCTGCAGGAGCTGATTGGCATTCTGAACCCGGACGACGAGCCCGGTCGCCTGACGCTGATCCACCGCTTCGGTGCGAACAACGTCGACGCGCAGCTGCCGCCACTCATTGAAGCGGTGCGCGCTACCGGCACAACCGTGCTTTGGAGCTGCGACCCGATGCACGGCAACACCGAGACCACGGCGGAAGGCTACAAGACGCGCCGCTTTGACAACGTGCTGTCCGAGGTTGAGTCGGCGTTCCGGGTGCACGCAGAGATGGGAAGCCATCTCGGTGGCGTGCACATCGAGCTGACCGGCGACGACGTTACGGAGTGCACCGGCGGTGCCCGGGGCCTGCAGGATGAAGACTTGAAGCGCGCCTACCGCTCGCAGGTGGACCCGCGGCTGAACTACGAACAGGCGCTCGAGCTGGCGATACGCATCGCCAGCGTACGTACCTGAGCCTACGCCGCGCGTCGGCGCCGCAGGCTTCCTAGCCGGGGTTCGGCGGGTGCTGGGCACCCGGCCCCATGCGTTCCAGCTGATCCTCCACCGCCTCGACGGCTTGCCGGCCCGCCTCGATCGCTTCGTCCGCGCGATGAAAATCCATGAGCTGGAAGTCGCCGACCTTCGGCGAAATCGTCAGCTCCGGCGGTTCGCCGGCCATGCGGCTGCGGGTGATGCGCTCCTGCATGATGTTGATGGAGGCACCCACGACGTCGAAGATGCCAGGCTCCTCGGCGGACGGGTCGCTGTCGCCTTTGAAGAGGTCGCTCACCGCACCTGCGAATCTACCGAAAACAGAGGCTTCATCCTGCTGTTTTTCCTCTTTTTTCTTCGCGGGTTTCGGCGGCGGCCGCTGGCTTCGGCGCCGCACCAGGTCGGCGTTGAGGTTCACCGCGATTACCACGTCGGCGCCCAGCGCGTGGCACATCGACACGGGTACGGGGTTCACCACGCCGCCGTCGATCAGCCAGCGTCCGCCGTGCTGAATCGGGGAGAACAGGCCGGGGAGGCCGCTCGAGGCGCGCACGGCAGACAGCATCGGGCCTGAACGCAGCCAGACCTCGCGGCCGGTCTGCAGGTCCGTGGCGACCGCGCCAAAGCGTACCGGCAGGGTCTCGATGTCCTTGTCCTCGAGCTGCGTGCCCACGGCGGTCATCACGCGGGTCCCGGTCATGAAGCCGCCGCGAAAGCCGGTGTCCAGCAGCCGGACCACGTCCATGCGACTGAGTCCGCGCACCCAGTCTTCCAGGGTGTCGAGCTGGCCGCTTGCGCAGGCCGCTGCCACGAGGGAGCCGATGGACGCGCCGCAGACCACACCGGGGCGAATGCCGCGTTCTTCAAGTGCCCTGAGAACACCAATGTGCGCCCAGCCACGAGCAGCGCCACTGCCAAGTGCAATACCGATGCCTGGGTTACTCACCGCGCCGTCCCTTTCTGCTGAATTGTCTGCTTCATGGGCGAATTTTGCGCCATTGGAAACCCGTTTGCCAGCCCCGAGAGGGCCAGCACGAGTCGGGCGATTGCGGATTATACGGATAAGTCCGCCGGCCTTTCCACGTGAAAAATCATTCATAACAGTTTGTATTGAAAAGTTTGGGTGGAATCATGTTGAGGTGCAAAGGGGTGCGTCTGGGTTCTGGGGACGGGGCAAGAGGCCTCCTGTTCGCACCGCGGCGCTTTACGTTTTGCTGCATAGCCGCAATAATGGCGCCAGAAGCTGCATATTGCAATGCAGCAGGGACCAGATGAGGGGTACCGGAAATGGCACAACAGTCAGCGGAGCAGTTGCAGTCAGAGTGGGAAACCAGCGAGCGCTGGGCAGGCGTCAAACGAGACTACTCGGCGGAAGACGTCATCAGGCTGCGGGGAACGCTGACGGTTGAACACACACTGGCCCGCAACGGCGCCGAGCGGCTCTGGAGACAACTTCACGAGAAACCCTACGTGAACGCGCTGGGTGCCCTGACCGGCAACCAGGCCATGCAACAGGTGAAGGCCGGGCTCGAGGCTGTCTACCTTTCTGGCTGGCAGGTCGCCGGCGATGCCAACCTGGCAGGCCAGATGTACCCGGACCAGAGCCTGTACCCCGCCGACTCTGTGCCTTCCGTTGTCAGCCGCATCAACAACACCCTTCAGCGCGCCGACCAGATTCATCACGCCGAGGGCGACGACAGTATCGACTGGTACGTGCCGATCGTTGCCGACGCCGAGGCCGGCTTTGGCGGCGTACTGAACGCCTTCGAACTTACCAAGGCGATGATCGAAGCCGGCGCCGCCGGCGTGCACTTCGAAGACCAGCTCTCGTCAGCGAAGAAGTGCGGCCACATGGGCGGCAAGGTGCTGGTGCCGACCAGCGAGGCAGTGGCGAAGCTCACCGCGGCACGGCTGGCGGCCGACATCAGCGGCGTGCCGACCTTTATCGTCGCACGCACCGACGCGGACGCCGCCAACCTGCTGACGTCAGACATTGACGAGCGTGACCGCCCGTTCATCCGGAAGGGCGAGCGCACGGTGGAAGGTTTCTTCCGCGTGAACGCCGGCCTCGACCAGGCGATTGCCCGCGGACTTGCGTACGCGCCGTACGCCGACCTTGTCTGGTGCGAAACCAGCGTGCCGGACCTCGAGCAGGCAAAGCGCTTCGCGGACGCGATTCACGCCGAGTATCCAGACCAGATGCTGGCCTACAACTGCTCGCCTTCCTTCAACTGGAAGAAGCACCTCGATGACGCCACGATCGCGAAGTTCCAGAACGAGCTTGGCGCCATGGGCTACAAGTTCCAGTTCATCACGCTTGCCGGCTTCCACGCGCTGAACTACAGCATGTTCGACCTGGCCCGCGGCTACCGTGACCGCCAGATGGCCGCTTACGTGGAGCTGCAGGAAGCCGAGTTCGGCGCCGAGCCTGTCGGCTACACGGCGACCAAGCACCAGCGCGAGGTGGGCGCAGGCTACTTCGACGCTGTCACACAGGTGATCAGCGCGGGCCAGTCATCCATCACCGCTCTCGCCGGATCGACGGAAGAGGCACAGTTCGAGGACGCCGGCTAGCGGGCCGCGAACGGCCGATTGCTCCTCCCGTTGGACTTCCGGCGGTATTCTTAGCACTATCCATCGCGCGACACCGGCGGGTTGCCTCGCCGGCGTCGCGTCCGTGCGTTTCCCGGATGGCTCCGCAGGCCGCCGGGGCCCGAGCAACCGAGCCTTTCCATGCATGTTGAATCCAGTCTGAGGCCGGCGTGAACACCAGTTGCGCCTTTGATCCGCAGTGCACACGGTGTCCGCGGCTTGCCGAATTCCTCGTTGACGTCCGCGAACGCGAGCCCGGGTACCACGCTGCGCCAGTGCCGCCGTTCGGCGACGACGCTGCCCGCCTGCTCGTGGTGGGCCTTGCGCCAGGCATGCATGGCGCCAACGCCACCGGGCGGCCGTTCACCGGCGACCACGCCGGTATCATGCTCTACGCCACGCTGTTCGAGCATGGCTTCGCGAATCAGGCGGAAGCCACAAGCATCGATGACGGGCTGCAGCTCATCGATTGCCGCATTACGAACGCGGTGAAGTGCCTGCCTCCGCAGAACAAACCGATTGGAAGCGAAATTGCTAACTGCAACAGCTACCTGCAAGTGGAAATTGAGGCTCTTCCGCGCCCGGGGGTGATTCTCGCGCTGGGCTCGATTGCCCACAAGGCAGTGCTGCGCGCGCTCGGACTCAAGCAGAACGCGTTGAAATTTGGCCATGAGGCGGAATACGAGCTAGACGGGCTGACGCTGCTCGACTCCTACCACTGCAGCCGGTACAACACGCAAACCCGGCGCCTGACCCCCGCGATGTTTTCCTCGGTGCTGGGTCGGGCGCGTGCGCTGGTGGACGCAAGCCGCGCCGCCTGATCGTGCTTAAGTGGGGCGCACGATGACCGACGACACCGCCGATGCCGATCGCACGGAGGAACGCGCCTTCAACGTCAAGGAGTTCCTGGGCAACCTGACGACCCGTCCTGGCGTCTACCGCATGATCGACGCCCGCGGCGACATTATCTACGTTGGCAAGGCCCACGCGCTTCGCGACCGGGTCTCGAGCTACTTTCACGGCGGTGCCTACGACGCGAAGACCATGGCGATGGTCAACCAGATTGCGCGCATCGAGGTAACGGTAACGAACACCGAGACCGAAGCTCTGCTGCTGGAAGACAACCTCGTCAAGGAGCACAAGCCCCGGTACAACGTACTGCTGCGGGATGACAAGAGTTTCCCGTACATCCGCGTAACGAGCACCCAGGAGTTCCCGCGGCTCACATTTCACCGGGGCCCGAAGAAGAAAGGAGAGGCCTACTACGGGCCGTATCCCAGTGCGCGCTCCGTGCGTGAGACCCTGCTACACCTGCAAAAGCTGTTTCAGCTTCGCCAGTGCGAGGACACGTTTTTTGCCAACCGCTCGCGGCCCTGCCTGCAGTACCAGATCAAACGCTGCTCGGCGCCGTGCGTCGGCCTGATCGACGCCGATGACTACGCCCGGGATGTGAAACTCGCCACGCTGTTTCTGCAGGGCCGAAACGCCGAGGTCACGAAAGACCTCGCCCGGCGCATGGAGGAGGCCGCAAAGGCCCTCGACTATGAGCAGGCGGCGCGCTACCGGGACCAGATCGCCAGCCTCAAGCGCATCGAGGAGCAGCAGTTCGTCGCCGACGGCGACAGTGGCGACTTCGACGTGATCGCCGCAGTGCTGGAAGGCGGCGTGCCCTGCGTGGCCGTGATGTTCATTCGCGCCGGCCGCAACCTCGGCACCCGCACGTGGTTTCCGCGCGCCAGCTCGGGCACGTCGGCCACCGAGGTCATCGGCGCCTTCCTGCCGCAGTACTACCTCAGCCGGGGAGCGCCGCCCGAGATCCTGGTGAATGCCGAAGTGCAGGACGAGGCACTGCTCGCCGAAGTCTTTGCTGGACGCGCCGGCCATCGCGTGGCCATTCGGCATCGCGTGCGCGGCCGGCGGGCCCGCTGGATCGACATGGCGCGTACCAATGCCGAGCAGGCGGCGCAGATGCGCGCCGCCGGCAAGGCCGCGGTGCGCGAGCAACTCGACGGTCTGCGCGACCTGGTGGAACTCGACGAGGTGCCGCGGCGAATCGAGTGCTTCGATATCAGCCACACGAGCGGTGAGGCCACCGTGGCCTCGTGCGTCGTGTTCGACGAGGGCGGCCCGCGCAAGAGCGACTACCGGCGCTTCAACATCGCCGACGTAGCGCCGGGCGATGATTACGGCGCGATGCGCCAGGCCCTGCAGCGCCGGTACACCCGGGTCAAGCGCGGCGAAGCACCGGTGCCGGACCTCTTGCTGGTCGACGGTGGCAAGGGGCAGGTTGCAGAGGCGGCCGCGGTGCTTGAGGACCTTCAGCTCCAGGAAATCGCGCTGGTGGGCGTCGCGAAAGGACCCACGCGGAAGGCCGGCATGGAGCAGCTGCACCTGCACCCGAGCGGGCGGGTCATCTCGCCGTCAGCCATGTCGCCGCCGCTGCACCTCATTCAACAGGTACGGGATGAGGCGCATCGCTTTGCCATAACGGGCCATCGTGGCCGGCGGGCGAAGGCCCGGAAGACCTCGGTGCTCGAGGACATCCCGGGGCTCGGGCCCAAGCGCCGCAAGGAGCTCCTGGCACACTTTGGCGGCCTGCAGGGGGTCGTGCGCGCCGGCGTTGACGACCTGGCGAAAGTGCACGGTATCAGCCGGAAACTGGCCAAGGTAATATATGACACCTTTCACGCGGCCACCTGAATCGGACCAGCTTTGAAGAACCTACCCAACACATTGACGTGGATCCGAATCGCGTTGATTCCGCTGTTTGTGCTGATCTTTTACATGCCCTTTCCGTGGGCGCACCCGGCGACATCCCTGATTTTCCTGCTTGCTGGCCTCACCGACTGGCTGGACGGCTACTACGCGCGCAAGCTCAACCAGACCTCGAGCTTTGGCGCTTTTCTCGATCCGGTGGCCGACAAGCTGATGGTGGCAGTCGCGCTGCTGCTGCTGGTGCAGGCCGACCAGTCGCGCTACAGCGTGCTCGTTGCGCTGTCGGCGGCGATCATTATCGGCCGCGAGATCACGATTTCCGCGCTGCGCGAGTGGATGGCCGCGCTGGGTGAGCGGGGCCGGGTGGCGGTATCGGCCGTGGGCAAGGTGAAGACCACGGTGCAGATCATCGCCATCGCGTTCATGCTGTTCCGGGTGCCGCTGTACGGTATTCCAATCTACGAGATCGGCATGCTGCTGCTGATCGTGGCCGGGGCGCTCACCCTCTGGTCCATGACCCTCTACCTGCGAGCGGCGTGGCCGACGCTCAGTCGAGCGAACTCATGAGCCGTGATTTGCTGTTGACAGCCTCCGGACAGCGGCTACAATACGCAGTCTTTCAAAACGCGTGCGGGAATAGCTCAGTTGGTAGAGCGCAACCTTGCCAAGGTTGAGGTCGCCGGTTCGAACCCGGTTTCCCGCTCCAAAAAACGCTGGACGTAATGGCTAGGTGGCAGAGTGGTTATGCAGCGGCCTGCAAAGCCGTGTACGCCGGTTCGATTCCGACCCTAGCCTCCATTTCACTGGCCTCCCATTTATCGGCCAACCTTTCCCTGGACTTCACAGCTAATCTCCAGCCCGGGTGGCGGAATTGGTAGACGCAGCGGACTTAAAATCCGCCGGCCATAGCGGCCATGCCGGTTCGATCCCGGCCTCGGGCACCAACACAGGGCCACGCCACTGATGGATACGCAGCTCACAGCCATCGAGGTTCGGGTGCTCGGCTGTCTGGTGGAGAAAGAATCCACAACGCCGGACGCGTACCCGTTATCGCTAAACGCCGTCACCACGGCCTGCAACCAGAAAACCAGCCGCGACCCGGTGATGGCGCTGGATGCCTCCACGGTGCAGGAGGCACTGGACGCCCTGGTCAAACGCACGTTTGCGGCAACTCGCAGCAGCGCTGGCAGCCGGGTCGTCAAGTACGCCCACCGCCTGCACGACAGGCTGAGTCCCGAGTTCAGCTTCGCGCGCGACGAGCTTGCCGTGATGTGCCTTCTGTTCCTGCGCGGTCCGCAGACCCGTGGCGAACTGCGCACCCACAGCGCGCGGCTCCATGCATTCCAGGACACCGCCGAGGTTGGCGACGTGCTCAGCCGCCTGCAGGAGCGGGAAGACGGGCCGTACGTTACGCAGCTTCCCGTATCCCCCGGGCACAAGGAGGCACGCTTTGCGCACCTGGTAGCGGGCGACGTCGAGTACACGCCATCAGAGGCACCCGCCGCACCGGTCAGTGATGAAGGCGCACGGGTCGCAGCGCTCGAGCAGGAGGTGCGCGCACTGCGCGACGAAGTCACAAGTGTCAGCGAGCGCCTCAACGCCTTCATGAAGCAGTTCGACTAGCGGGTTGCCATGAGTCCACTGGCAATACTTGGCAACGTCCTGTGGCTGGTGTTTGGCGCCGGCGTCGGCTGCTTCCTGTTCTGGCTCGCTGCAGGCGCGTTGCTCGCGATCACCGTCGTCGGAATCCCGTTCGCCATCGCCGCTTTTCGTATTGCAGGTTTTGCCGCGCTGCCGTTCGGGCGGCAGCTGGTCAGCGCAGAGCTGACCGGGGAAGAGCGGATCGCGGGCACCACCATTGCCAACATTCTGTGGATCGTGCTTGCCGGCGTCTGGCTTTTCCTCCTGCACGCCGTGCTCGGAGTCCTTACCTGCCTGACTATCATCGGCATCCCGTTCGGTCTCGCACACTTCAAGCTCGCCGGCATTTCCTTCGCGCCGCTTGGCAAGCGCGCCGTTCCCGTCGGTTAACTCTGTGACTAATTCCGCAGGTTCGCCGCGGCTGGCGGCGCATGACCTGATGGTCTGGCGCGGCGACCGCTGCCTGTTTAGGGAGCTGAGTTTCCACGCGGCGGCAGGCGAAGCAGTGGTCATCACCGGACCCAATGGCGCCGGCAAAACGACGTTACTGCGCAGCCTGTGCGGCCTTACAACGACAGAAACCGGCCATGTCTCGTGGGACGGGCAGCCCATCGGTGCGGGCAACATCGAGTTCCAGCGTGCGCTCGCCTGGCTGGGGCACCGTGACGGTCTGAAGGGAGACCTGACGCCGCGGGAGAACCTGCTTGCGGCCTGGCGGCTGCACTCGCCGGACCTGCTTGGGCGCGTTGACGACTATCTCGACAACGCCGGCGTTACGGCGCAGGCGCGGCTGCCAGTTGCGCGCCTGTCCGCTGGGCAGCGCCGGCGAGTCGCGCTGGCGCGGACGCTGGGTCTGGCTGCGGCGCTGTGGATACTCGATGAGCCCGTGGCCAACCTCGACGTTGCCGGCCGTGAGTGGGCGCAGCAGCAAATCTGCGAGCACGTGGAGCGTGGCGGCATAGCGGTGATGAGCACGCACCACCCGGTACCCCTGGATGGCATCACTGTGCACAGCGTGCAGATTGGCACGGCATGATTACCGGCATCGCCACCGCGTTCGTCGCGCAAACGCGCCGGGACCTCAAGCTGTCGCTGCGGCGTTATGGTGACATGGCCAACCCGCTCATGTTCTTCGCGATTATCACGGCGCTGTTCCCGCTCGCGATCAGCCCGGAACCCGCGATCCTGCGGGCGATTGCCCCTGGCGTGGTCTGGGTTGCTGCGTTGCTCGCGGCACTGCTGGGCTTTGCGGGCCTCTTTCGCGGCGATTTTGACGACGGCACGCTTGAGCAAATGGCGCTGAGCCCCCAGCCGCTGGCGGTGCTGACACTGGGCCGCACGTTCGCCCAATGGCTGGTCACCGGTCTGCCGATCGTACTGATTTCGCCACTGGCCGCGGTGGGTCTGCACTTGCCGGCGTCAGCAATGCCAACGATGATGTTGTCACTGGCGCTCGGAACGCCGGTGCTGGCACTGGTGACAACGGTGGCTGATGCACTCACGGTGAGCCTGAACCGCGGCGGCCTGCTGTTGTCCATCCTGGTGCTTCCGCTTATTGTGCCGGTGCTGGTATTCGGAGCGCGGGCGACAGACATGGCGGCCAACGGTGATGACACGACCGGCCCGCTTTACCTCATGGCGGCCCTGCTGCTGGTCAGTGTGAGCCTCACG
>JBCAXP010000094.1:0-13070 GCA_038533995.1 Pseudomonadota bacterium
TTGTTCAAGCGACTCGGGCCCCTCCACAGCACGGCCACACACGGTCAACACCTGCTTCCCCTGTTCCTCGACCTGGGCAGCGAACTCACTGAACACTTTAATATGGACGCAACGCGAATCTCACAGGTGCTAAACGACGGTACGGAATCCGCCGAGGACAGGGTCAGCGCGAAAGACGTGGCGCTGCTGTCGACACTGGCGCAGATGGGGGCCCTTGGGCCGGAAAATTCTGAGCTGTCGGGCGACGGGCGCTGCGGGCTTGACCGCCTGCATGACCAGGCGCGGGAACACGCGCTTCTCACACCGCGCCGGGCGCCGGCAGAATCGGATGTGGTCAGTGAGCAGGACGAGAGCGTCGGGGTGCTGGTCGATGGCTAAGCGGAGTTTGCCTCGCGCAGTGCTGCTCGCCTGGACGCTGTTTGCGACCGGCCTACTGCTGGGTGGTGCCTGCCGAGCGGAGATGGTGGAGATTGACGACGCGCAACTAAACGTTGTTTTCGATGAGGTGCAGTTCATCGAAGGTTCGCAGGGCATTGTGTCACAGTTCGAAATTACCAGCCCCGGTACGTATCTTGCCCGGCTGACCGACTACGAGTTTCCGGAGGCGTTCGACCAGCTCGCCCTGACCCTGGTGTCCGGCACCACCACGATCGGTACCCTGGGTGAGGCTGGCGCGTTCGAATTCCAGGTGTCCCAGCCCGGTCAGTTCTTTGCGATTGTCTTTGGCGTCACCAGCAGCACCGCTGGCCTTGGCCTGTTTGGCGTGCAAATTGCCGACATCGCCCGGGTACCCCTGCCCGCTGGCATAGTGCTGCTGTTCTCCGCCCTCGCATTGCTCCGCCTGCGCCGTGCGGTGCCGCCATCAATCACCGCCTGATGATGCACGGCCCTGAAGAACGCGGCGCGGAACTGAAGCGCCAGTTCGAGCTTTTCAAGCGTTACCGGGTGGGCATTGCCCTGGCATTTCTGGCGGTGTTGGTCACGGGATCCGCCATCGTAATGTTGTTGCCGGCGCAGTATCGCGCCAGTGCAACAATTCTGATCGAACAGCAGCAGGTACCGCAGGACCTCGTGCGGACCACCGTCACCGGGTACGCAAAGCAGCGCATCCAGGTACTGGCGCAGCGGGTCATGACGAGCGCCAACCTCATGGACATCATCAAGCGTCACGATCTCTACGCGAAGGAGCGCCGCTTCGAGCCGCGGGAGAAAATCCTCGAGCGCATGCGTGATGACATCGAGCTTGAGTACATCAGCGCGGACGTTATCGATCCGCGCAGCAACCGGTTAACGTCTGCGACGATTGCGTTCACCCTGTCAATACGAAACGAGCGGCCGGCCGTTGCATTTCGGGTGGCGAACGAGCTTACGTCGCTGTTTCTGTCTGGCAACCTGAAAAACCGGACCGAGATGGCTGAAGAGACTTCCCGCTTTCTCAGCGAGGAAGCCAAGCGGCTGGAACTCACGATTGCCGAGCTGGAAGAAGAGCTCGCCACTTACCGCAGCGAGAATTTCGATCGCTTGCCGGAGTTTTCGCAAACCAACCTGCAGCTGCTGGATCGCACCGATCGCGAGTACGCGCTTGTGGAAAGCGAAATCAACTCCTTAAGCGAGAAGGTGGTAATGCTGGAGACCCGCCTCTCGCAGGCAATGGCGCAGGCAAACGTACGCAATTACGGCGACGGCGCCCGAGGCGTGTTGCTCACGCCCGCGCAGCAGGCGGCTTCCCTGCGGGCAGAACTCGCCCAGGCGCTCACCCGCTACACAGATGACCATCCGGATGTACGCCGCCTGCAGCGTGAGCTGGCGGCCCTTGCGGAAGTATCTTCGACAGCTGTCGATGACGATGGGGAAGAGGGGCTGCCGGATGCCTCTGAGAGCGATGCGGCGGTCATGAACCTTGCCGCTGCGCTGGATGTCGCCCGCATTGAACTCGCGGGACGGCAGGAACGCTTCGCCACGCTGCAGCAGATCAAGGACGACTACCGCGAACGGCTCAACAGCTCGCCGCAGGTCGAGGGTCGGCACCGGATGCTTACGCGCGATTACGAGGCAGGCGTTGCCAAATACCGCGAGATCAAGGCGAAGCTCCTTGAGGCAAATCTCGCACAGGCGCTGGAAGTGGAACGCAAGTCGGAGCGCTTCACGCTAATCGAGCCGCCGGTGCGGCCAGAAGAGCCCGAGTGGCCCAATCGCCCGGCCCTTGTGCTGCTGAGCCTCGTGCTCGCGCTCGCCAGCGCGCTTGTCTACGCCACTGTTCGCGGCAACCTCGACCGGACGGTCTACGGCATGCGCGAGCTGCGCGATTACCTGCCGGGTAACCTCATTCTGACGGTACCTCCGATCGTCACCGCCGGTGACCGGCAGCGTGCCAGGACGCGAGCCATAGCCTGGTCCGGGGGTACGATGGCCGCGATGCTGGCCAGTGCCGTCTTCGTACACCTGACCGTGTCGCCCCTCGGTACGCTGTGGTTGTCCCTTCTGCGCAGGATGGGCCTATGAGCCGGCATGCCAATGCGGATCGCACCGTGGTTCCTCTGCGCGACGCCAGCGAAGACCCCGCTGCCTCCGGGTCGTCGCCAGGGGTTGCCGCCCCTTCCATGGCCGCACTCGCGGAGCGCCGCCTGATGACACCCGACAGCGCGCGGGATGTCACGAACGCCTACAACACCATTCGTGCCACCGCGTTACAACGACTTGGCGACCTGCAGGCCAACAGCCTGGCAGTGGTGAGCCCGATCAGCGGCGACGGCAAGTCACTGACCGCGGCAAACCTCGCCATCAGCGTTGCCCGCGAAGAAGGGCGCAGTGCCGTGCTCGTGGATCTTGACCTGCATCGCCCGTCGCTTGCTCGCCTGTTCGCCGCCGCGCCGTTACACGGCGTCGATGATTTCCTGAGCGGTCGACATGACGACATCGAGGCGATGCGGCTTGAGACCGGTTTTGATCGCCTTTCCCTATTGCCGGTGCGGCGCGCAAGAAGCAATGCCTCGGAACTCGTGGCGAGCGAGCGCGCCGCGGACATGCTCACGAGGCTGTGCCAGCCGGACCCCTCGCGCCTCGTTATCGTTGATCTCCCGCCGCTGCTGGCAACGCCGGATGCGCGCCTGATGGTGGAGCGCTGCGGCGCCAGCCTGCTGGTTGTGCGCGACGGTCATACGCCCGCACCGATGCTGACTCGCGCCGCCGAGATCCTCGACGGTCATCCCATCGCGGGAGTTGTACTCAACAACAGCCGCGACGAGTCGAACCAGTACTACAACTACTGAGACGAACCAGTGAGAGCGCTGCGAACTGCGAGGACATGCAGGTATGGGGCGACTGCCTGTGGCCTTGTGCTACTGGTTGCAGCCGTGTCCGGCTGTTCGTCCCCCGGACAGGTGTTTGAAGAACACGTGGACCGGGCGCAGGCGCATCTTGATGCCGGCAATCCCGAGAAGGCACGGCTCGAGCTGCGCAACGCCCTGCGCATAGACCCCACGTCTATCGATGCCTCGCTGCTGGCGGCGGATGTGGCCGAAGGCCTGGGCGAGTGGCGCGCCGCGTCCAACTACTACCAGAACGTGCTGCAGTATGAGCGCGCAAACGCCGTCGCGGCGATTGGCCTGGCTCGCATCCACGTCATGGCAGGTCAGCCCGAACAGGCGCTGACCTTGTGCAACCGTGTGCTGCTCAAATCGCCGGAACACCTGCTTGCCCTGACGACGCATGCAAGCGCCTTGGCCCAGCAGCGCGCGTATGCCGCGGCGCTGGTAGACATCAACACCGTGCTGCGGCTGGACCCTGGCAACGAGGAAGGTGTTGCCCTGATGGCCTACCTGATGGAGCGCAACGGTCATCGTGAGGCGGCCCTCAACACCCTGAAGGAGGGTATCGAGGCACGACCGGACAGCGTCAGGTTGCTACAGAGTTATTCGGCGCTGGCGCTGGCGATGCAGCGCATCGACATCGCGGTTGAGGCCCAAAGGCGCCTGGTGGAACTCAATGACGATGCCGCTGGCGACCACTACCGACTCGCGCAGCTCCTGTTGCGGGACGGGCGTGCGTCGGAAGCGGAGCAGACCCTGCGTCAACGCCTTTCGGTGGCGCCCGACGATCAGACGGCGCAGCTGTTTCTCGCAGAAGCGCTGGCCCGGCAGGAGCGCTTCGATGACGCCGGCGCAAACCTGCTGGCGTTTCTCGGTTCGACCGATGACGTGCCGGAGTTCCGGCTGCTGCTGGCGAGCATCGATGAGCGAAAGGGTAACGTGGACGGTGCGCTGCGCGGGTACAGGAACAGCATCGAGGAACTCGGCGATCACCCCGTGGGCCTGGTGGCGCGCAAAAACGTAGCGCGAATTCTCGTCGGCAGGGGAGAGTACGACGCTGCCCGCCAGTTGCTGGACGAAGTACTGGTGATTAATCCTCGGGATGCTGACGGGCTGGCGTTGTCAGGCTATCTGCAGCTGCATCAGGGTGACGCGCAGTCCGCGGTCGCCGACCTGCGTCTTGCCGCGCGCGTCGGCGGTTCGGGTTACGTGCCGGCATTGCTGGCCGAGGCGCTTTGGGTAACCGGCGAACAGGCGGCCGCCATCGCCGAACTGCGCGCCAGCGAGGGCACGCCCGGCGCCACGCAGCTACTGGCGCTTTACCTGTTCGAAGCGGGCGAGTTTGAGGAGTCCGAGCGTCGCACCGACGAGTTGCTGACCGCCCAACCGGAGTCGTTGACGGGCATGGCGCTCAAGGTGCGGCACGCACTTCGGCGGCAACAGGCAGACGAGGCCGCTCTGCATGCGGCAAGCCTGGTGGCCGCCGCGCCCGGCAATCCGCTGGGTTACCACCTGGCAGCCCGGGCCGCACTGGCGCAGGGCAACGCGGGAATGGCCGAGCAGCAATGGCGCCGCGCGCTTGCTCTGGCCCCCAACGCGATCGAGCCGCTGCGTGAGCTGGTGGACAGGTTGCTGGCTGACGCCCGGTATGAAGACGCAAGGCTGCTGCTGGAGAACACGATTGCGCAAAGCCCTAAACATGCCCTCGCGCATCATTGGCTAGGCCGCGTGGCCGTGAAGCTGAATGACGCGCGGGGAGCCGACGGTCACTTCACAAGGGCGAGGCAGCTCAAGCCGGATTGGGCAGAGCCGTGGCTGTGGCAGGCCCGGCTCGCGCGCGCTCTCGGGCAGGAGGAGCGCGCAGATGCACTTATTCGCGATGCGCTCGAACACGCTGGCGCACGGCCGTCTCTCGTCGCAGAACGCGCGCGGGTTACGGCGGAGCGCGGCGACGTTGACGGCGCCATCACCGCCTATCGCGAACTGCTCCAGGCAGAGCCGGAGGCGCCGCAGTTGCTCAACAACCTCGCCATGTTGCTTCTGGAGGCTGACCGCGACAGCGCAGACCTCACCGAAGCCGTAGCCCTGGTCGAACGGCTCGATGCCGGCGAGGATCCACGCCTGCTGGATACCGTTGGCCAGGTGCTTGCGCGGGCGTGCAAGCTGCCGCGCGCGGCACGCGCGCATCGCAGCGCCCTGCGCTACGACCCGGACAATGCGCTCTACCAGTTGCGCCTTGCCGCTGTGCTCGTCGAGCAAGGCGAGTTTGAGCAGGCGCGATTGACCCTTTCGCCCGTGCACGCCGAGGCGCTGCCGGACACTGAACAGACCCGTCTTCGCCGGCTGCGGACCGCCATCGCCGATGGCGCCGCCTACCCGGCGAATCGCTGTGAATCCTCCACAACCGGAAGCCCATCGTGAATGACTCAAGCGCAGTCGTCCGTCTCGCCGTAGTCGTGTGTGCAGCATGGCTGGCGATGTCTTCGCCGGCCGGCGCCCAAACCCTGTCGGTCAGCGACGGACGCCCGAGCGCCATAATTGAAATTGAATTGCCAGCGGCCGGCGAATACCGATTGGTTGTCGAGGATCTCGAATTTCCCGTTGCCTTCGCCGGGCTGAGCATTGCCGTTGCCGATGACGTGCTGCTGCTCGCGACGCTGGAAGAGCCGGGCGAGGCGAGCTTTGAGGCCACTGATACCTCAGTGACGCTGCTTGTCTTCGCCCAGCCGGCGGCCCCGAACGTAGTGGGTACGGTGTCAGTGTCCGTGGTTGATCCGCAGGATGAGAGCGTCGTGTTCGGCTACCTGGACTCGCTCGAGCAGGAACAGCCGGACGGCCCTGCCGTTGCCGGTGCCTACGAGTTCTCGCTCGACAGCGAACAGGCGGTGTCGATCGCCGTGCAGGACCTGTCGATACCCCGAGCGATGGACAGCCTGGACGCCCTGGTGCTGGATGCCCAGTCAGGCGAGGTCACCCGCTTGAATGGTTCGTCGTCCGACGAACTGACGCTGCCGGCCGGCGACTACCGCGTATTCAGCAGTGCGCAGGCCAGCCCCGATGCCGATGACGGTGACGAGAGCGAGGCAGGCAACGGGGGCGACGGCGCCTATCGGATCGATGTGCAGGCGCAGGCACAACCGCTCCTGGCTGACGTTGTCGTCGTCGGCGATGCGGTGCAGCGCCAGTTGGTATCACTGCCGGGCGGCGATGCCTACCTGTCAGGCTTTGACGTCGGATTTCCGTCTCCGCTGGCCGCGTTGCAGGGGGTGCTGACAGGCGCCGGTGCGAGCCTGGCGGTGGACCAGGACAACCCGCGCGCCGAGGGCGAGCTGGCCGAAGGCGACTATGTACTGCTGGTTTACGCAGAAGCTGATCCCGCGACGTCGGGCGGTAGCTACGTGGTGGACACGGGCACCGATGCTGGCAGCGTTTCGTCCTTCGCTGACCTTGTGACGCCACCCACTGAGGATGCGGGCAGTTCCAGGATCGCCGCTGAATTTGATGTCGGCCAGGCTGGCACTGTCACTGTAACAGTCACTGATTTTGCATTCCCGGCGGCGCTTTCGGCATTGAATACGGCCATCGTCGGGCCGGCGGGGCTCGCCGGCTCGCTCGTGGCCGCAGGTACGGTTGATGTCGAGGTGGAGCCCGGCACGTATCGGGTGCTGGTGTCGGCGACGCCTTCGGCCGGCCAGAGCGGGCTGTATGGGGTGGTGGCGCGCGACGCAGCCGGCGCCAGCCTGATCGAAACCGTGAATGCTGCGCCAGAAGGTGGTGCCTTCGGTACGATCAGTGCCGCGGAGGGCGAGCGGGTAACGGTAACGCTCACCGACGTCGGTTTCCCGGCTAACTTCTCGTCGCTGGCACTGGCTGTCACGCGCGGCGCCGAGACAACCGGATTCATTTTCGGCGAAGGCAGTTTCTTCTTCGATGCCACTGAGGCCAGTGACTATACCTACTCGCTACTCGCGCAGGTCGACGAAGAGACGGGCGGCGGCATCTACAACCTCGACATCAGCAAGGCCGACACGCCACCCCCGGAGACCCCGGAACCGCCGCCAACAGTGACGCCGCCACCACCCGTCGGCGACTCCGGCGGTGGCGGCGCTGGCGGTGCGCTGGCGTTGCTGGCGTTGCTGAGTCTTGGTCGGTTGCGGTGGGGCCGGTTCCGGGCTCAGTAGTCGGAGAAAAGCAGGGCACGCACTGCGATTGCCGCCTCGACGAGTTCAAGACTTTCAAGTTGAGCGCCGAGCTGCGGTAACGGCTCGACGCGAGGCCGTTCGCCGCTCCTGAATGCCAACTCACCTGCCGTGCCTGGTTCCCGTGCATCAACCAGGATCTCAGGCGCGTGGACGTTCCAGGGCGAAGCACCGAGCGCGCTGCACGGTGGCCCGGCGTGCTCCAGGACGTGCTCGCCGCCGGCAATCTCGACGACATCGCCAACCAGCCCGATACCCGCATATGCCGTGTCCCGTGATTCTGCGACGATGACGGCGGGCCGCGGGCGCCCGAGCGTGGAGCCGGAAATGCGGCCGAGCGCCGTGGACAGCTCGCGCACCGCGCGCGATGCTTCGTCTGATGCAGACAGCCTTTCGCCGAGGCTCTCGTAGATCGCCAGGATGTCGGCGATCGTGCAGGCCGGAAACGTCGCCGTTTGTACCCGGTCGTGTGCGGCGAGTGCAGCCATGGCGGCGGGAAGCTCACCGTCTACCGCCACCAGCAACGCGGCGTTGGCCGTGTCTGCCGCCAACCAGTTCCTCAATTGGTCAGGCAATTCACTCGCATCATGGACTGCAGTGAGCCGGCCGTCGTCAATGCCCAGTTCACGAACTATTACGGTAGTTTGCGTAGAGAACGATACAATGCGGTAAGGTGTAGGGACGGTAACGCAGGCGGACAGAGCCACTGACGGCAGGATGCTGACGGCGAGAGTACGCGTAAACTGTCTGAGCATAGCCATGAGTACCGATGACAAGACAACCGGGTGGCCCCGGGACGGGAGTAACTGCACCATGAACAAACGCCGTGTCGCGGCAGCGGCGGTGTCGCTCTGCCTGATGGCCGGTGCAGGGCCTGCGACGGCAGGCTCTCACCTTTGGCGCATAGCCGAAATCTACAGCAATGCCGATGGCACCATCCAGTTCATCGAGCTGCGGGAGATTGGTGGCTCCTCCGACGAGACGCGCCTCGAAGGCCGATGGTTCTTCACGAACAACCACTACTACGTCTTTCCAAACGACCTTGTTGGCGATACCACCTACGGGTCGTTCCTGATGGGCACCGAGACCTATGCGGCGCAGCCCGGCGTGCCGGCGCCGGACTACGTGGTGCCCGACAATTTTTTCGATCCGCAGGGCGACACGATGGTGTGGTTCACCTACGACACGTTCGACGTTGTAGACGGACAGGTGCCCGTGGACGGAGTCCACTCGCTAATCCGCATCAGCCTGGAGCAGGCTGTCAACACACCGGTTAATTTTTCCGGTGCGAACGGCCGCGTGCTGGACCCGGCCGCGGATTACGATGCTGACGGCTACCTCGACCCGCAGGACAACTGCCTGCTGGCCGCCAACGAACCGCAGCGTGACACCGATGCCGATGGCTACGGCAACCGCTGCGATGCGGACCTCAACAACGATGGCGTCGTCAACTTTGCAGACGTTGGCGCCATGAAGGCGGTGTTCTTCACGGCGAATGCCGATGCCGACCTCGATGGTGACGGCGCGGTCAGCTTCGCCGATCTTGGTATTTTGAAGGAAGGCGTTTTTGGCGCACCCGGACCCAGCGGCCTCGTGCCCTGATACGTCGGCACGCATCGCCGGCGACGTGAGACGGCCATCGATCCTGAATACGCGCGGCCGGTGGCTGGTTGCGCTTGTCGCCTGTGTGCTGGCTGCCTGCCAGGGGCAGGAGACCGCGCAGCTTCGCATTGGCCTGTCGATCTGGCCGCCAAACGAAATGGCGTACCTCGCCAGCGAGCAGGAGTACTTCGGCGAGTACGGCATCGAGCTCATCGAGGGCGGTGGCCCGGCGGCTTACCTGCCCGGCTATCTCGCCGGTGGACTGGACGTGGCCGTGGTGTCGCTCGGCACCGCGCTTGAGCTGGCCGATCTCGACCCGGGACACCGCATTGTGATGGTGCTCGATTATTCGCGCGGCGGCGATGCGCTGGTCGCCAGGAAGGAAGTGGCCTCTTCGCCAACCGGCTTGCGGGGCAAGCGTGTGGGTTACGAGCCCAGCGCACTCGGTGCTTATCTGCTTCAACGCCAACTCGAACTGCTGGGCTTGACGCCGGCAGACGTCACGCTGGTGCACGTGGACAACGCGTCGTTCGAACACACGTTTCGCACCGGCATGGTAGACGCGATAGTTGCGTGGGAACCTACAGTGAGCCGGCTGGCCAACGACGGCGCCCTTGTGATGGCAGACAGCAGCAGTTTTCCTGAAGAGATCGTCGACGTGCTCGTGGCGCGTAAGCAAGTCCTGAACAGCAAGCGCGCGCACCTCGTCGCGTTTGCTGACGGCTGGTTCGAAGCGCTGGCACTTCATGAGCGGGACCCCGCCCGCGCGGGGGCGCTGTCTGAACAGCGTGGTCATGTGTCACAGCAAAATTACCTGGCTTCGTTCGAAGGGGTAGCGATGCTCGACCGGGATGACAACCTGCGCCTGATGTCCGAGCAGGACGGCGGCCTGGTGCAGGCGCTTGAGCGCCAGCGCGTCTTTCTGTCGCGTGAGGGCTGGCTACGCACGGCCATCGACGTGCGCGAGCTTGTTGATACCAGCATTGTTGCAGCGCCGCCGTGATTCGTCCCCGCTACCCGCTGCGCATCCTGGTGCCCGCGCTGACTTTTGGGGTCGGCCTGCTGGGCGCAGTGATTGTGCTTGTCACTACTGTTTATGTGTCCACGCAGCAGGCGCAGAGCCGCGGCCGGGAATACCTCACCAATATCGGCCATAGCTTTGCCAGCGATCTGCAGGTTGCCCTCCGCGCCGGCGATTCGGAAGGGGTGCGCACCAGGGTGCTGCGTGCCAACGCATTCGGCGTTGCGGAGACGACGATACTGTTTGACGAGAGCAATTCCGTTCTCTACGCCTCGTCGCTGAGCCTGATTGGCAAGCCGGTCAGCGAGACACGCTTCTATGAGATGGCCGCGAAGCTTGAAGACTCCAGGCGCACGATGCGAATCGCAAGCCAGCTCGATGCCAGCGGCGACCATTTCCTGATGCTGGTGCCGCTGCGTCTGGCGCCGGAACCTGGTGAGCTGCTGTCGCCGCGGGTGGGCCTTCTTGGCATGTCTTTTCACCTTGCGCCCTGGCAGACCATTGCCAGGCAAGCCGCTGCGACGGAGCTTTTTGTTGTCGCGCTGCTGGTCGCTTTGCTCGCCGCGATGAGCGGCCTGTTGATGAATGCGCTGGTGACGCGACGCGTTGCAAAGCTCGTGAAAGCCTCGGATGAAATTGCCCAGGGTAACTTCGAGTCTGGCATTGAGGTGGAGGGCGGCGATGAGATCGCGCGACTGTCGGCGACGCTGCGCACGATGGCGGTCCGGCTCGATGAGTCGATGCGCAGCGTGGCGCAGAGCCAGGAGCGCTTGCACGGCATCGTGTCGAATTCGCCAGAGGCGGTTTTCCTAAGTGACCTGGAAGGCCGCGTATTGCTCGCCAATGAGCCGTTCTGCCGCTGGTTCGGCGTCGAGCCGCCGGCGGCCGGCGATGCGCAGCCGATAGAGTGGTGCAATGCCGACGTGGCCAATGCCATGGCCGAGCTGGACCAGGCCATTGTCGAGGGAGAGTCGTCGGTGATTCGCGAAGTCGTGATGCCGTCGCCGGACGGCGCGGGCCGCACGGTCGAGGTCATCAAGTTTCCCGTAACCGACGACGCCGGCCGGTTGACGGGCATCGGCATGATTGCGGCCGACATATCGCTATGGCGGCGCACCGAGGAGCAGCTTCGGCACGCGCAGAAGATGAAGGCGGTGGGGCAGCTCACGGGCGGCCTTGCGCATGATTTCAACAACATCCTGCAGGCCATTTCCGGCAACCTTGAGTTGCTGCAGCAGTCGCTTCCCGCCGGCCGTGAGCCGGTTCGCTACATCGGCCAGGCGATGGAAGCGGCGTCGGCCGGCGCCAGGCTGACCGAGCGCCTGCTTGCAGCCTCGCGCAAGCAGATTCTTCAGCCGAGGGCCCTCAGGCTGAATGACACGCTGGACTCCATGAGCGAGTTGGTCGTGCGCACGCTCGGTTCTGACGTCGAGGTGGTGTTCAGCATGCAACCCGACCTGTGGCAGTGCGAGGTCGACCTGTCACAGTTGGAAAACGCCATTCTCAATCTCGCGATCAACTCGCGCGATGCGATGCCGGACGGCGGCGTGCTGCGCTTCGTCACCGAGAACATCTCGGCGCCCGGCAATGGCGACGCTGCGCTGGCGAAACTAGTGCCGGGCGACTACGTGAGGCTCACAGTTGTGGACGAAGGTGAAGGAATGTCCGCGGAGGTGGCTGATCGCGCGTTCGAACCCTTCTTCACGACCAAACCCGGCGGTGCCGGCAGCGGCCTGGGACTCAGCACAATCTACGGTTTCGTCACGCAGTCCGGCGGCCACATTGAGCTCGACAGCTCACCGTCCGAGGGCACCACCATTCGTATCTACCTGCCGCGCGCGGCGACTGGCGAGGTGGCGGCGGAGCCGTCGCGCACGCAGCGCATGCCAGAGGGCAACGCCGAGGTGGTGTTGCTGGTTGAGGACAATACCCATGTGCGCCGGCTCACCGAAGCGCTGCTCCGCAACCTGGGTTACCGGTGTGCAGCGGTGCCAACTGCGCCCGAGGCGATCGAGTTACTGGAGTCGGGTGTGACGGTGGATGTGCTGCTCACCGACGTTGTGCTGCCCGGCGGGATTTCCGGCGCTGAGCTCGCCCATCACGTGCGCAGCCAGTCGCCGGAGACTGCCATCGTGCTTATGTCAGGGCTTACGGCTGAAAACCTCGTCGATACACAATCGATTGCAAGCCTCGGCCCGCTGCTGCAAAAGCCGTTTCGCAAGGGCGCCCTGGCAAGGGCGCTCAAGGATGCGCTGCTGGCCGTCCGCGACGCAGTCGCAGACGTCAGCTAGCGCAGACGCCGGCTAGCCGGCTTTGCGGCGGCCGCGCTGCTGGCCGTTCTTGCGCTGGCCTGCGCGTGCCCCACCCGGCTTTCCGCTTCGTCCACCGCGGCCGCGATTGCCGCCGCCGCGCCCATTGCGAATCGGTTCGGCACGAATGCTGGGATCGGGCTCGTAGCCCGGGATTACCTGCTGCTCAATCCTGGTGCCCAGCAGTTTCTCAATGTCGGCAAGCAGCTTGTGTTCATCGACGCACACAAGGGAGACCGCGCTGCCTTCCTGCCCGGCCCGTGCGGTGCGGCCAATTCTGTGCACGTAGTCCTCGGGCACATTGGGCAGCTCGAAATTGACCACGTGGGGCAGCCGGTCGATGTCGAGGCCGCGAGCGGCAATGTCGGTGGCGACGAGCACCCGTACGTCACCGGACTTGAAGCCGGCCAGCGCCCGCGTGCGCGCCCCCTGCGACTTGTTGCCATGGATGGCGGCGGCCTCGATGCCGTCGCGGCCGAGTTGTTCGGCCAGCCGGTTGGCGCCGTGCTTTGTACGCGTAAACACCAGCACCTGGCGCCAGTTGCCTGCGCCGATGGTATGCGACAGCAGCTCCCGCTTGCGGCGCTTGTCCACCGGGTATACGACCTGGCTGACGCGGTCGGCCGGCTTG
>JBCAXP010000095.1:0-13029 GCA_038533995.1 Pseudomonadota bacterium
CGCCAGGAGCAGCGCGGGCACCTTGGCGGCCGGGTTGGCGGCGATGCCGGTGGCGGTGCCGGCGTTGAAGAAGGGGTCGTAACCGACGACGTTTCCGGATTCAGCCAGGTTCGCGGCGGTGGTTATCCGGTACCAGTGGGCAGCGTTGTCGATGTGAAACAGCGGCAAATCGGAAAAGAGCTCGGTGACCGGAAAGGTCAGCGACACCAGGAGGGCCTGAAGGAGGAGAAACGCTGCCGTGACGCTGCGCGTCGAAAAAGACCGTCTCATCAGTCGCAGAACCCGGCGTAGTGAGGGGGCGGAACCCGGGGGCAGGCCGCCAGCGTGTCGCCAGGCGCCCGGCCCCGCGGCGCGCGCTCATCATAAGGTGGCAAAGATACGTTTGCCAGCCGTCGCCAACTGTGATGCAGGTCAAGCATTTGCCGTCTCGATACGACATAATTGGCGCGCCGCGCTGGCGGCCATGGCGCAAGAGGCGGCAAGAACTCCTCGCGCTCGGCGGATTTCTAAGAGGACGGTAAACAAATGAAAGTGTTGGTGACCGGCGGTACCGGCTTTACCGGCAAGGCGCTGGTGAAGCGGTTGCTGGACGAAGGCAACGAGGTGGTTGCCCTCGATTACAAGGAAGGACACAAGACCCAACAGCTTCGTGACTGGGGCGCCACGGTGGTCATTGGCAGCGTCACCGACAAGGCGGTGGTTGCCGAGGCCATACAGGGTGTGGAGGTCGTGCAGCACCTCGCGGCAGCGTTTCGCGAGCTGGACGTACCAAACTCCTACTACACCGAGGTCAACGTGGGCGGCACCCAGGTGGTGCTCGACGCCGCGGTTGAGGCCGGGGTGAAGAAGTTCGTGTACTGCAGCACCTGCGGCGTGCACGGCAACGTGGACAACCCGCCAGGGGACGAGAACGGGCCGATCAACGCCGCTGACTACTACCAGCAAACAAAGTACGACGCCGAGCCCATCGTGAAGGAGTACAACCGCAACGGCCTGCCGGCAACGATCATTCGTCCCGCCGCTATCTACGGCCCGGGCGATCCCGAGCGCTTTTACATGATCTTCAAGCGCGTCGGCTCGGGCAGCTTCCCGATGTTTGGCGGCGGCAAGACGCTTTACCACCCGCTGTACATCGACAACCTCGTGGACGCGCTGATGCTGGCGGCCCAGCCAGGCGTGGGCGACGGCGAGGAGTACCTCATTGCCGATGAGGAATACCTGTCGATCGAGAGCCTCGTCACGAAGGTTGGCCAGGCCATGGAAGTGGACCTCAAGATTCGCCATTTCCCGATCACACCGCTGATCATCGCGGGCCACGTGTTCGAGAAGGTGTGCAAGCCGTTTCGCATCACCCCGCCGATCTTTCCGCGCCGCGTGGACTGGTTCCGGCAGAACCGGGCCTTTTCCATCGAGAAGGCCAAGAGCCAGCTGGGCTACAAGCCGGCTGTCGGCATTGACGAGGGGCTGCGGCGTACGTTCGAGTGGTACCGGGATGAGGGGCTTCTGAGCTGATCTCATTACTGGACGGCTGAGCGCCGACCTAACCCCGCCAGACACCAGGTTCAGCATCGAGGGTCTCCAGCGCTGCAGCGGAGGCCCCCGGGTTTGTGCGCCTGCCACAGCCGGCACCGCCAACTATCAATGCATTACGTCACTTGTCGACGTTTTTTACACACCAGTGCTGGCGGCCCGCCCGGAATCGATCTACCCTTGGAAATACAACAAGGTACAGGCCGGGCACACTTTTTGCATCACCCCAAGCAGATATCGAAACTCGGCAAGGATTCCGAACTGATCAGCGCAGGATGCCGCTAGCCAGTCGCAATCGGTAGCACTCCACCACGCACCCCGGACGGTGAGGCTGCCCACGCGGCGTAATGCATTTGCAGTGGCCTCCTGGCTGAATACGGTTCCGGAATTGCCCAAAAACGGAACGGCTCAATGCCGAATGGCATTGCGAAGGAGAGTTGCATGCTGCGCAGGTTCAAATACGTCTCGTGGACGGTAATCGCGATCGCGCTACTGACGATCGCCTCGGTGCAGGCGAACGCCGGCACGGTCAGCGGCGAGCTGATCAAATGGCACACCGTTGTCGTGGACTTCCCCGGACCGCTTCACGACGAGATGGACAACAGTCCAAACCCGTTCCTCGACTACCGGCTCCAGGTCACCTTCACCGCGCCCTCGGGCAACACCTACGTCATTCCCGGCTTCTTTGACGGCGACGGCCAGGGCGGCAGCACCGGCCAGGCCTGGCGCGTGCGCTTCTCCCCGGACGAAGCGGGCACCTGGACCTACACTGCCTCGTTCCGCAGTGGCACCAACGTGGCCGTGGACCTGGCGCCCGGCGCCGGCACGCCCGCGTCCTTCGACGGCGACAACGGCAACTTCGTGGTGGCCGCGCTCGACCCGAACGCAGACGGCTTCATGAAGTACGGCCGCCTCGAGTCCATCGGCGAGCACTACTTCAAGTTCCGCGACGGCGGCTACTGGATCAAGGGCGGCATGGACAGCCCGGAGAACTTCTTAGGCTTCGAGGGCTTCGACAACACGCCCAACGCCAAGCATGACTTCATTCCGCACATCAACGACTGGCAGCCCGGCGACCCCGACTGGGATTCGCCGGACACGCCGAGCGTCAGTGAAGACGGCCGCGGCATAATCGGCGCGCTGAACTACCTGGCGTCGCAAAACCTGAACAGCATCTATTTCATGCCGATGAACATCGGCGCCGACGGCAAGGACGTGTGGCCGTTTGCCGACCCGAACATCAACAACAACGGCTCGCCGTCCAACGACAACGTCCACTACGACATCAGCAAGCTCACGCAGTGGTACACCGCGCTGGACCACGCACAGCGCAACGACATCTTCCTGCACTTTGTGCTGAGCGACCGCGAGCCAAACAACAAGAACGAGCTGGACAACGCCACGCTCGGCGTCGAGCGCAAGCTGTTTTACCGCGAACTGATTGCCCGCTTCGGCCACTTCAACGCGCTGCAGTGGAACATCTCCGAGGAGTACAACCTGGCGCTGCCGCTGGATCCGAACACCATCAAGGAGTTTGCCCAGTACATCAACGACGCCGACCCGTACGACCACCCGGTAACCGTGCACAACCACGGCAACACGTACATCCAGGCGCTGGGTCCGTTTGTTGGCGACACGCGCTTTGGCGTGTTCTCCATCCAGACCTGGCAGCGTCCTGATGACATCAGCCTGGCCATTGAACACTTCCGCACCGAGTCGGCCGAGGCCGGCCACATCGTGCCGGCATCCGTGGACGAGTCCATTGGCCTCGACCAGCTGTCGCCCGACGTTTACCGCAAACGCGCCATCTGGGACGCGATGCTGTCCGGCGGCAGCCACGAGTTGTTCGTGCGTAACCAGGACTCCAACCTGGACAACTTCCGCGCGTATGAAACCCATTACGAGTACATGTGGATTGCCCGCAAGTTCGTGCTGGACCACCTGCCGTTCTGGGAGATGGAGCCGTCCGACAACCTGGTAAGCGGCGAGAACGGCATCCACGGCGGTGCCGAAGCGTTTGCGAAAGACGGCGAAGTCTACGCGGTGTACCTGCCGTCGGCAGACCAGACCGCCACGCTCTCTGTCGGCGCCACCATCGGCACGCTGGAGCAGCGCTGGTTCAACCCGCGCAGCGGCCAGTTCGAGGGCGCGCCCATCCAGGTCGAAGCCGAGTTCACGCTGGACCTCGGCGCACCGCCGTCCGATCCCAACGAAGACTGGGTGGTGCTCGTGACCGTGGTCGACACGGTCAGCACCGTGTACCAGCAGGATCCTGGCGGCCAGGGCCTGCTGTCGATGGAAGCCGAAGAGAATAACGGCACCATTGCCCAGGGCGGCCATTCCTGGGAGCTGGTGATGCCCGGCGGCGCCTCCGGCACCGGCGCGATGGAAGCGCAGCCCAACAACGGCACGCTGCGCAACAGCAACTACGTCACGCAAAGCCCGCGCATGGACTTCCAGATCAACTTCGTGGAGTCCGGTACTCACTACGTATGG
This sequence comes from Pseudomonadota bacterium, assembly GCA_038533995.1. GTDB lineage: Bacteria > Pseudomonadota > Gammaproteobacteria > Steroidobacterales > JBCAXP01 > JBCAXP01. The sequence continues at coordinate 4,027 of JBCAXP010000095.1, forward strand.
ATTCGCGGCCTCGGTGACGGCAACAGCGCAGGCGTCAACGACTCTGTGCACGTTGGCCTGAACGGCGGGGCGGTCAACACGTCCGACCGCATCACCGGCTTCCCGTCGACCTGGACCTGGTCAAGAACCACGATGGACGGTGGCTCGCCGGCCGTCATCGACATCCCGTCGCCGGGCGTGCACACCATCAACGTGTGGATGCGCGAGGACGGGCTCATCGTCGACAAGATCGTGATGACGACAGACAACGGACTCGATCCGACCACCTTCGGCGCCGAAGGCCCGCCGGCCAGCCCGCGCGGTCTGCCGGTACTGCCAGAGCCTGTCATCAGCCCCGACGCCGGCGCCTACTTCGGCTCCGTCGACGTCACAATTACGTCGGATGCTGAAAACGACGTTTATTTCACGACTGACGGCAGCGCGCCCACGACCAGCTCCACGCTGTACACCGGGTCGTTCACGCTGACGGCGGATGCCACCGTGCAGGCCATCGCCACGCGCACCGGCTATAACGACAGCGGAATCGCGAGTGCAAGCTACACGATCAGCAACACGCTGCTGCCGCCGACCATTGACCCGGCAGGCGGCACTTACCTTGGCTCCGTGATCGTGTCGATTACCGACACGGCGGGCGCTGCGATTCACTACACCACCGACGGCAGCGTGCCGACCGACCAGTCACCGCTGTACACGGTGCCGTTTGTGCTGATGGAAGACGCCACGGTGCGCGCCATCGCGGTGCTGCCTGGCTTCACCGACAGCCCGGAAGCCTCGGAGTCCTACATTGTTGAAACGATCGGCGGCGGCAGTGGCCTGTTCCTGCAGTCGAACGCCGGCCAGGGCATCGTGTCGGTGGAAGCCGAGAACTACAGCACCCTGACGCCGCGCGGCAACCACACGTGGGAACCGGTAACGCCGGGCGGCCAGTCTGGCCTCGCCGCGATGGAATCGACGCCCAACACCGGCGCAACGCTCAACGGCAACTACGCGGCCACGAGCCCGCAGCTCGACTTCGAGATCGAATTCATCGAAACCGGCACGCACTACGTGTGGGTGCGCGGCCTCGGTGACAGCAACACCGCCAGCGTCAACGACTCGGTGCACATTGGCCTGGACGGCCAGGAAATTAACACGTCCGATCGTCTTACCGGTTTCAACACAAGCTGGTCGTGGTCAAAGAACACCATGGACGGCGGCTCGGTCGCGCAGTTCCAGGTTGCCACGCCTGGCGTGCATACGCTCAACGTGTGGATGCGCGAGGACGGTCTGATCGTCGACAAGATCGTGCTCACGACCGACCCGGCGCTCATCCCGACGAACTTCGGCGCCACCGGCCCGGCGGAGAGCCCGCGCGGCGCGCCGACGCTGGCCGCCCCGGTGATCTCGCCGGAGGGCGGTGCCTACTTTGGCTCCGTGGACGTCACGATTTCCGCCGAGCCTGGCGCGACAATCTACTACGAGACGGACGGCAGCGTGCCAACCACCGCGTCCAACCTGTACGTGGGCTCGTTCAATCTTGCGAGCGACGCGATGGTGCGCGCGTTTGCTGTGCAGTCCGGCTTTAACGACAGCCCGGTATCCGGCGCCGACTACACCATCAGCAACACGCTGCTGCCGCCGATCATCTCGCCGGAGAGCGGCTCGTACCTGGGTTCGGTCACGGTCACGATGACCGAGAACTCGGGCGCGGCCATCCACTTCACGACCGACGACACGGCACCCACGAGCGCATCGCCCGTTTACAGCGGCCCGTTCGTGCTTACCTCGGACGCCACCGTGCGCGCCATCACCGTGCTGTCCGGCTTCACGGACAGCCCGGAAGCGAGCGCCAACTACACCATCACCACTGGCGGTGGCGGCGGCGACCTGTTCCTGCAGTCCACTGCGGGGCAGGGCATCGTGTCGATGGAGACCGAGAACTTCCTGCAGAACACGCCGCAGGGCAACCACTTCTGGACGTTGACGTCAGCCCCCGGTCAGTCGGGCCTCGGCGTCATGGAAGCCACGCCGAACCTCGGCCAGGCGGTCAATTCAAACTACTCGAACAACAGCCCGCGGCTGGACTTCGACGTTGAATTCGTCGAAACCGGTACGCACTACGTGTGGATTCGGGGCCTGGGCGATTCTGACAGCGCCAGCCGCAACGACTCCGTGCACGCGGGCCTCAATGGCGAGGAGATCAAGACCTCCGACCGCATGACCGGTTTCAACTCGAGCCTGACGTGGTCGAAGAGCACCATGGATGGCCCGGCCGCGAGCTTCAACGTGGACTCCACGGGCGTGCATACCGTCAACGTGTGGATGCGCGAGGACGGCCTCATCATCGACAAGATCGTGCTGACCACGGACGCGTCGTTCGACCCGACGTCGATTGCGCCGGAAGGCCCGCCCGAAAGCCCGACCGGCACGCCGACGCTCGCCGCGCCGGTGATCTCACCGAACGGTGGTGCTTACTTTGGCGCCGTGGACGTCACGATTACAGCGGAGCCAGGTGCGACCATTTACTACGAGACGGATGGCAGCATGCCGACCACCTCGTCCAACCTGTACGTGGGCACGTTCAATCTCGCGAGCGACGCGATGGTGCGGGCCTTCGCCGTGCAGGGCGGCTTTAACGACAGCCCGGTGGCAAGCGCTGACTACACCATCAGCACCACGCTGCTGCCGCCGACGATCAGCCCGCCGGGTCAGACGTACCTCGACTCGGTGGAAGTCACAATGACCGAAACCGCCGGTGCGTCCATTCACTACACGCTGGATGACACCGCGCCGACCTCTGCGTCGCCGCTGTACACCGGTCCGTTTACGCTGACCGAAAGCGCCACGGTGCGCGCTATCACGGTGCTGTCCGGCTTTACCGACAGCCCGGAAGCGGTTGAGGTGTACACCATTTCGCCGGTGACCGGCGGTGGCGGCCTGTTCCAGCAGTCGCTGGCCGGCCAGGGCGTTGTGTCGCTGGAAGCCGAGAACTTCAACAGCAACATCGCGCAGGGTAACCACATGTGGGAGATCGCCCTGCCCGGCGGCCAGTCAGGCCTCGGCGCGATGCAGGCGAACCCGAACACGGGAACGCTCATCAACACCGACTACGCGCTCAACAGCCCGCGCCTGGACTTCATCGTGGAGTTCTTCGAAACGGGCACGCACTACGTGTGGGTGCGCGGCATCGGTGACAGCAACTCCTTTGGCACGAACGACTCGGTGCACATTGGCCTGGACGGTGAGGAGATCAACACGTCTGACCGCATTACGGTGTTCAACTCGAACTGGACGTGGACACGCTCCACGCTGGACGGCTCCAACGCCCGCCTCGAGGTCGACAGCGCCGGCATCCACACAGTGAACCTGTGGATGCGCGAGGACGGCATCATCGTCGACAAGATCGTGTTGACGACCGATCCCGACTTCAACCCGACGGCGATCTCGCTGGAAGGCCCGCCGGAGAGCACGCGAGTGCCGGGCGTCTGGCCGGAGCCGGTGTTGCACCCGATGGGCGGTACTTTCAGCACGGACCTGACGGTGAGCATTACCGCCAGCGGTACCAACACAATCCACTTCACCACCGACGGCAGCGCGCCGACGACGGCGTCGCCGGTGTACAGCGGACCGTTCACGATCAACGCCGACACCACGGTGCGCGCAATCACGGTGGGCGCAGGCCTTGATCCGAGTGCCTCCGCCCAGGGCTCCTACGTGCAGACCGCGTGCAACGACACCCGCATCATGGCAGTGGGTGACTCGATCACGCTCGGCCGCGACAGCTTCTCGCAGCCGCCGCCGGGAACCCGCACGAGTTACCGCCGCGACCTGTTCTTCTCGCTGGTCGAGGCCGGCTACAACGTGGACTTCGTCGGCAACATGGACGACGGCCAGAACGCGATTCCCGCGTTCGACAGCCAGCACGAAGGTCACGGCGGCGAAACGGACAACTTCGTTGCCAACAATATCTTCAACTGGCTCGTGTCGAACCCGGCGGACTACATCCTGCTGCACATCGGCACGAACGGCCTGACGGCAAGCGCCGATGACATCGACGACATTCTTGACGAGGTGGACCGCTTCGATCCCAACATCCACGTGGTGGTTGCGAAGATCATCAACCAGCGGAACTTCAACCCGACGGTGAGCGCGTTCAACGCCAACATCGACGCGCTGGTGACAACCCGCATCGGCAACGGTGACCTTCTGTCGGTGGTCGACATGGAGAACACGCTGTCGTACCCGGACGATCTTGTCGACAACCTGCACCCGACGGCGACAGGCTTCAGCAAGATGGCCGACACCTGGTTCATCGACCTCAACAGCCGCCTGCCTGCCTGCGCCGGGCAGTAGCACTTTGCGGTAAGGCTGCAAGGATAGCGGCCGCTAGTAAGAGAGAGCGGGTCCGGTCTGGACCCGCTCTCGCATCGACCGCCTTCATTTGACCTTGTCCGCCTTTTGGCGTACTAGGTCGTGCTCACACAAAGGACTTCGAGCTCTATGTCTTCCGACGAACGCACCGAACCGAAGAAAAAGAAAATCCAGGGGCAGATCTCTGACGAGTCGCTGTCGATCCTGGCGCGCTACCAGAAGATCGTGGTGGGCTCGTCGAGCCTGTTTTTTCTCATTCGGTACGAGCTGTCGGTGTTGTTTCTGTCCGGCATGAAGGGCGCGCTTGGGCTGTTTCTCCGGCAGAAGCTGTTTCCCGGCCTGCTGAAGCGCTGCGGACGCAAGGTGGTGTTCGGCAGTGACGTCATCCTTCGCTGCCCGCGCACGATTGCGCTCGGCGACAAGGTGGTGGTGTCTGACGGCGCCGTGGTCGACGGCCGCAGCACCGCTGATGTTGGGTTAAGCATCGGCGACCGCACCATCGTCGGCCAGAAAGCGCTGGTGCTTTGCAAGGAAGGCACGATGCGCATTGGCGCCGACACCGGCATCGGCGCGAACAGCGGCCTGTACGCCGTCGGCACGAACGTGCTGGAAATCGGCGACAACTGCCTCATCGGGCCGTACTGCTACTTCGGCGGCACCCGCTACCACTTTGACCGTACCGACATTCCCATGCGCCTGCAGGGAAATGACCTGCGCGGAGGCATTCGAGTGGGCAACGACTGCTGGTTCGGCGCCGGCGTGAAGGTGATGGACGGCATCACCATCGGTGAGGGCGCCATCATCGCGTCTGGCGCGGTGGTCACGAAAGACGTGCCGGCCTACGCCGTCGTTGGCGGCGTGCCCGCGCGCATCCTTCGCAACCGCAAGGATGGTGAGCAGCCGCCGGCCGACGCACACGATACGCTCGAGGCCGGAGACGAAGCTGGCACGGTTGAACAAAGCCATGGCTGAGAGCGCCCCGGCCGAGCGCGAGTCGCAGCCCTTCGCACCAGCCACCGCGAAGCGCGGTGGCCTCGGCCGCATCGTCAAGATCGTCGTGTCAGCCGGTCTGATCGCGCTGGTATTAAGCCGCACGAACTTTGCCGATATCGGCGCGGCGTTTGCCCGCGCGAACGTCGGCATGCTGGCGTTTGCCGGGTCGCTGACGTTTATCGGCGCATTGCTGACCGCCAGCCGCTGGCGCGTGCTGCTCGCCGCGCAGTCGGTGATCGCTTCCACCCTGCACCTCATCCGCTGCTGGATGATGGCCTGCTTTTTCAACCAGTTCCTGCCGTCGACCATCGGCGGCGACGCGCGGCGCATGTACGACTCCTGGCGCCTGGGTGCGACCAAGGCCGGCGCGGTAGCCGCCATTGGCGTCGACCGTGTACTGGGTCTGATCGCGCTGATGGCCTACGGCGTGGCCGCGCTGTATTTCTCGACGGTGTTCTTCGAACGGCAGGCCGAGCTGCAGCTGTTCGTCGGCGTCATTGCGGTGGGGCTGGTGGTGTGCGCGGCGCTCGTTTTTGCACCCCGCACGCCGTTCGATCGCCCGTTCGCGGCGCTGGTCGAGAAGAGCCCGAAGCTCGTCCGCAAGATTGTTGGCAAGTTCCAGGCGCCCGTCGCTGCCTACCGCGGCCAGGGCAAGGTGCTGGTGACCTCGATGCTGCTGTCCCTCGCGCTGCAGCTGAACGTGATTACCTTTTACTTTCTGGTGGGCACGGCGCTCGGCATGGAGCTCACGTTTGTCGACTACATGATTGTGGTGCCTGTGGCTAGCGTCATTCTGCTGCTGCCGATCACGATCAACGGCATCGGCCTGCGGGAAGGCATCTTTGTGCTGCTGCTCGGCGGCTTCGGGGTGGAGACCTCAACGGCCATCGCGTTTGCCTGGGCGTCCTTTGCCCTTTTCCTGCTCTTCGGCTTGCTCGGCGGCGTGGTGTACGCGTTTTATCGCGAGCCAGAAACCACGCCCACTTGAGGGTCGACTCAACGATTGCTTTGCAAGGAGATCACGTCCATGGACACCTCCGGCTCTTACCTGCGCAAGGGCGCGGCGGCGGCATTGCCGCTGCCACCAGTTAGCGAGAGGAGGTGGCGCTGTCTTGCCGTGATCTTCGCCCTGGCCCTGCCGGTGCCACCGGCCCTTGCGGCGGACGCCTGCTCGAACCTCGCGATCATGACCGAGGCGAGCGTGACCGTGTCGGACGGATCCACTTTTCGCACGAAGTCGTTTTTCCGGTCGAAAGAGGCGGCCGCGATCCGGCATCTCGACGACCGCGATCGAACGGTAGCCGTTGAGGGCCCTGTCGGATGGGCGAGCGACGGTGAAAAGTCCCAGGCCGGCTCGGAGTTCTACAAAACTTTTGCGCTCGGGCATCAGTACCATGCCCTGATGCTGCACTTCGACAGCATTGCTGCCAATGTTCGCCACGACTCGCAGGTCGAGTTTGCTGGCGAAAATCGCCCAGCGACATCGGGAGACTATCCCTACGGCGGCACGGTGCACCTGGTTCGCGGACAGGATGCCGCACGCCCTGCCGGGATTCGCTTCGACTTTCCGGAAGACACCCTGATTTTTGCCACGTTTCGCGATTGGCGTGAGCAGGACCACAGGCCGTTGCCCTTTCACATCCAGATAGACGACGGCGAACGAACCTTCGACTACCGCTACACAAACGTCTCGCTTTCCGACGCGTCACCGCTGTGGTTCTTCGATGCCGTACCGGCGCCTCCACTCGATGAGCTGCAAATCTACAGGCTGCACCGTAAGCTCCTGGCCGCGCACTGCATTGGCGATGCCGGGCTGATGGCCGAGCTGTCCGCGCCGTCTGTCTACAGCGTCAATCGGGGCCGTGTGGACATGGCAACAAAAGCCGAACTCAAGACGCGCTTTTCATCGGTGTTCGACGCGCTCGACTACACGCAGTACCACGACCTTTCCGCGCCCGTTATCGAGGTCTCCGGTGACGTTGGCTGGATCGCCGCGAACACACGTGCGATCGGTGAGGAAAAGAGCTCAGAGCGAACGTTCGACGACACCTGGGCCTGGATCATGACCGTCCGCAAGGTAGACGGCCGCTGGCTGCACGCGGCGAACGCGTCAAACCGGCAGGAGTGATCGAGGCCGTGAGGTGCCCCGGAAACGTTAGTCCGCGGTAACGTTTTGCGGCGGCATGGGCGCCGGGTCCGCCGCGCCGTTCAGTTCCAGCGACAGCACCACTTCGTTGCCGAAGCCGGCCGGCTTGTTGAAGCTGTTGTTGCCGGCCGTTACCGCGACGCTTGCCTGCGTTTCGGTCGCACCGGTGGCCGTGTCCATCCAGCGCAGTTCGAAGGAACCGGCCGGCAGGTTCTTAACGCCGAGCTGCGAACCCGCCGATTCGCTGTACGCGATGTAGCGAGTGCCAGGCTCAGCCAGCACCCAGTCGGTGTCGGCATGCGCGAGGTCATCCCGCGGTGACATCAGGTCAAAGCGCGTCGACTCCATAAAGTTACGCAGCCGGCCGAGGTCTTCCAGGTCGGAGATCGGCGTGTTGATGATGTCCATGCCAAGGCCCATCACGTACGCGCCGCCCATCGCCGCCGCCCATGCCTTGCGGCGCGCCGCGGAACCGGTGCCCCAGCTCGTGGCTTCGGACATGTTCAGGTTGTACTGGCCGTTCGCCGAGTTCCAGGCGCTCACCATGCCCGTGTGAATCTGCGACGGCGAGGTAACGTTGTACTGCATCGCGAACTGCTCGACGTTCGGGTCGTTATCGAAGTCGTCAAACGTAAGGCCGTTGAGCTTGTGAACGCCGATCGGGTGATCGTGATCGTCGGCATTGCGAATCACGGAGGCGATATTGGAAGCGCGCGCCGCCGTGAACCGTTCCTGGTACTCCTCGGCCACCACCCAGATGAGGTGCTTGTAGCCTTCGAAGCGGTTTACGATTTGCTCGACGAAGTCGCGCTCGGCGGTACCCACCGAGTCACCTGTGCTCCAGATGCTGGCGCTGTCGTCGTAGAAGAAGAGGTAAATCACGATCCCGGCGTTGTCCATCGCCGTGAACCACGTGTCCCACTGGTCGAGAATTGCGTTGTTCAGCCCCTTCGTCGGGTCGTTGTCGATGAACGGGTTGTGCGTGCTGTTGCCGTCACCGCCGTTGGAGCGAATGATCTGCATGTAGATGCCGTTTGCGCCGGTGGGCGCAAGCCGCGCAATGATCGCGTCCTGGTCGCCGTCGCGCGTGCCGTCACCGTTGCGCGAACCGCGGTACAGAAAATCTTCCGGGTCGCCGGGGCTGGCGAGAAAGAACGGTCCGCCACCTTCGTATTTGAACCACGCCGGGTTTGCCGGGTCCGCAACGATCTGGCCGGGCATTGGCGCCGCGAGCGCGGCGTGAGCGCCAAGCGCAAAACTGGCGCTGAGCGCGGCCGCGCACAGAGCTTTGGAAAACGGGAAACGGTCACGCAGCCGGGCTGCTGTTGCGTTGTGCATGGTGACTCCGATCTCCTGAGCGCGCGCCAGGTTGCACGGTTGTGACAGGCTGGCGGGCAAGCAGGGTGGTGTTGTCCGTAGGTGTGGCTGGGCACGATAGCGCATCCGCGACGGCCCGCACTGTGACCTGCATCACACCGGTTGTGGCAGGTTGCAGGGGTACAGTGTCAGCCACC
>JBCAXP010000096.1:0-13013 GCA_038533995.1 Pseudomonadota bacterium
TCGAGCTCACAGGGACGTGTTCACAGCGTTCCTGAAAAGGAACCCCTTCTTCCCCGGACCGTACTACGAAGTACGACCCCTTCTTCCCCGGACCGACCAACGAAGTGCAACCCCGTACTTCCCGGACCGCACTACGAAGTGACCGCTCCCGGCTGGTGAGCGTTAGCTACCGAGAACCGCTCTCCGAGCGCAGAGCCTCAGCGGCTTCCGGACGTACCCACAGGTCGTAGAGCCGTAGCAGCCGGTCACGCGCTGCAACAGCTTCCGCGTCGCCTTCGCCGCCGTTTTCGGACAGCGTATCGAAGCTCGCGCGCAACAGCGGCTCGGCCTCGTCATAGCGCCCGAGCGCCGTCAGGGTCTCCCCCAGTTCGCCTTGCGTGCGCGCCATGGGCACTGGCTTGGGCGGGTCGGAGCCCTCGTGGATGGCCAACGCCCTGCGCAGGTAGTCTTCCGCGTCGGCCGCGCGACCGGTTTCGGTTAACACTGCGCCCAGCGTTGTCAGGGGCGTGGCAACAAACACGTGGTCGTCGGCAAGCGTTTGCGCGTAGATGTCCAACGCGCCACGCGCGAGCTGTTCGGCTTCGGCAAAGCTGCCCCGCAGGCTCAGCACGCGGGCGAGCTCGGTCATGTCGTAGGCAACGTATGTGTCAATGTCGCCGCGCTGCTGTCGTTCCAGGCGTAGCACTTCGCGAAACGCCGCCTCTGCCTCACCGAGATTCCCGGCCTGCAGATGGAACTGGCCGATGTTCAGCACCGTCGTGATGTAGCCCTGATGGGTCAGGTTGTCCGCATAGATGCGCTCAGCCGACGCCACCGCTTCCTGGTAGTAGGTCCACGCTTCATCGAAGCGCCCCATTCCCTTGAGGGTCGCGGCAAGGCTGTTGAGGTCGAAGATGATGATTGGGTGATCATCACCGAGTTTGCGACGATTGATCTCGAGCGCGCGACGGCCAAGCGTTTCGGCTTCCTCGAGGTTTCCAATAATCCGCTCCACATGCGCCAGGTCGCTCAGCACCTGGCCGACGCGATCGTCTTCGCCGCCGAACAGCCGCGTATACAGCTCCAGACTGTCGCGGTAGTGCGTTTCGGCGAGGTCCAGTTCATCCTTGAGCCGCCAGACACTGCCAATAGCGTGCAGCGTGCGAGCTACCGACTCGTGCTCGTTGCCGTTGGCCCGGCGATTGATCTCAAGCGCCTCCTCCAGCAGTACGAGCGCCTCGTCCCACTGGCCGGAATCGTGGCGCGTCTCACCCAGATTCATGAGGCTGGCCGCGATGTCCTTGTGGCCGGACGGCATGGATTCACGACGTGCCTGCAGCGCTTCTTCCAGCAGCGGCACGGCCTTGTCGTAGAAACCAAGATTGGAATAGACCTTGCCGATCGTATCCATGATGGTGGCGCGCACCTGCGGGTCAAGATTGTCGCGCATCGCGATCTGCTTGGCGCCCCTGTCAACGATCTCCTCCGCGGTAAATGTGCGCCCTCTGGCCTCCGAGGGATCGGCCACTTCGAATACGCTAATGATGTACTCGATGACCTGGCTTTTGATGTCGGCTTCTCGTGCGATGCGGTTGGCCTGCACGTACATCATGGCCGCGAATACCACGAGCGCTACCATCGCCGCGGCGGCCGTGGCCACACCAAAAGTATGGCGCTGCAGGAACTTGCCGGTGCGGTAACTCCACGTGTCCTTGCGCGCCCAGATCGGCTCGCCTTCCTGGTGTCTGCGAACGTCTTCGGCCAGCGCAAAGGCGGACCCGTAGCGGCGGTCCGGCTCCTTGCGCAGCGCTGCGAGCACGATGTTGTCGAGATCTCCCGACAGCGCGCGCCTCAGGCGCTCCGGCGTTGTGCCGCGTGCTTCGGCAATGGCGGCGGCGTCTGGCTGCGGCCCCGGGCGTGGCGCGCCGGTAACAGTAGTACTGGGCGGCACAGGATCCACTTCGCAGATTGTGCGCTCCATCTCGCCCGGACTCAGGCCCCGAAGATCATGCGGCCGGCGGCCGGCCAGCAGCTCGTAGAACAAAACGCCCAGCGAGTACACGTCGGACGCTGTCGTGACGGGGCGGCCAAGCACCTGCTCGGGACTCGCGTTTTCCGGTGTCAGCAGGCGATCGCCGAGCTGCGTGAGCGCAATCGTGCGATCGAAGCGCTCCGTGTCGAGAATCTTCGCAATGCCAAAGTCCAGCAGCTTCGGCGTGCCGTCGCGGGTGACCAGGATATTGCCGGGCTTGATGTCCCGGTGAACAACCAGGTTCTGGTGCGCGAAATGCACCGCCTCGCAGATTTTCCGGAACAGCTCGAGGCGTTCGTCAATCGTCAGATTATTGCGATCGCAGAAGGCGGTTACCGGCAGGCCCCGAATGTACTCCATGACGAGGTACGGCGCACCCTCTTCCGTATCGCCACCATCCAGCAGGCGCGCGATATGGGGATGTTCCAGCGTTGCCAGGATTTCCCGCTCGGCCAGGAACCGTGCCCGTGTTTCCGGGTTTACGAGAAAGCTGTTGACGAGCTTGATGGCGACCCGCTGGCGAAACTGCTTGTCGTCGCGCTTGGCAAGGTAGACCGAGCCCATACCGCCGGTGCCGAGCGTTCGCACGACGCGGTACGGGCCGATGTGCACGCCGGTCGCATCGGCCTGCTGCTCGATAGTGTGCTCCGCCGCCTCGCCGATCATGCGCTCGATCGCGGTATCTTCAGCGTGCACCGAAGACAGCAGCGACTCGACTTCGCGCCGCAGGGCAACGTCATCACCGCAGGCTTCGGCCAGGTAGCGCTCGCGCTCCTCGCCGTCGAGTTCAAAGGCCGTGTTGAAGATCGTTTCGAGACGCGCCCACGTCTCGGCGGTCATACGGTTGGTGTTCTGGCTAATTTTTGAGCTCATTTTGCAGCCACGCTTTCGCAAGCCGCAGGTCCCGGTGCACGGTGGCTTCCGAAATGCCCATGGTCTCTGCCATTTCCTTGTACGTCAGTCCGCCGAAATAGTGCATTTCGACAATCTGGCACTTGCGCTCGTCGAACTTTTCCAGCGCCTGCAGGGCCTCGTCCAGCGCCACCAGGTCGGCGTCGGCCTCGCCCGTGACGTACAGCGCCTCGTCCAGCGACAGGGTGGTGACCGGGCCGCCGCGCTTGAGCCGGCGATGCGCCTTGGCATGGTCGACGAGGATGCGCCGCATCAAACGGGCCGCAACGGCAAAGAAGTGCGCGCGATCCTGCCATGGCACCTCCATGTTCACGAGCTTGACGAAGGCTTCGTTCACGACCGCGGTGGCCTGCAGCGTGTGCCCGGAGCGTTCCGAACGCATGTAGTGGCCTGCAAGCCGGCGCAGTTCGTTGTACACGAGCGGCGTCAGGCGCACGAGGGCGTCCTCCTGACCCGACCGCCAGTCGCCCAGCAACTTGGTAACCGATTCTTCCATACGCCTTTTCTTGGGGCCGTCCAGCCCCTAACGATAGCAAACTTCCCGGTTCACCGGTGCGAATGCGGGCAAATGGCAGTCAATATAGCGATGGGATGTTGGGACTTTGTGAAAACGGTGAGGGTAGCGAGCTACACTTGTCGCTATATAAGCGTTCTTTCATAGACCGGAGCCAAACCATGAGCGACAACAACGAACCCACTGCACCAAGAGACACCGGCGAGCAACCTGAGTCGAGCCCTGTACGCGATCCCCAGGCGATCATCGTCGCCGCCGCTGCCTTTGCTGGCGGGCTAGTGGGAGCGATCGTGGGCGGAATGGTCACCTGATTAACGCCGCAGCGGTTGCCCGTTGACGGGCTGCCGCCAGATTGGATACCGTTGATCGTGCAGCCTGGCCACCGGGCTGTGACCGTCGCCTCGCCTTAATGGAGCACACCATGGCACCGACAGAACGCAACTCGCCACCCGCAACTGAACGCACCGAGCGATCCGGGACACCCACTGAACCGCAAGAAGAGCAGGCGCAAAGGGAACCGGAGAGTACAGAACGGCAAGCGCATACGCGCAGCTCGCCGACTCGCGACCCGCAGTAGCGCTACTTCACAATTTTGAGGTGTGAACGGCCACCCTGGGGCTTCTCGGGGTCGGCCTTTTGCTCGTTGTCGCTGCGCTTGTCGTCGTTACCGTCCGGCGGCGGCTCGCCGTCATCGGGCACGAAAACCATGCCCTGCCCGGACTCGCGCGCGTAAATTCCTACCACTGCCGCCATGGGCACAATGATGCTGTGCTCAACGCCGTTGAAACGGGCGTTGAAGGTTATCTGCTCGTTATCCATCAGCAGCCCCTGCGTCGCGGTGGGCCCGATGTTGAGGATGATGCGCCCGTTCGACACGTGGTCGCGGGGAACCTCGACGCCAGGGGCAAGCGCGTTGACGACCAGGTGTGGCGTCTGGGCGTAGTCGCACATCCAGTCGGTCATGGCCCGAACCAGGTACGGGCGCCGGGAGAGTTCGTCGAGTTGGTCAGTCACGATGCGCTCGGCCGGGCTTGAGTCGCCCGGCGCAGCGTGGTCCGTCAGTCGCGCATTTCCTGCTCGAGCTCGGTCAGGCTCTTGCGAAAGCTCGGCCGCTCGAACAGGCGTTCGGCGTATTTGACGATGGGCGCAGCCTGCGCCGGCAGTTCGACGCCGTAGTGCGGAAGGCGCCACAGGATCGGCGCGATGGACGCGTCCACGAGCGAGAACTCGTCGCTCAGGAAGAACTCCTTGGCGTCGAACACTTCGGCCGCGGCCAGCAGGCTTTCACGAAGCACCTTGCGCGCTTTCGAACCCTGCTTGCGGTCCTTGTCACTGGTGGAGTCCAGCACTTCCGAAACGCCGTACCAGTCTTTCTCGATGCGGTACAGCGCGAGGCGAAACTGGGCGCGCGTCACCGGATCGACCGGCATCAGCGGCGGGTGCGGGAAGCGCTCGTCGAGGTATTCGACGATGACCCGTGAGTCGTAGAGCACAAGGTCCCGGTCAACCAGCGTCGGCACCGTGTGGTACGGATTCAGGTCGAGCAGGTCTTCAGGCAGGTTGGGCCCGTCGACGTTGACGATCTCGACGTTGATGCTCTTTTCCGCAAGCACGATGCGCGTGCGGTGGCTGTGAGGACAAGTGGGGCGCGAAAACAGGGTCATTACTGACCGCCTGTTGGCAATTACCGCCATTAAGAGTTACTCCAATACCTTGAGGGCCACATCTGGGGGCCTGGGACCGAAATCCGGACGCAAGCCCGCTATCTTACCCTTTTTTTACGTCCTTCCACATTTCCTTGTAGAGAGCGAACGCGAGAATCAGGAGCACAACCAGGAATGAGATGACCTTGATGCCAAGGCTGCGCCGCTCCATCGCCATTGGCTCGCCGATGTACACCAGAAAGTTCACCAGGTCGGTAATCGCCTCGTCGTACTCTGCATCGCTGAGCGTACCCGGGGTGACGGTCTGGAATTCCTGGAAGATTTCGTGCTTGTTGTTGTCGGCGTCGACTTCTTCCACGAACACCGCCCGCTTGATTCCCTGCAGCTCCCACAGCACATGGGGCATGGCCGCGTTGGGCAGGAGCAGGTTATTTACGCCCTGCGAGCCCTTCTCATCGACATAGAACGTGCGAAGGTAGTTGAACAGCCAGTCGGCGCCGCGGCTGCGCGCGATCAGCGACAGGTCCGGAGGCGTGCGTCCAAACCACTGCTTGGAGTCAAGCTCAGGCATCGCAATCGTCATGGTCTCGAACGGCTTTTCAGCCGCGAACATGAGGTTGTTCTCCAGCTGCTCCTGGGTGAGCTCGAGATCTTCGGCGACCCGGTTGTAGCGCACGTACTGGGCGGAGTGACAGCCCATGCAGTAGTTGACGAACATGGCGCTGCCCCGCTGCAGCGAGGCCGTGTTGCCAAGGTCGTGCTCCGAATGCTTCATGTCGTAGCCCGGCACGCCGCCGCCGGCTGCGAACGCCGCTGTGGCGCTCACCGACAGTGCCGCGGCCGTAAGCAATGCAGCAACCCGCTTCATGAGTCGAGTGGACGCCATCATGTTACTCGCTCCGGTACAGGCTTGGTCTTGTCGATCTTCGACAGGAACGGCATCGACAGGAAATAAACGAAGTACAGCACCGTGAACAGGCGTGCCAGCCACGTCGCCGTCGGCGTTGCCGGCTGCAGGCCGAGGTAGCCCAGCGCCACGAAGCTCACGCAGAAGATGGCCAGCCACAGCTTGCTGATCCAGCCCTTGTAGCGCATGGAGCGCACCGGGCTGCGGTCGAGCCACGGCAGCAGGAACAGCAGCACGATGGCGCCTCCCATCAGCAGCACGCCGCCGAGCTTGTCTGGCACGGCGCGCAGAATTGCGTAGAACGGTGTGAAGTACCACACGGGCGCGATGTGCTCAGGCGTCTTCAGCGGATCGGCGGGCTCAAAGTTCGCGTGCTCAAGGAAGTAACCGCCTGCCTCCGGCGCGAAAAAGATAAACGCAGAGAAAATGATGCAGAAGATTACGATCGCCACCAGGTCTTTACTGGTGTGGTACGGATGGAACGCCACGCCGTCCACCGGCACGCCGTTCTCATCCTTGTTGGCCTTGATGTCGATGCCGTCGGGGTTGTTGGAGCCGACTTCGTGCAGGGCCAGGATGTGGGCCGCAACGAGGAACACCAGCACCAGCGGCAGCGCGATCACGTGCAGGGCAAAAAACCGGTTCAGCGTGATGTCGGAGATAAAGAAGTCTCCGCGTATCCACTCCGCGAGCGGTTCACTGATCGCGCCGAAGAGCGACACGATCACCTGCGCTCCCCAGTACGACATCTGCCCCCAGGGCAGCAGGTAACCCATGAATGCCTCGGCCATCAGGGCGAGGTAGATCAGCATGCCGAAGATCCAGATCAGCTCACGCGGCCGGCGGTACGAGCCATAAAGGAGGCCGCGGAACATGTGGATGTAGACAACGATGAAGAAGGCCGATGCGCCGGTGGAATGCATGTAGCGCAGCAGCCAGCCCCACTCCACGTCACGCATGATGTACTCGACGGAGGAGAATGCTTCCGCGGCGGACGGTTTGTAGTTCATCGTCAGCCAGATGCCGGTGAGAATCTGGTTGGCCAGAACCACCATGGACAGTACGCCGAACACGTACCAGATGTTCAGGTTTTTGGAGGCGTAGTACTCGGAAACGTGCGCCTTCCACATCGACGTCATCGGGAAGCGGGCGTCGATCCAGTCGCGCAACCCGACGAGCGCTCCGCTAACGCCGCCCTGCTGTGCTGTACTGCTCATTTATGCTACTCCTTGGTCGTCCCCGACCAGCAAGGTGCTGTCGTCCAGGAACCGGTATGGCGGCACGACGAGGTTGCTCGGTGCCGGAACGCCGGCATACACGCGACCGGCGAAGTCAAACTTGGAGCCGTGACAGGGGCAGAAGAAGCCGCCGGGCCAGTCTGCGCCCAGGTCCGCCGGTGCCACGTCAGGCCTGAACATGGGTGCGCAGCCGAGGTGGGTGCACACGCCGAGAGCAACAAATATATCCGGGCGTACCGAGCGATGCTGGTTCTTGGCGTAATCCGGCTGCTGCGGCACTTCAGACTCGGGATCTCGCAGCCGGTCGGCGACCGTGTTGAGCGTCTCCAGAGCTGCCGCGGGCCGGTTGACGATGTAGATCGGCTTGCCGCGCCACTCCACTGTGAGCATCGCGCCGTTCTCAAGTTTGCTTATGTCCACTTCGACCGGCGCGCCGAGCGCCTGCGCGCGTGCGCTGGGTTTAAACGACCCCAGGAACGGCACTGCCACAAAGGCAGCCCCAATACCGCCAGTCACCGCCGTTGCGACGGTGAGAAAATGTCGCCGTCCAAATTCAGCGCCTTCGTCGCTGGCCATCGAACTTACTCCGTTTGTTGAGGATTTGACGTGGGGGTCACGCTTTCCGGCACCCCCCTGTAAACTGTCTGGAAGCACGCGGCGGGCAGATGTTAGGGACAGTCCACCCCAGCGTGGCCGCCGCATTATACACTGCATTGCGGCAATGCCTACCGGCACAGCGCACCCTGCTAAACTCACGGCGCCAGGCTGAGGCGGATACCGGGCAGACCACACCGACCCATGACACTCATGAACACGATCAGCTTCGTCGCAAAAGCCGTTACTGCCGGCCTGGCACTGGCGTTCGTGGCCGTGCTGCTCAGGCCGTCGCTGCTCACCGGTCCGCCAGCGCCGCGGCCCACAGTCGCCGTGCAGCCCGCGTCCTACGCCGACGCGGTGGAGGCCAGCGCCCCTGCGGTGGTTAATATTTATGCAACCAAGCGAGTCTCGAGCCGCGTTTCAAGACTGCTCGACAACCCGTACATCCGTCAGCGCTTCCCCCAGCTCCAGCCGGTCCCGCGTGAGCGCACCCAGAACAGCCTGGGCTCGGGCGTCATCATCGCGGCCGACGGCTACGTGGTCACCAACAATCACCTCATCGCCGGCGCCGAAGGCGTGCGCGTGGCGCTCAACGACGGCCGGGTGGCCGAGGCGGTACTGGTTGGCACAGATCCCGACACCGATATTGCCCTGCTGCGCGTGCCGTTCGACGACCTGCCAACGGTGACCCTGGGCCGGTCAGACACCCTGCGAATCGGCGACGTCGTGCTGGCCATCGGCAACCCGTTCGGCATTGGCCAGACGGTGACGCAGGGCATCGTGAGCGCGACCGGCCGTGGCCGGGTTGCCGGCGGGCCACTGTTCTCCAACTATATCCAGACCGACGCGTCGATTAATCCCGGCAACTCCGGCGGCGCCCTGATCAGCGGCACCGGCGAACTGGTGGGGCTGAACACCGCGATCTTCAGCGGCGACACGCAGTCCGAGGGCATCGGCTTTGCGATTCCCGTGAACCTGGTGCGCGGCGTCCAGCAGGAACTTATTGCCCACGGGCGCGTGATTCGCGGGTGGATAGGCGTGGATGCCCAGACCCTGCTGCCGGAACTGGCGCGCTCGCTCGGTCTTGGCGAGGCCCGCGGCGTCTTCATTACCAATGTGCCTGAAGGTACGCCCGCCGATCTCGCCGGCCTCCAGGCCGGTGACGTGCTGACGGCGGTGGACGGGCAGGCGGTGACCCGGCTGCAGGATGCGCTGAGCCTCGTCGCGAGCACCAAGCCGGGCGACACGGTGGACCTGACGGGCCTCAGAAACCGTGAGGAGTTCTACACCAGCGCGATCGCCGTTGAGCGCCCGCAGCCGGCGCTGCCGTAGCGACTCCCTTCTTGCCGGGCCGTGCCTGCGCTCAGGCCACCCGCCGGATTGCTGCTCCGAGCTGAGACAGCTTCTCCTCGATGCACTCGTAACCGCGATCGATGTGGTAGATGCGGTCGACGACCGTTTCGCCGTCAGCGACCAGTGCCGCAAGCACCAGGCTGGCCGAAGCGCGCAGGTCCGTCGCCATCACAGGCGCCGCAGTCAGGCGCTCGACGCCTTCGCTGATGGCCGTGTTGCCCTCGAGGCGGATGCGTGCGCCCATCCGCTGCAGCTCGAGCACGTGCATGAAGCGGTTTTCAAAGATGGTCTCGGTAATCGTGCCTACGCCCTCGGCAACCGCGTTGAGGGCGGTGAACTGGGCCTGCATATCCGTCGGAAAGGCCGGATACGGCGCGGTTCGCAGGTTGACCGCCCGGGGCCGCTGACCGCGCATGTCGAGCGTGATGTCATCGCCGCTTACCGTGAGGTCCGCGCCGGCCTCCTCCAGCTTGGCGAGCACCCCTTCGAGATGCTCAGCGCGCGCCCCGCGCACCCGCACGCAGCCGCGCGTGATCGCACCGGCCACGAGGTACGTACCGGCTTCGATACGATCCGGCAGCACCTGGTATTCCTCGCCGGTCAGCCGCTCCACGCCGTCAATGGTGAGCGTGGAGGTGCCAATGCCGCCGATGCGCGCGCCCATGCGCGTGAGGAAATTGGCAAGGTCAGAGACCTCGGGTTCACGAGCTGCGTTTTCAATAACCGTGCGGCCCTGCGCCAGCACCGCCGCCATCAGCAGGTTTTCCGTGCCGGTGACTGTCACCGTGTCCAGCACGAGGTGCGCTCCCTTCAGGCGGTCGCAGCGGGCCTTGATGTACCCGTTTTCCACCTCGATCTCGGCGCCCATGGCACGCAGCCCGGACACGTGGATGTCTACCGGCCGCGCACCGATTGCGCAGCCGCCGGGCAGCGACACCTCGGCCTCGCCGTAGCGTCCGAGCAGCGGGCCAAGCACCAGGATCGAGGCACGCATGGTCTTCACCAGGTCGTACGGGGCGTGAAAGGCCTCGATCGTGCTGGCGTCGACCTCGATGCGCATGCGCTCATCGACCGTAACCGATACACCCATGCGGCCCAGCAGCGCGACGGTAGTGGTGACATCCCGCAGGTGCGGCACATTGCCGACCCTGACCGGACCGTCCACCAGCAGCGTCGCGGCGAGTATCGGCAGGGCAGCGTTCTTCGCGCCGGAGACCCGCACGCTGCCATCGAGCACCGCGCCGCCGGAGATGGCGAGCTTGTCCATGAGCGCTATGCGCCCTGTGCCTGCCACTCGGCAGGTGTGAAGGTGCGGAACGACAGCGCATGGATTTCGTTGCCCATCGTGCTGCCCAGCGCCGCGTACACCATCTGGTGGCGCGCCACGCTGCGCTTGCCCTCGAAGGCGTCCGACACGACCACCGCTTCGAAATGGGTGTTGTCATCGCTGGCAACCCGGGCGGTCGCGCCCGGAAGCCCCTGCTCGATAAGCTCGGCTATTTTCGCTGCATCCATCATGGGAAACTTCAGACCTTGTGGTTGACCGTGAAAAGCGCCGATTATACCTGCGCGTGGTTGCCCCGGGTGCGCACTTTTCGATGACTTTTTTTGAAGGCCCCACAGAGTTTTCGATATGATGATGTGCTTTGTGCACGCAATTGCCCCCGCGCAGACAGCCGGCCCCGATCGGCGGGCGGGTCTCCGAAAGGACTGATAATGGCGACCTATGTGGATTGATATCGTTGCAGTTCTTGGCGGATTCGCGCTGCTCTTGTGGGGCGCTGACCGGTTCGTCATCGGGGCTGCGGCAACGGCGCACAACCTGGGCGTCTCCCACCTGCTCATTGGCCTCACCATCGTTGGCTTCGGCACTTCGGCGCCGGAGATCCTTGTGTCCGTCAACGCCTCCGCCAATGGCAATGCGGGTCTTGCGATCGGCAACGCCCTCGGCTCAAACATCGCCAACATCGCCCTGATCCTTGGCCTGACGGCCATTGTGGTGCCGCTGACGGTACGCTCGCAGACGCTGAATCGGGAAATGCCGGTGTTACTGGCGGTCACTCTGCTAACGCTGCTGCCGTTTCTCGACGGCTCGCTGGACCGCCTGGAGGGCTTTGCCCTGATCGCCGGCCTCGGGCTCATGCTGTACTGGCTGGTCAAGGTGGAAGTGAGCTCGCGCGACAGCGATCCCATGCTGGCCGACCTTGACGCTGAAATCCCCGTGGACATGAGCATGGTCAAGGCCGTCGGCTGGCTCCTGGTGGGCCTGGCGGTACTGCTGGCCGCATCGTGGCTGCTGGTGTGGGGGGCGGTGCGAATCGCCGTGGCGCTGGGCGTCAGCGACCTGATCATAGGCCTCACCATCGTCGCCACCGGAACCAGCCTTCCCGAACTTGCCGCGTCGATGGCCGCCGCGCTGAAGGGCGAGCACGACCTTGCCATTGGCAACGTGATCGGCTCCAACATGTACAACCTGCTCGCCGTGCTGGGTGTCGCCGGCGCCATCAGTCCGGGTCCGTTCGAAGCAGAAGTGCTGAGCCGCGACTTTCCCGTCATGATTGGCCTGACGGTGGTGCTGTTCGCCATGGCTTACAATGTGAACGATCACGGCGAGATCAACCGCGTCGAAGGGGCCGCGTTGTTTGCTGTGTATATCGGCTATATTGCAATTCTCACCCTCGGCGTCCTGTAGTCCGGACCCAAAAAGAAGGGAACCCGGGCCGACCGTCGGGGTCACGAGGCAGGTACTGATGAACGCAGCGGACATACGCAAACTCGGCACTCGCGTACTCGAAATCGAGGCGCGCGCCATCACCGGATTATTGCCCTACGTCAACGACGAGTTCGTGGCCGCGTGCCGTCTTTTCCTGGAATGCAAGGGACGCATCGTGGTCACCGGCATGGGCAAGTCCGGGCACATTTCCGGCAAAATCGCCGCAACCCTCGCCAGCACCGGGACGCCCTCGTTCTTTGTGCACCCCGGCGAAGCCAGCCACGGCGACATGGGCATGATCACGCCGGACGACGTAGTGTTCGCGATCTCGAACTCCGGCGAGACCAACGAGCTGCTGGTGTTGCTGCCGGTAATCAAGCGCCTGGGCGCGCCGATGGTGGCGATGACCGGCAAACCGCGCTCGACGCTGGCCCGAACCGCCGACGTCCACCTGTACATTCACGTAGAAGAAGAGGCCTGCCCGCTCAATCTCGCGCCTACCGCAAGCACGACCGCGACCCTCGCCATGGGCGACGCGCTGGCTGTGGCGCTGCTCGAGGCACGGGGCTTCACCGCCGCCGACTTTGCCCGCTCGCACCCGGGCGGCAGCCTGGGCCGGCGCCTGCTGCTCCACGTTGACGACGTGATGCACGCAGACGACGAGGTGCCAAGCGTGACCGCCGACACGCCGGTGAGCGCCGCGCTCCTCGTCATGACCCAACGGGGCCTGGGGATGACCGCGGTAACCGATGGCGACGGGCGTCTCCTGGGCGTCTTCACCGACGGCGACCTGCGCCGCACGATCGACAGCAGGAGCGACATTCACGCAACCCGCATCGGTGACGTAATGACCACCGACTGCAAAACCGCACAGCCCCGAATGCTGGCTGCCGAGGCGGTGCACATCATGGAGTCTCACAAGATCACGGCGCTGCCGGTGACCGATGCCGACAACCGGCTGGTCGGCGCACTCAACGTACACGATCTCCTTCGCGCGGGGGTCATGTGATGGATGAGGCGATACTGCAACGCGCGGCCGCCATCCGGCTTGTCATCTTCGACGTCGACGGCGTGCTGACAAACGGCCACATTCACTACAGCGAC
>JBCAXP010000097.1:0-13005 GCA_038533995.1 Pseudomonadota bacterium
GCGATCTCGAACGACCCGGAGCGCAAAAATCCTGACGGGCACGTTCTGCGCCAGCACACACTGCGCGGCACGCTGCGCGGCGCGCTCGGCGACGTGGACTTTTTTCCGTGGACCCATGACGACGGGTCGCCGCGGGTGGCGGCGGTTGCCGGTATGGGCCGCATCGGTGCCTTCACCCCGACCGCCATCCGAACCATGGCGCGAACGCTCGTCTGGGCGGTATCGGGTCTGCAGGACGTGGAAACGGTTTGCACCGTGCTCATCGGCTCCGGCGAGGGTGCGCTGACGATTGACGACGCGCTGAACGGCCTTGTGCTCGGCATCGGCGATGCCCTTACCGGTGACCTTGCCAACGTGAAGTCGACGATCAAGACGGTGCGCATCGTCGAGCTGTACCGCGACCGTGCGGAACGTATCCACGACTACCTCAAGGACAACGAGGAGCGCTTCGCCGGGCACCTGGCGTTGGACATCCCCGACACCGTCGCCCGTGGCACGAACGCGCAAATGCGCCCGGAAGATGGCTTGTCGCTCGTGCTTGACGCCGTGATGAAGTCCTCCTTGCAGCCTGAGGGGACGCCCGGCCACGACATGTTCGACGCGGTGGTCAGCGCCGCCCGGCGCAAGGGCATTCACAAGTCACAGCTCAGGCGCGTGCTGAAGAGGGCGGCGAAGATCAGTGCCGAGCACGACGGACGCGCGCCGCGCTTTTTCGTCTCGCGGGAACCGGCCGTGGGCAACGACCGGGTACCGTTTCGCCTGTCGTACCTGACTGACGGAACCGATATTCGCGCGGCTGCAATTTCCGACACCGCAACGGTGTCCGAACGAGTGCTGCGCTTTGACCGCAGGCTTGTCGAGGAAGTCAGCAACGAGGTGATGGACGTGGATGCGCCGCTGCGGGAAGCGACACCGGGCTTTCTTCGCAACCTCGTCGTCCCGCACGGCTTCCGCGACCTTCTGGATCGAGGCGAGGCCTTCGTGTTCGAAGTCGACCGGCACATGGCACAGGTACCGTGGGAAATTCTTGCATCCGGCAGGCGTTCGCAGGAGACCATGCCGCTCGCCATACGCGCCCAGGTGTCGCGGCAACTACGAACGCCGCACAGCGGCAGGCCCGGCATAGCCGATCACCGCGGGGCCCGGCTGCGGGCGCTGGTGATCGGCGACCCGGGCGACCCGGACCACGGCGACAACCTGCCGGGTGCGCAGGCCGAGGCCATCGCCGTGCACGATCTGCTTACCGCAAGAAACGTGGAGGTCGACCTTCTGGTCGGCGCGCTTAACACCGAGCGCACAGGACGGCTGCGCGAGTTCCCTGCCGCCACGCGCGTTCGCGTCATGGAACGGCTGATGCTGAGGCGTTACGACATACTGCATTACTGCGGCCATGGCGCCTTCGATCCTGACGACACTACGCGCGCCGGGTGGCTGTTTGCCGATGGCCTGCTGACCGCGTACGAACTCGAGCGCATCAACCGCATTCCCGCGTTTGTGGTTGCCAACGCGTGCCTGAGCGGTAGAACGTCGCAGCGTATGGCAGGCGACGCGGTTGTACTGCGAGCCAGGGACGAGCTGGCCCTCTTGCCGAGCCTGGCGGACGAGTTTTTCCGCCGCGGTGTCATCAACTATGTCGGCACCGCGTGGGAAGTGTCCGACGAAGGCGCCGTGCTGTTTGCCACCGAACTTTACGAACAGCTTATTCCAGCGGATAACAGCGGCAGGAACCGACGCCGCGCGACCGTTGGCAAGGCGGTGCTGAGCGCGCGCAAGCTGCTGTTCGATCGCAGCGACGCGTACGGCAAACTGTGGGCCGCGTACCAGCACTACGGCGACCCGACGAGTCCGATGTAGCAGCGGGGCTAGTGCTCGATGGCCGCCACAGGCAGGGTGGCGGTAAGCACCTGGCGGTCTTCGCCACTCAGGGCGGTCCAGGCAAACAGCAGGGCATCACCCTGCCGGATCATCTGCGGAAAACCAGACGATCGCGCCGCCGCGATCGGCGTGATGACCCGAACCGGACCGGCCGAGCCATCACTGCCGAACACGCGCAGCGACAGCATGCCCTGCCCGTCAGCACCTGCCGCCATCCAGCTCACCGCGGCGGCACCGCTGTCGAGCAGCTCGACGTCCACCCGTCCTATCGGCGCTGCGCTGTCGATCTCGATCGCGTCGCCGAACGTCGCACCGCCGTCCGATGACAGCGCCGCTCGAACGCGCGGCGTGTCGTCGGCCGCCGTAAACCACGCCACGGCCACGGTCGATCCCGATGCCGCGACCGCCGGGCCGTTTACAGGGCAGCCGTTGATTACCCAGCCGTCCGCTGCCACCGGCACGCCACGCTGCCATGCGCCGTTCAGGGTACGCGCGACATACACGTCGCGCACTTCGTCCGCCGAGCGGTCGCGGTACACGGCGACGGGACCGTCTGCGGCGACAGCGACGTCGGTCTGACAGCAATCGCACACGAATTCATCGACAAGCTCGCCGTTCAGCAACGCGCCGGTTTCTGCAAGCCTTGCGCTGCGCAGGGTCATGCCGCCGCTGCTGCTGTGCGTTTCCGGATTGTGCTCGCCCGTTTCGCGCCCGTCGAGCCACAGCACGCCGACGGTATCGCCCCAGGGGAACAGGCTCACAAAACCGTGCTCGGTTGGCGTCTCGTCTGCGTGGGGCGTAACGGGATCGCCCCATCGAATGCCAGCGTCCTGCGAGACCGACACCGCGACATCGTACGAATAGGTGCCACCGGGGCGCCTGACCAGCCAGTGCGCCGCCCACACGTCACCACGAATCGGTGACACTGACGGAAAATCCGCCCAGTTTACGAACCAGTCGCCGCCGCGGGCCACAAGCCGCGGCGTTGTCCAGGCGCCATCAACGCTGTGCGCGAGTTTCAGTTCCATCAACTCGCCGGCCGGTTCCAGCCAGCTCAAAACGACGCGCCCGTCCTCGTCGCGGTCAAGATGCGGCGTGAGGCTTCCGGGGCCCGCAGGCGAAGCAACCGGCGTAACGCGCAAGGCCGGCGAACGCTCGCAGCCTGCCAGAAAGCCCGTTGCAAAGGCGACGAGCAGGCACAGCGCGGTGCACCGCCTGGCGCGGCTCAACCACCGCTGACGCCGTGGTGTGCGTTGGGTCTGACTGTGGGCCATGGATTGCGGTGTTAACCTGTGTGGATGAATAGCCGTGGCAGATTCCCATTCTACGTGGTCACCATGCTCGGCGCGCTGTGCCTTGCGTTTGCCGTTGCAGGTTGCCAGACGCTCAGCCCTACTCTCGACCAGACGCCGGCTGCGCCCTGCCAGCCCCTTGGGCTCGACAAAGCCGCGCTGCTCACGCTCAAGGCAAACAGCTTTGCGCTGCCAGAAGCGCTGCGGCAGGACTTCGCCCTGTCGTTGGTGCCGTGCCTGGCAAGCACCGACCCCGAGCTGCGCGACGGCATCGGGTACGAGGGTTTCGCCACGTTGCTGCGCGCAAAGCAGCTCACGCGCGACACCATTCAGCAACTGCGCACCGAGCTGCTGGCTTCCCTGAAAGACGACGACGACGCAGCCGGCGTACACCGGCCGTTCGCCGCACTCGTGCTCTCGGAGGTCGCTCGGGCTGATCGCGTTGACCCCGTCTTTAGCGATGCGGAGCGCGCTGAACTTGTGGATGCCGGTGTCGCCTACATGGCCGCCGTCACAGATTATCGCGGCTTTGACGAGACGGACGGCTGGCGGCACGGGGTGGCTCACACGGCTGACCTTTTTCTGCAGCTCGCGTTGAATCCTGCGCTGACTACCGCGCAGGCGGAGCAGCTCGCCGCCGCCATCATGCTCAAGGTTGCACCGCCAGGCGACCACTTCTACGTGTACGGCGAGTATCAGCGGCTGGCGCGACCGCTCGTGTATCTCGCGCTGAACCATGATCCGGGTGAAGCGTTCTGGGCCGAGGTGTTTGGGCAACTCGCCTCGCCTGCGCCCTTCGCCGCGTGGGGGGACGCGTGGCGCAGCCAGGCTGGCCTAGCCAGGCTTCACAACACGCAGGCCTTCGCCACGACTGTGTATACCTTTGCGCAATCCAGCGGCGCACCGGCCGCCGCGCCCCTGGCGAGCGGCGCGCTTTCCGTTCTGCGCGCGCTGCAGTAGCCCACGCAAACCGGGAGAGCAGACAATGCCGAAAAAGAAAACCGTAGACGACTACCTGGCGCAGGCCACGAACTGGCCGGAGGAGCTTGCGCGCATCCGGGAAATCCTGAACGGCACCAAACTTGGCGAAACCGTGAAGTGGGGCATGCCGGTATACACGCACAACGGCAAAAACGTGGTCGGCATCGGCGGTTTCAAGAGCTACTTTGGCCTGTGGTTTTTCGAGGGCGCAGCGCTGGCGGACGAAGCCGGCGTGTTGATGAACGCTCAGCCAGGGAAAACGAAGGCCATGCGTCAGTGGCGAATGCACAGCGCTGCCGACATCAAGCCCGCGCTGATTCGCCGCTACGTGCGCGAGGCGATGAAGCTCGTCGACTAGCAGACGGTCACAGCCTGACGTACACCTCGCGGGAACCCTCGATAGTGCCCGGCACGTAGAGCAAGCCATCCTCGACGCAGGCCGTTTCGGCCGGCTTCAGTTTTTTCTTGACGACGAAGCAGCTGCCGTCCTCGCTGGCAATGAAGTACGAGAAAATTTCGTTCTTGCCCTCGTAGCTGCTCATCCACTGGTCCTTCGTGATGCGCAGCGTCTTCTTGCCGAGGCTCGCCTTGAGTGCGGCTTCCTGTTCGGCGGAGATGCCTACCGCGTAGTATTCTTTGAGCGACAGTTCCCGGTCGGATTTCCACACGCCCATCAGCGGGTGGCTCGCGACGTAATTGTCCACGTAGTAGTACACGGCAAGCAGCACAAGGCTTACTACCAGTGCAATCTTCAGCAATTTCATGGTCGGTACCCGCTCACTGCATCGGCAATGCCCGTGCATCTTATCACCGGTAATTGATCTTGCCGGCGCCGGCCCTTTGTCGAAAGGAGCGTCACCATGAGCGCAACATCGCACAACCCGGATGGACAGCTGGTTAAGGCGTGGGCCGCATACCGGCAGAGCGCCGCGACGGCGCGCAGTGAGAGTGGTCTTTTGCGCAGCTGGCGCTGGCGCGTGCTCGCCGTCACCGTAGCAGGGGCCACCGCGGGCGCGCTCGCCGACGCGCTTCGCGAAGCGGCCAGTACCACGCCCGCATGGCTGGTGTCAGGCATCGGCAGCGCGGGCTCGGTGCTGTTAGCGATTGCGACGCTGATTACCGCAACGCTTCTAACGGTCTCCCGCCAACAGCGGTGGACAATTAACCGGGCAGTGGCCGAAGCTCTCAAAAGCGAGTGCTTTCGCTACGCGACGCGAACGGCGCCATACGACAGCGCCGATGCGGCGGAACGGCTTGCCGCTCGCACACAACGCCTGACGGAAGCCCTCGGTGCCAACGCCCCGTCATCGACCGGTCCCGCAAGAACTGGCGGCCTGCCACATCACCTGGCTGCAACTGACTACCTGCACCGCCGCGTGGAGGACCAGCAATCGTGGTACGCCGACAAAGCGTATGCTGCCCGCAATAGCCTGGCGCGCTTCAGGCTCGTGAGCATTTTGCTCGGCACGCTGGCCGCCCTGCTGCCCGTCATTGGCACGCTGCTCGACAAGCCAGGGCCCGCGTCCTGGGCCGCGCTCGCAACGACGGCGGGCACTGCGATAGGCAGCTTTGTGTATGCCGAGCGCTTTGCGTTTCTTGCCGAATCCTACGCGGCGGCGGCCAATCGTCTTGACGCGCTGCGCAAGCGTTGGGATGTATCGCCGCAAGGAGACGACGATCTGCAGCGCCTTGTCGACGATGTCGAGCAAGCACTTTCGACAGAAAACTCGGCCTGGATGGCTGAGCTCATGCGGGAAGAAGAATGATGAATCGCGGCTGAAGCCGCTCCCACAGCACCGCCTACCCTGTGGGAGCGGCTTTAGCCGCGATTGTTCCCCCAGCAATGCCGACCCTGTGGGAGCGGCTTTAGCCGCGATTCAATCGAGCGGGGCGAACAGCTCGTCGACCACCTCCGGCGTTAGCAGAGTGCCGGCCGTGGCACCACCTCCCAGAATCGCATCGGCAAGCTCCTGCTTTTCCGCCTGCATGCCGGCGATAATCTGCTCCACGGTACCGGTGGCGATGAGCTTGTAAACGAACACCGGCTTGTCCTGGCCGATCCGGTAGGCGCGGTCGGTCGCCTGGCGCTCCACGGCCGGGTTCCACCAGGGGTCGTAGTGAATCACCGTGTCTGCAGCGGTCAGGTTCAGGCCGGCGCCGCCGGCCTTAAGGGAAATCAGAAACAGCGGCACCTCGCCCGCCTGGAAGCGGTCGATCGGCGTGGCGCGGTCGCGCGTGCTGCCGGTGAGCTGAACGTAGTCGATGCCGGCCTTGCGCACGTACGCTTCGATGAGCTTCAACATGCCGGTGAACTGCGAGAAGAGCAGTATGCGCCGACCGTCCTCAATCAGTGCGGGCAGCATGTCTTCGAGCAACTCCATCTTCGCGGACGCCTTCACGCGCCGCGCCGCGTCGAGCTTGACCAGTCGCGGGTCGCAGCACACCTGCCTGAGCTTCAACAGCGCATCCAGCACGACGATGCCGCTTCTTGCGAACCCGCGCTGAGCGATTTCATCGCGGACGCGGTCATGCATGGCCAGGCGCAGGGTTTCGTACAGGTCTCGCTGACTGTCTTCGAGTGCGACTTCCCGCAATATCTCGGTCTTGGGAGGCAGATCTTGCAGCACGACGTCTTTCTCACGCCGCAGCAGGAACGGCGCTATGCGACGCCGCAGCACGTCACGGCGCTGCTCGTCGCCATGACGCTCGATGGGCGTGCGAAACAGGCGGCGAAACTTCTGCTGCGAGTCGAGCAAGCCCGGCATCAGGTAGCTGAACAGCGACCAGAGCTCACCGAGGTGATTCTCCATGGGCGTACCTGTCAGGCACAGCCGGTGGCGCGCCTGCAGCGCGCACGCCACCTGCGCCGCGCCGGTCCGTGGGTTCTTGATGAACTGGGCTTCGTCCAGCACCGCAACGTGGTACGGCTGCTCAAGAAGCACGTCCTTGTCGCGCGGCAGCAGCGGGTAGGTCGTGAGTACAAGGTCGTAGTCGGCCAGCGCATGGAAGTAGCGCGACCGGCCAGGCCCGTGCAGCGTCAGCACCTTGAGGTCCGGCGCAAAGCGCTGCGCCTCTCGCCGCCAGTTGAGCATCAGGCTGGTGGGCGCCACGACGAGGCTCGGGCGGTCGGCGCGGCCGGCCTCCTTTTCGCTGAGCAGGTGGGCGAGCACCTGGATGGTTTTTCCAAGGCCCATGTCGTCGGCGAGAATGCCGTGGAGTTTGTACTCGCGCAGAAACTGCAGCCAGTCGAGCCCGTCGCGCTGGTAGCCTCGCAGCTCACCGTTCAGGCCGGCAGGCACCGGCGCCCTGGCGATGCTGTCGACGTCGCGAAGCCGCTGCGCCCGCCGCCGAAGCTCACCTCCGCCCCGCCATTGCAACGGCGCACCGGCCGCTTCGAGATCAGCGAGAAGGCCGGCCTGCGCGTCGGCGAAACGCAGCCGGCCGTCGAGGCCCAGCGGTTCGCGGCTGAACAGCTCCACGAGCGTGCTGAGTATCGGACGTAGCCGCTGCGGCGGAATGCGCAGCACTCGCCCGTCTTCGAGGCGCGCCAGTGCACCCTGCGCAGCATCGTCGGCGATGAGCTCGTCAATGGTGCCGTTTTCGGCCGCCTGCTGGATGACCTCCGCGACAATCGGTAGCAGGTTCAGACGCTTGCCCTCCACCTCAACGCCCAGCTCAAGGTCGAACCAGCCACGGTCGCTGGACTGGAGCTCGCCGATCCAGGCATCGGCATCGACGAGCTGGTACTGAAAGTTCTGTCCGTAACGAACCTCCCACCCGGCCTCGCGCAAGCGCGGCAACTCGTTTTCCACCAGTTCCAGCCAGGTGCCGGCATCGTCGCTGTCCAGCGTCAGCGCGGTGGTGTCGCGTCCCGGCACGCCGACGTCGATCACCAGGCCCAGCTCTTCGAGCGCGGCAGCGGCCTCCGCCTCTGCCTCGGTGTCCCGCGGAATGCGCACAAAGCCGTTCCCCTGGCGGATGGTCACTGCGGCCTTGTCATCGCCGGGCCCTACCTCGTGTCCGCCGTAATCAAAGCGCAGGTCAGCCACGTTGATCCAGTCGGCCGCCTGACCGGCGCCGCGCCAGCGCTGCGGAGAGAAGGCGCCGAGGTCCACACTGTCGAGGACCAGCCGCGGCGTCGGCGTGACGTGCCGGTCGCGAATCTCCGGCAGTGCCGGCAATGGCATGTCGGGCGCTGCTGTAACCAGCCGTTCGCGAAGCGGAGCAACCTCATCCGCGGCAACCGGCGGCGCCGAGGCAAGCACGCTGGCGGTGCGCGCTGCCAGGGTCGTTTCAAAGTGGCCGCACGTGCCGGAAACGGTGTCGACGTACCACAGCGGAGACACGGGCAGCAGTACCAGCGACTCGTCTTCCTGCACCGCTTCGACGCCGAGGCGCGCCGAGTCGTCCACGCGCCAGGTCAGCGCACCCCTGCGCGGGCCGCCGGAATGCAAGGCAGGTCCTTCGAATTGCTGCCACCGCGCGCGGCCGGTTTCCAGCATCGCCGCAAGTGCGTGGCCGCCAAGAGCGCCAGCCAGGGTAATTTCCGATGGCGCGAAGTCGGGTAGCGCACCACGAATCAGCGCGAGCGCTATGTGGTCCTGGTCGTCAAGAAACTGCGCTTTCGGCCGGCCACCGGACAGTGTGAAGCGCTGGGGTTTACCCGCCGCACCGTTGGCGAGCGTACCCGCCTTTACGAGTTGCACCGTCAGGCGCTTGCCAGTGTGAGACTCGCTAACGTCGAGCAGGTAGAAGAGCTGCGTACCGCCCTGCGCGGACGAAGCCTCGCCGGAGAGGCTGGCATCCAGCGTTTGCAGCCAGTGCCTGGTTGCAAAACTCAGGTTGGCCGTGTCAGCCGCCGCATCGCCCGGCATGCCCATACGCTGCGCCTGCGCGTACAGCAGCGTCGCCACCACGTGTTTGCAGTTGTACCCAACCGGGCACGTGCATCGGCCCTGAACGTCGCGCTGGGCTACCTGGATGAAGCACTCGTACACCGCGTCGCCTGTGCCAGCGACACGCGAGGAGATCGCGCTTCCATCGCTGGTCGCGTCAAAGGCGAGCACCCGGCGATCGGCGAAGTAGCTCCGCCCGCGCTCGACAAAGGCACTGGGGAAAAGAGATTCTAGTTTGCTGAAGTCCACACGCACATCCTGAAGGCCAACCCTGCATGTTATCGTAAGAAGCCTTGAGGTTTCGGGAATTTCTCGCGGTCCGCTTTTCGCGCAAAAGCTGCGGGTAGGGAGATCACGCACCGCATGCTGAATCCGGGCCAGGGCACTGCCTGCTACGTTTGCCACACTCCTCTTTCGCCAGCCGACGGCCGCAGGCCGTCGCCGTCTGGTGATGCTGTGTGCAATGCCACGGAATGCCAGAGAATCCTGCAACAAAAGGCGGTAATGCCGGCCGCCGTTTTCGAGCACTACCTCAAGGGTCAGGCGGCGGCTATCGTGAGGCGCCGGGCAGCGGCCGAGGCCGAGAAGCGCCGCCGCGAAGCGCTGGACGAGCGGCACGAGGAGGAAGCCCGGGCGCTGTTCGAGGAAACGCTTCGCGCAACGCCCGGCATCAGCCGTGAGTCTGCCACCGTGGTGCAGGTGCCGACCGGCATCGCCAGGAGCGTGCCCATTCCGCCGGAGCGGGTTGCCGCGTACCGGCAACACCTTGAGGACACCGTTGCAAAGGCTGCCGCCTTGGACAGCGCAGAAGCAAGCACCACCGATCGCGACCTGCAGCATCGTGACGCGCTGGAAAAGACGGAGGCATTGTTCGCTGCGAAGCCTGCCATCGCGCGATTGAGCGCACGGCTGTGCGCTACCTGCAAGGGCGGCTGTTGCACGCTGGCCGGCAACGTCGCCTACCTGTCGCCGCTAACCCTGCGCAGGTTCATGGATGCCAATCCCGAGCTGGACACAGCGGGCGTCGTACAGGCCTATCTGGATAAGCTGGGCGATCACTCGCAGGAAGGCACGTGCATAAACCAGACCCGCAGCGGCTGCGCCCTGCCGGTGGAGATGCGCTCGGATACCTGCAATGCGTTCTTCTGCAGTGAGCTTAAGGAGTTCCAGAAGCGCGCGGCAGCCGACGGGAACGTGAGGGACGTGGTCGCTGTGCAGCGAGCGTGGCCCCTCTGGCGCCGTGGCAACGTGGAGCACGACTCGTCCGTAACGGGCGTTCACGTGCTCAAGGAAGAATAGACTGCGGCTGGCTGGCTGCTCTGGGAGTCGCCGTCCCTGGACGAAATAACCTCGGCTGGCTACGTTCCCTGGGTGTCTGAGCTCCAGGCCGCAAGAGTGGCGCGATACTGGTCCCTGTCCTGCGGATTCGTTGCCTTGCGCTCGGCGCGTCGCATGCTCGCCTGGGCCTCCTCGATATCACCCATCGCGTGCTGGATCAGCGCCAACAGGTGGTGGAAGTTGTGCTCCTTGCGGCCGTGACGCATCGCCTCGTCCAGGTGATCGAGCGCCGCATCGTATTTCTGCTGCTCGTACGCGTGCTTGGCGAGCGCAAAATGGTAGTACGGGTTCCTGGCGCGCTGCTGGATAGCGTGGTCACGCAGCTGGGCGGCAAGCGCCGTTTTCCCCCGGCGTTCCAGCAGCGAGGCGAGGTTATTGGATGCCACCGTATTTTCGGGATCGATGTGCAGGGCCTGCCGGTAGCTGACTTCCGCAAGCTCTGGTCGGTCCGCGCGCCGGTGGACGACGCCGAGGTTGACCCAAGCCGCGGCGATGCGCGAATCGGCCTCGATCGCGCGCAACAGATAGGCCTTGGCAGAGGCCAGGTCGCCGTCGAACAGGTGCTGCCCGCCAACGTTGTTGTAGTAGAGCCCTTCAGCGTGGCTGTCTGACACCTTCCGGCGGGTCATCAGCATGTTGAAACGGTCGCGCTGGAACTCGACGATGTGCTCTTTCTGTCCTGCCCCTCTGATCACGGTGTTGACGTGCTGAAGCCGCACGAGCAAGTCGTTGTTCAGGCGCTCCCACTGCGCGTCGACCTCTACGCTCTGGAAACGGGCGTCCATACCCGATTCGCGGGCAAGGGCAATAAACAGCGCCGCGAAGGACAGGCAGTTGGCGCGGCGGTTTTCGAACGCTCCCACGGCGCCAAAATTAGCGCTGGGATCGTATTCGATTTTCAGAATGCCGGGATGGCGCAGTGCGAGAATCAGCGAGTCGATGCGGCGCAGCTCACCCGCGCGATTGGGCGCAAACTGCTTGACGAACTCGCGCATTTCCGGGGTTGTCGCCAGCAGATCGACGTCCGGAACGACAATGCCTTCGGGGGGTTCGAGCACCTCGGCCAGCTCGGCGCGAGACGGCGCGGATAATTCTTCCGGCAGCGTTGTACAGCCCTGAGCGCCAGCCAAGACCCCGGCAATGCAGAGCAAAGTCTTGATTTGGAACGACGTTTTCATTACTTCCCGCCATGACCGGCACAGGCTGCCGGCCCCTTGCCACCCAACTCCGGGGTGTGAGCCTTGCACGTCCCTGTCTACTTTGGGCTGCGCAGGCGGCAAAAGGTTTCGAAAAAATTCGCCCGTTATGTCGCCCATGCTTTCCCGAGCCTGAACGCTGCGCCCTGCGATATCTTTAAGTCTACACCAGCATCTGGCGAACGAGAGCCTCGCAGGCGGGCCGGTCCATGTAGCGCGGCACCGCGTAGGTGCTGTGGGCTTCCTTCACCGCGGCCTTTGCGATGGCAGGAATATCGCTGTCCTTGAGGTCGTCGAGCTTGTCGGGAATGCCAAAGCTGGCGTTCATCGAGCGAATCCGGTCGATGAAAAGGCGCGCCCGAGCCTCATCCGCGTCGCTGTCGTTGCCCAGGCCAGCCGCCGCCGCCAGCTCGGCGAGCCGGCGGGCGCATGACGGCAGGGAGTACTCGAGCACGTACGGCAGCACGATCGCGTTCGCCCGACCGTGGGGGGTGTGGTAGTACGCACCAAAATTGTGTGAAACCGCATGCACGTAGCCGACGCCGGCGCGCGTAAACGCCGCCGCCGCGTAGTAGGACGCCATTGCCATGGCCTGCCGGGCCTCGAGATCGTCGCCCTGCTCCATCACCCGCGGAAGGTGTTTCATGATCAGGCGCACGGCAGCGAGGGAATGGCGGTCGGTCTCGTCCAGCGCGTTTCGCGAGATGTAGGCCTCCACTGCATGGGTTAGCGCATCCATGCCGGTGGCGGCCGTGATGGGTGCGGGCAGGCCGGTCATCAGCGTGCTGTCGAGCGCCGCCATCGCCGGCACGAGCTTCGGATCGATTACCGAATACTTGCGCCGCTTTGCGGGATCGGACACCACGGCGGCAACGGTGACTTCCGACCCGGTGCCGGCAGTGGTGGGCACGGCGTACAGCGGCAGCGTGGCGCGAAACACCCGGAACAGCCCTTCCATCTTTGCAACCGGCTTGTTGTTCGTGGCCCGGGCGGCAATCACCTTGGCCGCATCGATGGACGACCCACCGCCCACCGCAAGCACGGCGTCACAATCGTTGGCCTGTAGCGCCTGCAGGCCCGCCTCGATCTGCTCAACCGCCGGATCCGGCTTGATGCCATCGAACACCACGTGCTCGATGCCAAGCTCCGATAGCCGCGCCTGGATGCGCTCGAGCAGGCCAAGCTCCACGAGCATCGCGTCAGTCACCAGTAACACCCGGCGAGTGCCGACGTCTGCCATGGCCTCGCACAGGCGAAGCGACGAGTCCGGGCCTGAAAACATCGTGGGCTTGGGAAACGGCAGCACCATGGCCAGGCCCTTGAGCAGCTTCATTTTTGTTCGGTACACGGCAGTTTTCAGACTGAACGGAATCATGCACTTCCTCGGTCGATCGACGCCGCAACGCGGCGGCAAAGACGCCAATTATG
>JBCAXP010000098.1:0-12945 GCA_038533995.1 Pseudomonadota bacterium
GGTCTTTAACCACTCGTTGAAGCGGCATGTCAACGACATCCCCGCCGCGGAAGACCTGGTTCGCGAACTCGCCGATGACCATGACCTGGTAATCGTATCGTTCCATGGTGGCGCCGAAGGTACTGCAGCGCTGCACGTGCCGTTCGCCGAAGAGTTTTACTACGGTGAAGCGCGTGGCGATCTCGTCGCGTTTTCTCACGCCGTCATCGATGCCGGCGCCGACCTTGTGATTGGTCACGGTCCGCATGTGCCACGCGGCCTTGAAATTTACGAAGACCGGCTCATTGCTTACAGCCTCGGAAACTTTGCCACGTACAGCGGCATCAGCGTTGCGGGCATCAAGGGCGTTGCCCCGCTTCTGGTGGTGGAAGTTTCCCCGGACGGAAGATTCAGGCAAGGCGAAATTGTATCGCTGCGCCAGGTCCGGCCAAACGGTCCGCGGAGCGATGCAAACAGCCGTGCACTTACCTTAATGCGTGAGTTGTCTGAAACCGACTTCGGTGCGAATGCCCCTATATTTACAGCAGAAGGGATAATATTCCCAAATACGCCGCGCGCCGAATAATACTGCCGGCAATCACCGCCGTTTCGTGGATTTGTGCTGTCGGATGCTGGTATGGTGAGACCCAAGTTAGTGGTCTTGACGGAGTGAGGCCAGCACCATTCTCAGCGCCCGCAACAACAACAATCTCTCCCTGGCGCGCCGTTTTTCCGTCGTCCTTCTCGCTGCCGCGCTGACCTTTGTTGCCAGCGCCACCGTCTCAGCGAATGCCAGTGATGCCGTTGCCTTCACTGACGACTTGCCGCACCTGCCTCTGGTTTCCCATGCGTCGTACCTTGAGGATCCTGACGGCACGCTGGTTGCACAGGACGTTCACGCACGCGCTGGTGATTTACAGTGGCGCGCGGCGACACCCGGCAACGCCTTCAACTTTGGCCACACCAACTCGGTGTACTGGCTGCGGGTGAGCTTGCGGTACCAGGGCGCGGCGCCTGTGGAGCGCCTGCTCGAAGTCGGCATACCGCAGCTCGACGATTCCCGCGTCTACCTTTTCTACGGTAACGAACAGCGCCAGGCCGTTATGCTTGGCGACCGTTACCCGTTCACGGAAAGACCTGTCAGCGACCGGCGCCTGCTTGCGCCGCTGAACTTCGAGCCTGGCAAAACCGCCGACATCTACGTACGTGTTGCGAGCACGACGTCGGTCCAGGTGCCGCTGGCGCTGTGGACCAGGGATACGCTTTACGCACAGCCGAGCGCCTACGGCGCGTTCTACGGCATCATGCTCGCGATGGTGCTCTACAACCTGCTGCTGTTCGCATCAGTCGGGGGCTCACGCTACCTTCACCTGGCGCTCTTTGCCGCCTCCGCCACGCTGTTCCACGCTTCCCTTTTCGGCCAGAGTTTCCGCTACCTGTGGCCGGACAGTCCCTGGTGGAACAACGTCAGCACCATCGTGTTCGGCTTTGCCGGCGTCGTGTTCTTCACGATGTTTGCAAAGGCCGCGCTCAAGGCCGAGACGGTAGACATACGCCTTCGCAACGCGCTGATTGTGGTCGCCTGGGCTGCCGCTGCCTTTGCGTTGGCCAGTTTCGCGATACCCGTACCTGTGTCGGTGAAGCTGTTAATCGCAACGGTTTTTGTCGCAGTGCCGCTGTTGCTTGCGACCGGCATCCTGTCGTGGCGCAACGGCGTCGAGCGCGCCGGCGAATTTACGGTTTCGTGGCTTGTTTTCCTGAGCGGCTCGATGGTGCTCAGCCTCAGCAAGATGGGCATCCTGCCGGTTAACACAGTCACCAGTCACGCGCTGGAAGTTGGTCTCATCATCCAGATGGGCATGCTGATGTACGGCGCGGTGACCGGTTCAATCCAGGTGCTTCGCGACGGCTACCGCACCGAACGGGAATACGCGACCCACGACGACCTCACCGGGTTGCCCAACCGTCGCCTGTTTCGCGACCGGCTCGACCATGCGCTCGACAAGGGCCGCTCCCGCAGCCTGCGTGTCGGACTGCTGTTCATTGACCTCGACGGTTTCAAGTCGGTGAACGATACCCTTGGTCACACCTGCGGCGACATGCTGCTGAAAGGCGTCGCGGAGCGGCTCACCACGGCCGTGCGCCGCGGCGACACGGTGGCGCGCATTGGCGGTGACGAATTCACCGTCATCCTGGAAGACATCAACCACAACCTTGACGCGACGCTCGTTGCACGCAAGATCAGCGCTCTGTTTGAACAACCCATTGAGCTTGAGACAGGGATGAAGCTCACCATTCGGCCGAGCGTGGGCGTTGCCTGCTTTCCGGACGACGGAAACTCAGCCGAGATGCTGATGAACCAGGCCGACAAGGCCATGTACGTGTCGAAGAACGGCGCTGAGGAAATCGCCGTTGAGCGGGCGCGCTCAGTCCTCTGAGCCACCCTTGCCGAAGTCGACGTCGAGGTTGCGCAGCTTGCGATACAGGTGCGTACGCTCCATACCGACCCGGGCAGCAAGCCGACCCACCTTTCCGCCACACAGCGCAAGTTGCTGCTGCAGGTAGGCACGCTCGAAATGCTCGCGTGCTTCGCGCAGCGTCATCGACAGCAGGTCCTGCTTGACGAGGGGTGCGTTAACCGGCGCCTGCAGCGCGAGCGCCTCTTCAACTTCGTCCAGTGAAATTTCCTCTTCGTTGCCGAGCATCAGGAAACGGTGCACAAGGTTTCTGAGGTCACTCATGTTGCCCGGCCACGGGTAGTTGCGCAGGCGATTCTGCGCCGCGACGCTGAAGCGGCGCAGCGGCAGGCCTTCCTGGTCGATGAGTTTGTCGACGTAATACCGCAACAGGTCCGGCACATCCTCGCTGTACTCGCGCAGCGGCGGCACCCGCAAGGGAATCACATTGAGGTGCGACAGCAGGTCGCGCCGCAGCCGGCCGCTGTGCGTGGGCTGCTCCGCGCCCGGCTGCACGGACGTTACGAACCGTACATTCAACGGCACAGACTCGGTGCCGCCGACGCGCACGTAGCTTTCGCTCTCGAGCGCGCCAAGCAGTGCACGCTGCGCTGACTCGCACAGGTCTTCGGCCTCGTTGATAAACAGGATGCCGCCGGCCGCCTTGTCGAGGTAGCCCTCGGTCGTGCCGTCGGCCGACTCGCTGCCGAGCAGACCGGCAACCGCGTTCTCCTCTGTCAGTGATGCGGCCACGAGCGGCACGAACGGCCGGCCCGACCGGGCGCTCAGGCTGTGCAGGTAGCGCGCGAACGCTTCGCGCCCCGTACCCGACTCGCCGGTGATGAGCACGTTTGTGTCGTGCGGCGCCACGCGCTGCACCTGCTCGCGCAGCTGGCGCATGACGCGGCTCTTGCCAATGGGCGCAACGAGCTTCGGCAACATGCGGCGTGCCGCCTCGCTCTGCGGCTGGCGGCCGCTGCCGAGGGCCTTCTCCACCGTGCGCAGCAGCTTGGCAAGCGACAGCGGCTTCTCGATGAAATCCACGGCGCCCAGGCGAGTGGCCTCAACCGCAGTGTCCACGGTGCCGTGACCGGACATCATCACGACCGGAAATTCCAGCGAACCGCTGTCGGCCCATTCGCGCAGCAGCGTGATGCCGTCGGTGTCTGGCATCCAGATATCCAGCAGGACAAGGTCCGGGGACTCCGCGCTGCGCAGGTTGCGAGCCTCGGCGGCATCGCCCGCGGCGCGCACCTCGTAGCCCTCCTCCGACAGGATCTCCTGCAGCAGGTCGCGAATATCCGACTCGTCATCGACGACCAGGATTTGTGCAGCTGTCATGCGCGCTCCCGTTGGATGCCCGGCGCCTGCCCGCCTTCGCCGCGGCGACCTGCGCCCTGCCGGCCGCGCGCGCCTTGCACAACCGGCAGTGTGAATTCTACGCGGGCGCCGCCGCCCGCGTGGTTCTCGGCTTCGACTTTACCGCCGTGTTCCTCGACCAGTTTCTTGACGATGGCCAGGCCAAGCCCGGTGCCCTTCGGCTTTGTCGTGACGTAGGGGTCAAACACCTGGTCGCGAGCCGGCATGTGAAAGCCCGGGCCATTGTCCTCCACAATGACATGAAAAACATCCGCTCCGCCATCACTGGACAGTTCGGTGGTTACTTCAACGTAGGCATCGTCCTGGCCCTGGGTTGCCTCCATCGCGTTTCGTAGCAGGTTGTGCAGCACCTGGCGAACCCGTCCGGCGTCCGCCAGTACCGGCGGCATCGTTCTGTCGAGAGACATCACAAAGTCCACTCCCTGACCGGTGCCCTTGTACAGCTCGGCGACCTCCGCAATCAGTATATTCAGGTCAAAGCGGGTGATATCCATATCGGGCGCCCGCGCGTACTCGCTAAACGCGTTCACCATGTCCTTCATCGCCTCGACCTGGCCGACGATGGTGCGCGTTGCGCGCTCCAGGAAGCGTGCGTCGGTGTCGTTCATCTTGTCGAGATAGCGGTTGCGCAGGCGCTCGGCGCTGAGCTGGATTGGCGTGAGCGGGTTCTTGATTTCGTGGGCAAGACGCCGTGCCACTTCGCCCCACGCCGCGTCGCGCTGCGCCTGCAACAATGCGGTAATGTCATCGAACACGAGCACGTAGCCGGCCGCCACATCGCCTTCCATCGGCAAGGTGGTGCAGGCGCACATCAGCACG
The DNA here is from genome assembly GCA_038533995.1 of Pseudomonadota bacterium. Lineage (GTDB taxonomy): Bacteria > Pseudomonadota > Gammaproteobacteria > Steroidobacterales > JBCAXP01 > JBCAXP01. Next base: position 4,635 of record JBCAXP010000098.1, read on the forward strand.
CGCTGCCCGACTTCTGCGCGCAACACAATCTGTTCACGCCATTCGCTGTCGCCGGCATCCAGGTGCGCACGGCACGCCTGCACAAACTGCTCGACAAGCGGGTTGCCGGCGCTAAGCGCATCAAACGTGCCGCCCTCGTGGCCGCCGAGGTCAACGTCGAGAATGGCGCCCGCTGCCTGGTTTGCATTGCGGATGGAGAAGTCCGGTTCCAGGGCGATGACGCCCGTCGAAAGCCGCGCCAGGATAACCGCGAGACTCGCGCGCTGGCTTTCCACCGCGTGCTGGCTGCGCACCGCCAGCTCGCGGGCCTCGGCGAGCCGGCGCGTCATGTCGTTGAACGAATTGACGAGGAAGCCGATTTCGTCGCGCGCCGGGATAGGCAGGCGAGTGTCGAAGTCACCCTTGGCCACCGCCCGGGTGCCATCCGCCAGCGCCTGGATCGGCGCTACAAGGCGGCGCGCAAAGAAGAACGCACCCCACACCGCCGCCAGCAGTGACAGCAAAAGAACCAGCGACAGGGTGAGCATGAAGCTCTGTTTGAGCGGCGCGCGCAGCCAGGCGATTTCGCGGTACTGCGTGTACGCGCCCTGCACCTCACCGGCGAGGTCGCTCAGGCGCTCGGCCATCGGATAAAGCGCGTGCAGCAAGCGTTGTTCCTGGCCTGCGCTGCGCACCGCCAGCGGTACCGCGGCACGCACCTGGAAGCCGCCGGCGGCCAGCGGGTCCATCGCGATGTACGAATCACCCTGGCGCGTTTGCAGGAGGATTTCTTCGGACGCCCGCATGGGTACGACGGTTGCCGGATACTCGGAGCTTGTGGCAACGATGCGGTTGTTGGCGCCAAGCAGGGTCAGCTCGACCGCGCCGCTGTCTCGCCGCAGGGCATCGAGCAGGCTGAAGATCTCTGCCTCATCGGCGGTTTCGAGCTCGGAGGCCATCGCCTCGGTGCGGCTGCGAAATTCGTAGAGCCGCATGTCGAGCGTGGTGCGCGACAGCTTGAGCGCGCTCTCCATACCGCGGCTGACGTCCACGTTGAAGTAACTGTCGATGCCGCGGTTCAGAAACTGCACCGAGAACCAGTACACGACGAACACCGGCAGCACCGAGAGCGTCACGAACATGAAAACCATGCGGCCCTTGAGGCGGGTACCGGGAAGGCGGCGGCGAAACTCGCGCACCATGCGAAACAGGTGGCCGATGATGAGTGCGGTAAGCACGACAACGCCGATCGCGTTGATACTCACGATGAGCAGTTGCAGCCGACTGAACTCGGCGGAGTTTTCCATCGTGCGACTGAGCAGGACAAGCGAGGTCACCAGCAGGAGAACCCCGGCCACCGCCAGCGCGGTTATTAAAAAGCGCCTTACGGTCCGAGTGACCATGTGTACCAGTCGCTCTTCAGCCGCCAGTCAGCGAGCCAGCCGAGCAGCAGGCGAATCGGGCCGGACACCGAGCGCACATCTAGCTGCGCGCGCACCCGGATCTCGTAGCGCTTGTCGGCGTCGAGCAGGGCGGCGTCGAGCACCGGCAACTCGTCAATGACTCCCATGCTGCGAATGGCGCTGTCCACCGTGCTGAAGGTCTCCTGGGTTTCGCTGTTCAGGTTGCGCAGAAGGTAACGCTGGCTCAACGGCTGGTAACTCAGCTCGTAGCGCTGTCGCAGGGTATGCACGGTATTGTCAGGCAGAAAGCGGCGCACATGGTTGACCTCGAGCTGTACCTCCATAGCCATGGTAACGCCATTTTGGAGGCCGCGAAGGGCACCGTCCGTGAGCGTGTAGTCCACCCGGGCATTCAGATAGTAGACCCCGTCCACCTGGTGGACGAACGCGGAGCGCACGTCGAACAGCTTGTAACTGCCGTCCGCAGCGGCGGCGCCTGGCAGGAATATGGCCAGCAACGACAGCAGCGCGACAGAGGCGCGCCACGCATGGCGGCCGGTCAATTGCCGTGCGTCCAGGTTTGTCCGAATGGTAGCCACCGCCACTACCTATCCTCTCGTAGGGAACATCACCGCCGCGGTGATACTGTTGCGAGTCTGCCACACAATGGCGCAAAGTGCCCGCTTTATTGGCGATTTCTATCTGACTTTTTCGATACAAGCGTAGAAGAAGCCGTCCAGGCCCGCCTCTCCGGGCAGCACCTGGCGCCCGATACCCGCTGATCGGCCCGGCGGCGCGACGTTCTCGGGCCAGTTCGCGGCGGCGTCTGGATGATCGTCCAGAAACTGTTGTACAACAGCGACATTCTCTTCTTTCAGGATCGAGCAGGTCGCATAAACCAGCCGCCCTCCGGGGCTCAGCAGCGGCCACAGTGCCCTGCAGATCGCAAGCTGGCCCGAGGCCAGCCGCGCAATATCGTCCGCCCGGCGCAGCACCTTTATATCGGGATGGCGGCGAATCACGCCGGTGGCCGAACACGGCGCGTCGATGAGAATGCGGTCAAAGGGGCGGCTGTCCCACCAGTCGTCCGGTTGCTCGGCACGGCCCTGGCGGGCCTCGCAGGTCACCCCAAGACGTTCCGCCGTGGCGGCCACGCGCTCCAGCCGCCGCGCGTCGCTGTCCAGCGCAACCAGCTCTACGCCGTCAACGCGCTCGAGAATGTGGCCGGTCTTGCCGCCCGGGGCAGCACAGGCATCGAGCACGCGATGGCCTGCCCGCGCGTCAAGCAGCGGCGCGGCAAACTGCGCGGCGGCGTCCTGCACCGATACGTGGCCGTCATCGAAACCCGGCAGGTCGTGCACATCCACAGGTTTGTCGAGGCGCAGCGCGCCAGAAAGGCCGGGCGCTGCCGCAACCACCGCGGCGCCGGTACTGTCGCGGAGCGCGGCCTCGAACGCCGCCCGGTCGAGGTGGCGCTCATTGAGCCGAACCCAGAACGGCGGATGCGCATTGTTCGCCTCGAGAACCTGCGGCCACTCATCAGGCCAGCTGCGTCGTATGGCGTCGGCGAGCCACGCCGGATGCGCATACCGCAATTCAGGGGATGCACCTTCCTGTTCGAGAGCCGCATGCAGCTGATCCCGCTCACGCTGGAAGCGGCGCAACACCGCGTTGACCAGGCCGCTTGCCCGATGCTGGCCGAGCACCCTGCAGGCACTGACGCTCTCGGCAACCACCGCGTGTGGCGCGATGCGCATGGCGTCAAGCTGGTGCAGGCCAGACAACAGGAGCGAACGCACAAGCGCTTCACGTTTGCGCAACGGCTTGGCTAAAAGAACGTCGAGCCAGGCGGAAAGGCGGGGATAAAAGCGCAGCGTGCCGTAACAGATTGCTCGCAACCGGCTGCGGCCGGCGTCTGCATCGGAACGCTGCGCAGCGCCGCTGCCATCGCCTTTTGCGGCGCTTTCATGCTGCGCGAGTGCCGCGTCCAGCGACCGCCCTCGGGTGGTAACGTCGGTGATGACTCTCGCCGCCGTGGCGCGAAGCCGCGCGCCGCTGCTCACCTTGATCGCTCGGGAACTGCCCCAAGCACCTTGTCGCGCACGTCGTGCGCGTTCAGGAAGTCGGCGACCGGCATCGCGCGCTTGCCGGCCACCTGCACCCGGTTGATACGCAGCACGCCTTCGCCGCAAGCCACATCGAAAGCGTCGTCATGCTGCGCGATGACGGCGCCCGGTTCCACGGCTGCCCCGCTTTCAACGACACTTTCCAACGCCTTTGCAGACCAGATTCTGAGTTGCCGTCCTTCCAGCGTGGACTGCGCCACCGGCCACGGGCAGAACGCGCGCACCTGGCGCTCGATCTCGGCTGAGGATTGCTGCCAGTCGATGGTGGCCTCGGACTTTTCGAGCTTGGCCGCATAGGTGGCCTGCTCATCGTCCTGGGGCTCGGCAGTGCCGGTGCCGGAGATGATTGCCGGCAACGCCTCCACGAGGGCCTCGCCACCGAGCAGCGCCAGCCTGTCGTGGAGGCTGCCGCCGGTCTCGTCCGCGGTGATGGTGACCGCGCGCTTGTGCCACATGGCGCCGGTATCGAGCCCCGCGTCCATCTGCATGATCGTGATGCCGGTTTCCGTATCGCCCGCAAGTATCGCCCGGTGAATGGGCGCGGCGCCGCGCCAGCGTGGCAGCAGCGACGCATGCACGTTCACACAGCCAAGGCCGGGAATGTCGAGCACGGCCTGCGGCAGGATCAGGCCGTAGGCGGCGACCACCAGCAGATCCGGCCGGTAGGTGGCCAGGCGTTCCTGCGCCTTGGCGCTTTTCAGCGTGGCGGGCTGCTCGACCGGGATGCCGAGCTCAAGGGCCCGTTGCTTGACCGGGCTCGGCTTAAGCCGCCGGCCGCGGCCGGCCGGTTTGTCGGCACGGGTGTACACGGCAACCAATTCGCCGTGCCCGCCGGCACACCACTCGGCAAGCGCATCAAGGCTGGCCTGCGCGAATTCCGGCGTACCGGCAAAAACGATGCGTGGCTGCATGCTGTCGAAGGGGGACGATGGGCGCAACGTGGCGCCCCCGGTATCAGATGACGGTGGCCCGGGCCGCGTCGTCTGCGGAGCGAAATCGGCGCTCCTTCTCAAGGCGCTTGCGGATGCGCTGGCGCTTTAAGTCAGACAGGTAGTCAACGAAAAGCTTGCCCTTGAGGTGATCCATCTCGTGCTGGATGCAGATCGCCAGCATGCCATCGGCGTCCAGCGTGAACTCCTCGCCCTGCTCGTTCAGCGCCTTCACGGTGATCGTCTCGTAGCGCTCCACCTTCGCGTAAATGCCCGGAACAGAAAGGCAACCTTCCTCCGTAACTGTGACGCCGTCCCCAGAAATGATCTCTGGATTGATGAGACAGTACGGCTGATCGCGGTTTTCTGAGACATCCGTTACGAGTATTTGCCGGTGGACGTCGACCTGGGTCGCCGCAAGGCCAATGCCTGGCGCTGCGTACATAGTGTCGAACATGTTGGACACCAGTTCGCGCACCTCGTCGTCGACGTCGGTGACAGGCTTGGCAACCGTGCGGAGGCGCGGGTCGGGAAATTCCAGGATAGTAAGTAGGCTCATGGTAAACCGGCTGTAAACTCGTGTATTTTCAAGTAAATACTGATAAAGTCATGACATCGTTGAAAAGATGCCCGTATTCTGATGCAATCCACCGCATTATGACAGCGCGCCAAAACGTTGGTTTCGCTAGCCTGACGCGGCTGGGCTGCTCGCCCCGACGATCCGGCGGCACGCGCATTATACCAGCGTAGCCATTCAGACCGGCACACACTTAACACTTGAGTTTTATCGGAAACCCCAGCCATGTTCGTGATGAAGCCTGCCTTACCCGCCGCCCATGACACACCGCGGGCACGCCTGCGCGGCTCCGCGGCGGCGATGCTGATTCTCGCCGGGGCCGCCCTCGTGTCGGCGGGCTGCTCCTCCGTGAAGGACGACGAGGGTCCCGCGACCCAGCCGGCCATGGACTCTTCCCCGGCTCCGGCACCGCGGGTCGTAACCCAGCCGGCGCCGATGCCGCGCGCCACGCCCGAGCAACGGCAGCGGTCAATGCTGCTGCGTGACGGCCATCCGGAGCGCCATGTCGTTGTGCGTGGCGACACGCTGTGGGACATCTCAGAAATGTTCCTGCGCGACCCCTGGCTTTGGCCGGAAATCTGGTACGTGAACCCGCAGATCAACAACCCGCACCTCATTTACCCGGGCGACGTTATCAGCCTGGTGTGGATTGATGGCCAGCCCCGGCTGACGGTAGAGCGCGACGGCATGACGGCCGGCCGCGACCGCCTGTCGCCGCAGATTCGCGTGGAGTCGCTGGACAACGCGATCACCACGATTCCCTATGACGCGATTGCGCCGTTCCTCACCAAGCCCGTTGTGATGGACAAGAAGCAGATTCGCGAAGCGCCCTACATCGTCGGCATCAAGCAGAGTCACCTTGTTGCCGGTGCCGGTTTCAACGTGTACGTCCGCAACAGCGATGCAGGCGTTGGCACGCGATACAACGTGTACCACGTCGGCGAGAAATACATTGACCCGGACAACGGCGACAACCTCGGCTACGAGACCTACTACGTCGGCCAGGGCCGCGTCACCCGCGCCGGCGACGTGTCCACCGTATTCCTCACCGAAACGAAGCGCGAAGCGCTGCCTGGCGATCGTCTGATTCTCGAACAAACTGAGCTGCCGGTTAACTTCTTCCCGAGCGCACCCGACACGAAGGTCGAGGGGCGCATCATGGATGTACACGACGGCATCTCCAACGCCGGTCGTTACCAGGTCGTTGTGCTGAACCGGGGCCTGTCCCACGGCGTCCAGCCGGGGCACGTGCTGTCCGTCTGGCAGACCGGTGAGAAGATCATTGACCGCTACGCGCAAAACGGCCTCCTCGGCGGCGTGTTCAACCGCAAGGTGCAGTTGCCCGAGGAGATCGCCGGTCGGCTGCTGGTGTTCCGCTCCCTGGAAAATGTCAGCTACGGGCTCATCATGAACGCCAACAGCGAGATCGCCGCGCTCGACATCGTGCGCAACCCGCAATAGCCCTCATCCTTTTCCGGCCGCTCGCCGACTTTCCCGGCGGGCGGCCATTTTCGTTTCGTGGTATGAATCCCCGGCACCATGAACGCCGACGACCACACCCGCGACACGCTCGCCCTCCTGCACACTCCTGGCATCGGTCCGGCCACTCACCTGGCGCTGCAGGAGCGCTTCGGCGACGCCACTGCTGTACTTGCCGCCATGGGCGCCGAGCTTGAAGCGGCAGGACTGACCGCACAGTCAAGGAGCTACCTGGCTGACATCAACTGGCAGAACATCGATGCTGACCTCGCGTGGCTTGATCAGCCGGGGCGGCACCTGATCACGCCGGCCAGCGAACATTTTCCGGCGCTGCTGGAGGGCATAACCCCGGCGTTATTCGTTCACGGCGACCCGGCCCTGCTGCGCGCTCCGCAGCTGGCCATGGTGGGCAGCCGCAACCCGACGGCCGGCGGCAAGGACACGGCGCGGGCCTTTGCCGGGTTCCTCGCCGACTGCGGACTGACTATCACGAGCGGCCTTGCCACCGGCATCGACACGGCCAGCCACCGGGGCGCCCTGGACGCCGGCGGCACCACCATCGCCGTGTGCGGCACCGGGCTCGACCGCGTGTACCCGTCCGCCAATCGCGACCTGGCCCGGGAAATTGCCGACCGCGGAGCGCTGGTGTCGGAGTTCGTTGCCGGCACGCCGCCGCGCAAGGAGCACTTCCCGCAGCGCAACCGCATCATCAGCGGCCTGTCGCTCGGCGTGCTCGTGGTGGAGGCGGCCCATCGCAGCGGCTCGCTCATTACTGCCCACCAGGCCATCGAGCAGGGCCGCGAGGTGTTTGCGATACCCGGTTCGATTCACAATCCGCTCGCGCGGGGCTGCCACAGGCTGATTCGGGAGGGCGCAAAGCTGGTTGAGGCAGCACCCGACATCCTGGAGGAACTCGGCGCGCTGGCAAATGTCGCAAACAGCGTTCAAAAAGTGTCAATTACGGTGCCAGCGGAGTCTTCCCGTGAGACCGATCCGGACTACCGCAGGTTACTGGATTCCCTCGGATTCGACCCCATTCCGGTCGACACCCTGGTGGAAAGGACCGGATTGACGGCGGAAGCGGTTTCCTCCATGCTGCTGATCCTGGAGCTGGAAGGCCAGGTCAAATCCGCGCCCGGCGGAGCATTTTTCCGGGTGACCCCAGGGTAAATTTACAAGGGTAAATTTAATGAAAGAAAGCGTGCTCGACGTACTGATGTATCTGTTCGAAACGTACATCGACACCGACGAAGAGCCAGAACCGGATCGCAACGTGGTCCGCGCCGAGCTCGAGCGTGCCGGCTTTCATGACAGGGAAATTGACCGCGCCCTGGAATGGCTGGACGGCCTGTCCGAGCAGCGCGACAGCGCCGCAAGCTGCGCCCCCGCTGACCGCTCCATTCGGCTGTTCAACCGGCGCGAGCGCGCCCGGCTGGATACCGATTCCCAGGGCTACCTCATGTACCTGGAGCAGGCCGCCATTCTGACCCCCGCGCAGCGCGAGCTCGTGCTCGACCGCTTGCTGGCGCTGGGCGACGACGACATCGATATTGAGCAGATCAAGTGGGTCGTGCTGATGGTGCTGTTCAGCCAGCCCGGTCAGGAGACCGCCTTTGCTCGCATGGAAGATCTGGTGTTCGAGGAGAGAACCGGGGTTGTACACTGAGCAGCGACTAGCCTTCCCGGCTCCGCCAGGGGCGTTGTCACCGCTACACGCCTGGCCGCCGCTACGCCAACCCGCGAAACCCTAAATGTCGAAAAATCTCGTCATCGTTGAGTCCCCAGCCAAATCAAAGACGCTGGAGAAATACCTCGGCA
>JBCAXP010000099.1:0-12835 GCA_038533995.1 Pseudomonadota bacterium
TTGTTCACCAGCGTTCGGCGGTGGGACAGGTCGGGGCCGAGCGTTGCGACGCGCAGGCGGCGGAAGTGGACACGCAGCACCCGGGACAGCTTGCGCACGCTGCGGACGGGGTCGGGGTTTTCGTCGACGAACTGGCGCAGCGACACCGGCTCGCTGAAGCGCAGGAACAGGTTGCGTCCGTGAACAAGGATGAGAAACAGCTTGCGCAGGCGCCCGGCCACGCCCCAGGAGTCGGCGAACAGCAACTTGAACCAGGACTTTTCCTTGTCGGGGGAGCGCCCCCAGAACAGCGACACCGGCACGATGCGAACATCGAACGCCGGATCGTCCATGCCACTTTGCACGAGCCCCTCGAGCGTCGGCGACACCTTGCCGTCGGTGCGGCGCACGAAGATGCCGCGATAGCGGCGCAGGTAGGCAATGGAGCGGGGCTGCCCGCCGGGCTTGTCCTCGGCCTCGCGCGGCAGCGGCAGGCCGCGTTGCTCGCACACCCCGTACAGCACCAGGTAGTTCGACAGCGCGTTGTCTTCCAGCACGTAGCACACGACCTGGCCGCCGGCCAGGCGCTCGCGATCGATGTCCGCGGGCAGCACGCGCACCTTGATCCAGAGGAAGAGAAGTTTTCGTATCAGCCAGTGCATAGTGGTGCCTGTGCGTAAGGCAGCAAGCGACGGCTCCCGGGGCTCTTGTGAAACGTCACGCCAGGTCGCGGTCGATGCGCCGGCCTCCAGCGTCAGGAATGCGGGCGAACACGGGCTGGCGGCGGCGCATTGTAGCCCGTAGCGGGCAGGGGCGGTCAAATCTCGCGATTCGTCCGCAACGTTATTAGAATACGCGCCATGAACGATTCGAACTCGACCTCGCGCTGGCTGCTGGCGGACGTTGGGGGCACCCATACGCGGTGCGCCCTGGCCGGAAGCATTGCAGACGTGCACGACATCAGCGTCATGGACAACGATAGCGCCGACAGCCTGGAGCAGCTGCTCACCGACTACCTGCACCAGGTACGAAGTTCGGCGGAGCCGGCGAAGGTGGACGCTGCCGCGATCGGCGTGGCCGCGCCCATCATGGGCGACCACGTCACGATGCTGAACCGCAACTGGCGCTTTTCCACCGACCAGCTGCGTCAGGCCCTCCAGCTCGACACGCTGCGCGTCATCAACGATTTCACCGCCCAGGCCCTGGCGCTCCCGCATTTAAGGAACGGCGACGACCTGAAGAAGATCGGCGGTGGCCAGGGAGCACCCGGCGAGGCGCTCGCCGTACTCGGACCCGGCACCGGCCTGGGCGTGTCCGGCCTGATTCCGTACGCCGGCGGCTGGGCTCCCATTGCCGGCGAAGGCGGCCACGTAACCCTGCCAGCCACCAACGACCTGGAAGCGGCGCTTGTAGACGCCATGCGCGAGCGCTTCAGCCATTGCTCCGCCGAGCGGATGCTCTCCGGGCCGGGCCTTGCGCTCCTGCACGAGGCCATGACCGGCCTGCATGGCGAGGCCGAGGTGCTTCAGTCCAGGGAAGTCAGCGCGCGGGCAGCGGCCGGCGACGAGGCAGCGCAACGCACGATCAGCCAGTTCTTCAGCTGGCTCGGAGCGGTGGCCGGCGACCTCGCGCTCACGCTGGGCGCCCGCGGCGGCGTGTACATCACCGGCGGCATCGCGCCGGCACTTGTCGACCAGCTAATGGCGTCGGATTTTCGCGCACGGTTTGAGAACAAGGGCCGCTACCGGAAATGGCTCGCGGACATCCCCACGTGGCTGATCACGGCACGTACGCCCGCGCTAACCGGCCTTGCGGCCCTGCTGAGAGACTCAGCCTAGCTGCCAGACCTGCTGGTTTTGCCGCGAAGAAAGCGCTGGATCTCCTCGCGAGCCTCGCTGAGGATCGAGTCGCGGTCCAGCGATCCCAGGATGTCCTTGACCACCTGCCGCGGCCCGTCGCTGCCCCAGGACTTGCCCAGCACCAGGTAGCGCTCCGCGACCCGTCCCACAACGTAGGTGCCGTACCAGGCAACGGCCCCCTGGGCTCCGGCGGTTACGATGGTGCTGAGCCCCCCGGTGCCCGCCTTAAGCGCGGAAGACACGAGGTTCACCGCCCAGACGGTTCCCATCAGCGCGGCAAGCTGCGTGCCGATAACGCGCACCAGGGAACCCGCCTCGGCGCGCGTAACCGGCAGGTCGTAGATGCGCGACAGGTGCCACACGAGCGTGGCGTCGATGGCGGCAGCGGCGATGAGGTCAGCCACGGGCACGGGATTAACCGCCACCGCGACGCCCTTGATGAGGCACCAGCTGTGTATCACCGACTCGCCAAGCTGCCGGCGCGCTTCCAGAATGCGCTCGGCGACCGTGTCGCTCAGTGCACCGGCAAACAGGCTCGCATTCAGCGCGGCCAGGGTGTGTCCTTCCGATTCGAGAATGAACCACAGGCGTTCCTGCAGGGCGGCGACATCGGCGGGCCGCTCGCGCGTGGACTCGGATTCTTTTCCCTGTTCGTCCACGATGATGACGGTCTCAGGCGTTGGGCTGGCCGAGGCCGCGATGATGTTTGCGGCATCCACCAGGCCAGCGCAGCGCTCAGCCAGCGTGGCGAGCAGTGTGGCCCGGTCGGTTTCGGAGAAGCGGTCGGCCTTGTTTAGCACAAGCATCACCGGGCGATGCGTCGCGCTAAGTTCACGCAGCGCCGTGAGCTCATACTCGGTGAGGTCGCTGTCCACCACGAACAACACCAGGTCGACACGCTGCGCCACGTCCCGCGCGAGCTTCTCGCGCTGCGCCCCGTCAATCTCGTTGATGCCAGGGGTGTCGATCAGGAATACGCCGCCGCTGTCGACGGTAGGCCACTCCTCCATCGCGCTCGTGCGTGTCTCGCCGTGAAGCGGACTGACCGAGAAGCGCTCTTCACCAAGCAGTGCGTTGAGCAGCGACGACTTGCCTACGCTAACCCGACCGAATGCCGCAACGTGCACGTGCCCGTGCTCGAGCTTGTCGAGCATACCCTGCACCTGCGCGTAGTCGGCCGCGAGCGCCGAGCGCACGTCGTCCGGTACCCGCTGATCGCCTAGCAGTTCGGTAAGCGCGCCGCGCGCCCTTGCAAGGTGACCCTGGTGGTCGTCCCCGGCGAGCTCAGTGCCTTGCTCAGTCTTTCGGCTTTTCGCGCTGCGCTTCGAGAGCCAGTCTGGCAATGCGTTGCGTACGCGCTGGAATATCTTCACCGAGCTGCTCCGAAAATCGTTTTGCGGCAGGGCCAGGCCGTAGCTGGCCGGACGTATCGAGCGTTGCCGCAAGGCTGTTGCCCATGGCATCGAAAATCAGCCCGTACGCAACCGCGTGCATAAGGCCACCGGCAACGGTGCCAACCCCCGGAAAAGCCTTCAGGCCGTTGCCGGCAATCGCCAGCAGCAGCGGCGCCGCCTTGCCAACGTGGGCCTGGGCCAGGTCGAGAAAGCGCTGCAGGTCAACGTCAGACACGGGCGCACCGTAGACCTCACACAGCTCCCGCACCATGCCGGTACCGAGGTAGCCCTGGATGAGAATGTCAGTGCCGGGCGCCACAGCGGCAAGGGCGCCGACCACCGCCTTGCCTGTATAACTCTTCACGATTTGCGCGGAGCGCTCGCGCCGATGGGCGCGTTCGGCGACGTCGAGCTTCTGGGACGCGAGCCAAAAGGCGCTGCTGTCGCGCAGGCTCTCCAGCAGGTCACCGTCCTCGTCGATGACTCCCTGCAGCGCGGAACGCAGCGCGTCCACCCGGGGTTCGACAGCGCGTGTGACGGCCTGTTCGCCGCCGCCCGGTAGCAGGCGCACCACGCGCTCGGTCTGCGCGGCGGCGATGTTGACCACCTGCGGCTGAATGACGCCCGCTTCGGCAGCCCGCGCCTCAAGGCGCTCGCTCACGACAGCAAGATCTTCTGCCCCGAGCTGGTCCATCTTGTTAAGCGCCAGGATCACCGGCTTGTCCAGCGCCTGCAGGGCCTTGAGAGCGTTGAACTCGTCCTGCGTAAGGTCGCCATCGCACACAAAGATCACGGCGTGCGCCCGAATGGCTTCCTCGCGCGCCAGCTCGTCCAGTTCGCCGCCGGCCTCGGACAGGCCGGGCACGTCGGTTAGGATCAGCCGGTCACTCGCCGGACTGGTCCACTCGTAGTCCGTCACCTCACGCGTAGAACCGCCCCGAACGCTCACCGACACGCGGCTGCTGTCAGCATCGGCCGGCAGCAACGCCTTGATGATGGAACTCTTGCCCGTGCTGATCGTGCCGAACAGGGCCACCTGCACAAAGCCTGCCTCCTTGCGCGCCGCCAGTTCGGCAAGTTCGGCCTGTGCCGTAGAGGTATCGACGCCCTCGGCGGACAGGCTTGCAATGCGGGCGTCCAGTGAATCGCGATTAACGGGCTCGGGCGCCTCTTCAACCTCTGGCTCGGCGCGGCGCGGCCGCAGAACGAACCACGCCACCCGGACAGAAACCGCGGCAATCGCGACGAAGCCTGCGGCCACGAGCAGGCGCAGCCACACCGGGCTTTCACGCAGCCGGTCGATCACGTTGAGCGCCGACTCGGTCACAAACAGCGTGGCGGCGATAATCAGCAGCGTAAGCAGCACCAGTACCGCAGTGACCAGCCAACGCACGTTTTTGTCGAGGTTCATTTGCTTTTCAAGCTGCGCCAGACACCGCCGCAAAGGCGGGAGACCGGGGCTACTCTCAAAAAAAAACCCATTCCGCGTGGAATGGGTTTATGACGGCAAGTATTGCTTTTGTTGTCGCCAGTTGCAAAGTAGGCGTCAGCCTGCCTGGTCGTCGCACCGGGGTCTTTTTGTTGTTGTCGTGTACGGCGACCTTGAACCTGACTCCTCCACCCCTGCTACCCCCGCTTGTACTAGAGTCCAGCAATGCACGGACGTGTCCGCGGATTCAGGAATGACCGGTCTCACCTATCCTTGCGGGAACCAGCCGGCAGGTTGTTCCCGGCTTTCCTCGACCAGCGTCAGGCCGCCGGTGTCCCGTGAGATAGTTGAGAGCTTGCGTACGGCAGGCGCGCTGCGCCGCGCGTTTTTGCGCACGACGTACGGTTTGCCGAACGGAATACGAACGCCATCGCTGTAAAGTTCACGCAGGGCCCGGTAGAGGCGCTGCGGGTCTTCACCGTCCACGTGCAGCTTGCGGCTGTACATGCTGTCGATCTCCTTGTTCTTGCGAAGCGAAGAGCTTCGCGCTTCCATCATCGGATCAGTGCGGTGACATAAGTTCGGTACCGCCCGGCTCCGGCATCGGCGCTGCGCGTCAATGCGCCGCAACCGCGCTTAGCAGATGCAATATCCGGACCAGTTCAGGGCAAGGGAAGTAAAACAGCGGCTTACCCGCAAGGCGTACTTCGCGCTCGACAGGCCGTGTAAAAAAACTCGACAGGCATGCCGCGTTGCCCGCCGGACCTCGGCGTTTCCCGATAAAAATTATGTTGAAGGGGTGAGCGAAAGCAGGAAGCGTTCGAGGTGATCGCAAACGAGTTCGATGGCATCCAGGAGACGGTGATCGCTGTCTATTGCGAGCAGGCTTGCCGATGCGGCCTTCGCGTAACGCAGGCTGTTCTCAACGGGCACCACGTCGTCATGCAAACCGTGAACGATGTTGCAGGGACACGGCGCCGGCGCGGGCGTGAGCGCTTCGTAACCGGGCATGTAAAACGCGGGCGCGAGGAGGAACAGGCCAGCGGGATGCAACTCCAGGGCAGCAGCGGCCGCTACGTGCCCGCCCATGCTTGAGCCGGCAAGCACCAGCCGCGCATGATCGCGAACACCCGGCACCGCGACGAGTTTGGCAACGCGCTCTTTCGGGTCTGCCATGCCGCGATAGTCGATGGATTCGGTCGTCCACCCGAGCGCGGTCGCGCGCTGCGCCATCGCGGTAATTTTTCCGCCGACCGGTCCGCTGTCGCGGCCGTGCGAGAAAATGACGTGGCCAGCGCTCACTGCGGTCCCCACAGCAATGCATCGAGTGGTTGCTGCCATCCGTAACGCTGCAACGAGATGCGGCCATTAAAAAACACAACGCCCTCGCGCTCGAGCCGGCGCCGCTGGGTGGCATGCGCTTCGCTGTCCGCGGGCAAGGAGATTTTTCCCTGCGCATTGATAACCCGGTGCCAGGGGAGCCGCGTGCCCGCCGGCGTTGCACGCAACGCTGCGCCCACGCGCCTTGCGCCACGCGCAAGACCGGCGAGCTCTGCAACCTGGCCGTACGTGGCCACGGTACCGCGCGGAATCCGCCGGATAACGTCGTAGATGGCCTTGTCGATTTCAGCCGGTGCGCTTGCCGCTTTCACGCTTCACCGCCCGCCCCGCAACGTGATCAACATAACACGGCATTGTGTGCCCGCCCGCCGGTCAGCGCAACAGGCAACACGGCTGCACGGCCGCGTCGCGGCTGCAGGTACATGAGGCTTTAAGAGATGAACGGCAGCCGTCGGCTGCCACGTACAGCGGGAGCTTACTGCGCCTGGTAGCAGTCCAACGCCTGGCGAAACAGCGGCGCTGCGTCTTTCGGGCGACCCTGGGTCAGGCGAATTTTCCCGAGACGCCGCAGCACTTCGGCGTGCGGCGGATGCGCGTGCAGGTAGCGTTCGAGAATCGCGGCGGCTGCATCAACGCGGCGGCGCGCGATGCATTTGTCGGAAGCATTAATTGCGAGTTTGCATACTCGTGCAGAATTTTTCTGTTCGGCTGTCATAACACTCGCTCTGAAACCCGCTCCCTTTCGCAAGACCGGCAGTTTCGCACAGGGTTTATTTTTTTTCTCAGACCTGCTTCACAGTACCCGGAAAGTGCACCGGTACGGCAACGAAGCGCCACACAATTTTTTTGAATTGAGAACAGCAACACTGTTCGTATGGCCTTCACATGGCACAGTTTACCCGCTTGCACAGCGTGAGCAAACGTGTAACCCGAAATTATGCAAAGTCACACTTCCTGCACTAACGACATTAAGTAACAGCGAACTTGCTTTCCCATCTTTTCAGCGCCGAGAGCTACGTAATCAGCTCACACGTCATAGCGGTCGTGCTAACGGGCCTGCTCGCGCTCATGCTTTGTCTGTTCAACCTTGTTCAGGAGCGCGGCTCACCGGTTACGCGACCGTTTGCCGGCCTTAGCCTGTGCGTCTCTCTCTGGATGCTCGGCTTCGGCCTCGCCGGCGCGGCAACAGACGTGCGCATGGCGAACCTGTGGGCGTCGTTCGGCATCGTGGGCTTTGTGTTGCTGCCAGCCGCGGCGCTGCGTTTTACCGTTCGCCTGACCGACGCATCGGAGCGTTTTCGCAAGCTCGAGCAAGTAGCCTGGGTTACGTCGCTCAGCTTTCTGGTGATAAACGTCAGCACTGATTCGCTGTTTTCCGGCATGGCGCTGTACAGCTGGGGCTACACGCCGTTGTTCGGCTCGCTGGGCATTCTGTTCGCCAGCTACCTGGCAGGCGCACTGCTTGCCAACCTGACGGCATACTGGAGCGCGCTAAGAACAGCGCCCACCGGCAGCTCCATGCAGCGTCGGCTCAACCTGTTGCTCGCAGGTGCCACCATTGCCGTCCTGTCTCTCGTTGACCTGGCACCGATATTCGGCGTGCCGGTTGTGCCGTTTGGCTACGCGCCGCTCATTGGCTTCTTCACCCTTACAACCTACGTCACGTGGCGCTACCGCCTCGTTGATATCACGCCAATGTTCGTCGGCCAGCAAATTGCCGACAACATGGCCGACGCGCTGGTTGTGTTCGACTGCGACGGCAACGTGCGCGTTATGAACCGCGCCGCGGAGCGGCTGCTGGACGGCAGGCAGGAAGATTTCGTTGGCAAGCAGCTCCCCGTCAAGCCTGCCAACCGAATTTTTCAGCGCTGCCTCGAACTGTTGTCTGCCGGCGAGGAAATGCGCGACGTGGAGTGCTGGTACGAGCCGGTCGGCGAACGGCGGCGGCTGCTCAGCACAACCGCGTCCACGATGCGAGACCGCCGCGGGCACCCGGTTGCCTACATCGTAATGCTGCGGGACATCACCGGCAGCCGCGAGGCCGAGGAGCGCATTCGCTTCATGGCCTACCATGACGACCTGACCAGCCTGCCCAACCGCATGCAGTTCAACGAGAAGCTGGGGCACATGCTGGAGCTGGCCGAGAGTACTGGCGAACGCGTAACCGCCATGTTCCTCGACCTCGACCGCTTCAAGAAGATCAACGACACCCTGGGGCATAGCGCCGGCGACCGTCTGCTGCAGATCGTCGCCGAGCGCATCCGCAACTGCCTCAGAGTGGAAGACATCGTCACCAGCGGCGGAGCCGCCGACGACAACCTCGTGGCACGCCTCGGCGGTGATGAGTTCATCATCGCGCTGCACGGTACTGGCTGCACGAAGCACCTCAGCCGCGTCGCACGGCGCATACTCGACGCGCTGGCAGAGCCCTTTGACCTGAACAGCCACGAAGTGTTTGTGAGCGGCAGTATCGGCATGAGCGTCTTCCCTGACGACGGCCGCGACGTGCAGACGCTGCTCAAAAATGCCGACACCGCGATGTACCACGCCAAGGACGCGGGGCGTAACAACTTCCAGTTCTACAACCGCGCCATGCATGCCACCACGCTGGACCGACTGGCGCTCGAGGCAGACCTTCGCAAGGCGTTTGAACGGGACGAGTTCGAACTGCACTACCAGCCGCAGGTCGATCAGCGGGACGGGCGCATCATCGGTTCAGAAGCCCTGCTGCGCTGGCGCCACCCGGAACGCGGCCTGGTGTCGCCGGCAGAGTTCATACCCATGGCGGAAGAATCCGGCCTTATTGCCGATCTCGGCGAATGGGTAATGCGTACCGCCTGCAAGCAGACCCGACGCTGGCATGACCAGGGCTTTGGTGCGCTGAACGTTGCGGTGAACCTGTCGGAGCGTCAGTTCCGCCGCAGCGATCTGGTCGCTGTTGTTGGCAAGGCGCTGGAGGACAGCGGCCTTGATCCCAGGAGACTGGACATCGAGCTCACCGAGAGCATCATCATGACGAAGGCCGAATCCACCGTGAACGCCCTGGAAGCGCTCAAGGAAATGGGCATGCAGGTCTCCGTGGATGACTTTGGCACCGGCTACTCATCCCTGAGCTACCTGAAGCGCTTTCCGATTGACGTCATCAAGGTGGACGGATCGTTCATTCGCGACGTTGCCACCGACCCGGATGACGCAGCCATCACCCGCACCATCATCGCCATGGCGCGCAGCCTGAAGCTGGAAGTCATCGCCGAAGGTGTGGAAACACCGCAGCAGGCCGAGTTCCTCGCGGAGGAAGGCTGCCACCTCGTGCAGGGCTACATGTTCGGCAGGCCGATGCCGGCCGACCAGCTCACCGAACTGCTACAAAGCCGCGTGCAGCGCAGCGACGATACTGCCACCGCCCAGGTCATCGCGCTGCACCAGTAGACCCAGGGAGCAGCTCCCCGAGCGGACCGCAGCCTACCAGTGAATGCCGCGGGTAAACTGCGCCAGTGCAATCTGCTCTGGTGACGATTCGCTGCCCTTGTCGCCCCTGGCGGCAGCCGAGTCCGGGAACAGGCGGAACGCTTCGTTCATGCCAAGCTCCATCGTCTTCGGCGCAAGCAGGTGTGCGATCTGCGCAAAGATGCCCAGCCGCGTCGCAATGCGCTTGGGCTGCTTCACCACCGCTTCCACCACCATGTCGGCGGCCTCTTCGGGGCTGATGGTCGGCACATTCTGGTAGAGCTTCGTCGGCGCAATCATTGGCGTTCGCACCAGCGGCATGTTGATCGTTGTGAAGGCGATCTGCATGTGCGAGAACTCCGAGGCCGCGCAGCGGGTAAACGCATCCAGCGCGGCCTTGGAAGCCACGTAGGCCGAGAAGCGCGGCGCGTTACTCAACACGCCAATCGACGAAATATTGATCACGTGGCCGCGACGCGACGCCATCATGTGCGGCAGGCTGCGCATGATGAGCCGGAGCGCGCCGAAATAGTTGAGCTGCATGGTGCGCTCGAAATCGTGGAAACGGTCGAAGGAGCTCGCCACGCCGCGGCGAATGGAGCGGCCGGCATTGTTCACTAGAAAATCCACGCTGCCGAGGTCCTCGACGATCTTGTCGATGACGCGATCGGCGGCGTCCAGGTCGGACACATCGCACGTGTACACGTGCGTCTCGCCACCGGCAGCGGCTACCTCGTCGCGCGCCTCGAGCAGCTTCTCTTCCGTTCGCGCCACCATTACCACCTTTGCGCCGGCCTCTGCCATCTTGATGGCTGTCGCCTTGCCGATGCCCGACGACGCACCGGTGACCACGACGACGCGTCCGGCCACCTTGCCACTCAGGCTGCGATCGATGAACAGGTCCGGATCGAGGTTGCGCTCCCAGTAGTCCCACAACCGCCACGCGTAGGATTGGAGCGCCGGCACCGAGATGCCTGAGCCCTTGAGCGCTTTTTGCGCCTCGCGGCTGTCAAAGCGCGTCGGGTAGTTCACGAACTTGAGCACGTCGGGCGGCATGTTCAGGCCTTCCATGGTCGCATTGATCATGCGCTTGACCGGCGGGAACGCGGCGAGCCCTTTCCACACGTAGCCGGGCACAAAGCCGAACATGCTGGCGTTGATCCGCATGGTCATGGCAGGCGCGTGGCCCGCGTGGGCGAAGATGTTCAGAATATCGCCAATCCGCTTTGCGTCCGGGTCGGTGAGGTGGAAGCACTTGCCGTCCAGGCCTTTCTTGTGGGCGATGTAGTCCATGGCGTCGACCACGTAGTCCACCGGCACGATGTTGATGCGCCCGCCCTCGATACCGACCGTGGGCATCCATGCCGGGATCGCCTTGCGCAGCGCCTGGATAGCTTTGAAGAAGTAGTACGGCCCGTCGATCTTGTCGATCTCGCCGGTTTCCGAATGGCCCACGACGACGCCGGGGCGGTACACGCGCCACGGCACCTTGCATTCGGTGCGAACCACCTTCTCCGACTCGTGCTTGGTGCGGTAGTAGGGGTGGTCGAGACCCTCGGCCTCATCGAACATGTCCTCGCGGAACACGCCGTTGTACAGGCCCGCGGCAGCAATGGAGCTTGTCAGGTGCACACACCCGGCCTCGATGTCCTCGGCAAACGCGACCATGTTGCGGGTGCCGTCGACGTTCACGGCTTCCTGCTTTTCCGCGCTGGCGCCAAGGTCGTAGATCGCCGCGAGGTGGAACAGGTGCTTGACCTTGCCGCGCAGGCGGTCGCGATCTTTTTTGGAGATGCCGAGCAGTGGCTGCGTCAGGTCACCGACGATTGGCACCGCGCGCGACTTGCTCACGCCCCAGCGCTCGAACAGCGCCTCCGTTTTCTCCATGTGGTTCTCGCGGACCAGGAAATACACCTTGCTCTTGTTGTTGCGCTGCAAGAGTTTTTCCACGAGCCGGCTGCCAATGAAGCCGGTTGCACCCGTCACGAAATACGCCATGGTTGTTCCCCCTGATTGCTGTGGCCCACAACCGTTGACGCGGACCCATAGCTTCCCGTCAACGGTGGGGGCGGCCTAAAGCCGCCGCCCGCCGATCTTACAGAGAAATTGAAACGGATTCGCGCCCGCTACTCAAATCAGGCGCTTGATCGCCCCCCTCAGGGCGCCAGTGCGCTTGGCCCCGGGGGCTGGAAGAAGAGCGCCTTTTGAATGGCGAGGTCGCTGAAATTCACCGCCCCGTCGCCGTTAAAGTCTGCATCCAGGTCGCCCGTCGCGAAGAATTCCTGCTTCAGCAGCGCAAGGTCCGCGAAGTTCACCGCACCGTCATTGTTGAGGTCCGGATCGCAGAAATTACCGTAGCCGTCGCTGTCGGTATCGCGCTGCGACGGGTTGGCGACCAGGGTGCAGTTATCCGCATCATCGCTGATGCCATCGCCGTCACCGTCGTTGCCTGGCACTTGCGGCACCGGGGTCACGCAGATGTTGAGGCCCCACGAGTCGAGCTGGCCGCCGTCGAGCGCGAAGGCGTCGCTCACTCGCAGCACCCAGTCGCCGTCGCCAAAGGAGCCGTCGAACGCGGCCAGCGGGTTGCTCGGCTGGTAGGTGCCGGCGCCGACCGGCGGGCACGGCCACGGTCCCGGCGGCGCCTCGTCGTCGAAGTTGAGTTCGAAATCGTCCTCGTCGTCGCACGACTGGTTCATGATCTGCACCACCGGCCGTTCCTGGCTGGCCGGCGAACGCGAGTTCGCATTGAGCGGGCCTTCGAGCTGCATCGAGATGTCGTTAATCCACGTGTGGAGGCCGCGCAGCGCAATCACGTCGACGTCAGACACAACTCCACCCACCGACACCGAGATCGTCGAGCTTACCGTGATCACTTCGTCATCCGGGATAAACACGGGCGTATCCTGGCTGGCAACTAGCGTGCATTCGTCGGCGGCCGTCAGGAAGGAACCGGTGACAGACGCAGCCTCTCCGCAGGCGTTCACTGTTGTGACCCGCCAGAAGTACTGGGCACCCGGCTGTAGCGAGGCTGGCAGCGAAAACACCGTTTCCTCCAGCCCGGCGCCGCTCGCGATCACCTTTGTAAAGGCCGCGTCAGTAGCCACGTCCACATTGTAGCCCTGCGCACCGGCAGCGGCGCTCCAGTAGAGCGGCTGCACCGTGGACACCTCGGTGGCGCCGTCCGCCGGCAACAGCAGGCTGGCCGCAGCCGGAAGGTTGCTCGACACATTGACGTTAAGCGATGTGCCCAGCACGGTTTCGCTGTCGTTACCATTGACAGTGAGCTCGTATTTGCCAGGCGCAGCGCCTGCGCCGGTCACGGTGAGCTGCGTGCTGGCAGGCGGCTGCACGACCGCCTCGGCAAACTGCGTCACGAGGCGCCT
>JBCAXP010000100.1:0-12690 GCA_038533995.1 Pseudomonadota bacterium
CCAACGCCGTGGTGCACTTCGACGCCTTTCGCCTCGACTACCGCGTCGAATACCCGGAGATTTTCAGCAAGCAACGGAAAATGCTCGATGCGATTGCCGCTGACGAGCCCGACGTCGTGCAACACCAGGGCATGGAGCTGCACGTCAGCAGGCACCTGAACGAGTTCAGCGTTCATACCGAGCCACCGTCCTTCAACGGTCCGCTGAACGACGCCGTGCAGGCGGTGCACGACCGTGGTGGCCTGGTGTCGTACAACCACATGTTTGGCGCAGCCATCTGCGAAGGCGGCGGCTCAACGCCGGAAAGCGTGCTGGCGGAGCTGCTCAACACGCGGGCCTACGACACCGACCTCCTGGAAGTGGGCTACCGCTGCCGCTCCGGCCGAGAGCTGGCCGACTACCTGTGGGTTTGGGATCAGCTGACGGCGGCGCACCTTTTCCTCACCGGCACGGGCGTGAGCGATGACCACAACCTCGCACCCGGCAGCAACGCTACCCGTGACAACAATTTCGTGTCGTGGATTTACGCGGATTCACCCGACAAGACGGACCTGATCGACGGACTGCGGCGTGGCCGCGTGTACTTCGGCGACATCAACCTGTTTGACGGCCACGTTGACCTGTCGACACCGTCCGGCGCCAAGATGGGACAGGTTGTTTTCACCGACCAGCAGACCGCGCAGCTGACCATCGACATTGACGGCCTGGCCGAAGGCGACGAAATCCGCAGCATCCACAACGGCGAACTGGCAAACACCTACACGGCCACGGGCGCTGCGTTCTCTGTCACGGAAAGCCTGCCGCTGGCCGCCAGCGGAAGCTTTGCCCGCGTTGAGGTCTATGCTCAGGACGGTACGGCCAAGGCATTCAGCAATCCCCTCCACTTTGTTCGCCGCGTCGGCGAGGAAGGGGTTAGCCCGTTCCGCAGCGTCATCGACCTGACCGGCGCGCAAAGCACCGAGATCACCGGCTTTTCCCTTCGCCGCGCCACGCTGCGCGGCAACGGGCGAGACTCGGCGTTGATCCTGGGTGGCTCGGGCGAACAGGGCACAGTGGTGCTGGAGTGGAGTCGCACGGAACGGCCCTACTCGGTGATCTTCCAGGGCCTGAGCGGCACATGGTCCTTCGACGGTGGACTACTGACCCTGTCAAACCTCACGGGCGACGGCTCGCTGACCGTGCTGGCAGGCAACCCCGGGAAAGGCAGCCCGTGAGACGCTGGTTCCTGCTTGCGGGCGCACTGTGCGTGGCTCCGGTGCATTCCGCCAACCTGTGCGTAAACGCCGACGGCACCGAAAAGGCCTGGGCCGGCGCCGGCTACAACGCCAGCGAATGCGACGCCTGGTTCTCATCGATCAACGCGGCGGCCAGCGCCACCGCGGCGAGCGGCGACACGCTGATACTGTCAATGCTGGAAGACACTGTGCACATGCTGTCTGCCGACACCCCGGCCGGCCGCAGCTTCAGCGTGCGCAACGCGGAGAACTCATCGGACTATAGCCGATGCGTGGTGAGCGCCGCCGGGGGCAACATGCTTCAGGACCTGTCGGCGGGCGGCACTGTGATGCTTCGCGGCGTGACGGTGCGGGACGGCGTCAGCACGGCCGCGGTGCAGGTCTCCGGCACGGCGACCAGCGACGCGGCGTTTGTGGTAGACAGTGTTCACTTCGACGCAAATGTGTCGCTGGCCCCGGGGCGCGCCCTGCCGCCTGCGCTCGCACTGGCCACGGAGCCAGAGACACACACCGTGTCGTACACCGTGACGCGAAGCCGCTTCACCAACAACACCCACATCGGCGCTGGCGCCGGTGCGCTGTCCTTTGTCGATGGCACGCGACTGGTTGTTCACCGCAGCCTGTTCGAGGGCAACGTTGCAGAGGCAGACACGGGCGGCGCCATCTGGATTAACCCGGCGCGGCGTACCGACGGTTGCCACGCCACCGTACTAAGCAGCGAATTCTACGGCAATGCCGCCGCCACCGGCGGCGCCATGCTGGCCTCGCGCGATTGCAACGTCACCGTGCACGACACTGTCACAGGCGCCGTCAATCGTGGCAACGTCACTACCTCCGCGGACGAGTTCGGGCGCGGCGTGATGTTCGTGCTGACGGATGACACCCGCGTTAGCTTGCGCGTGAGCGACTCGGAGTTTGCTTACAACTACGTAAACCCGCAGTCACAGAGTGCCGACGGGGCCGCTGTGCGCGTTGCCAACGGCGCAGTTGGCAAGGGCTTTGTAACGGCCCTGTTTGAAGACAGCGTCTTTCACCACAACGAAGGCTGGAGCGGCCCGGCGATTCACGCCGGTGGCGAGACCGTATCGACGGTGCGGCGCTGCCGCTTCTTCAACAACGTGGCGCGTGGCTTTGCGGGCGCCTACTTTGCCTCGGGCACGCGAGATTCCCCGCCCTTCGGCTCGCACACCATCACGCACAGCCTGTTCGCCAACAACCATACGGACAACCGTGGCGGCGCCATCCGCGTTGCCGAATACAGCAGCGTCGACGTGTCCAACAGCACGTTCTTCAATAACACCGCGCTCGACAACGGCAATCACATTGACGCGCGCACCGCGCTCGGCGGCGCATTGTCCACCGTAACCAACTCGGTGTTCTGGTCCGATGAGGACAACGGCCTTGCCGATATCGCGTCCGAGGCAAACGGCTCCTTCGGCATGATTCAATACAGCGCGCTGCGCCCGGACGCCGTTGCCGACAGCGGGGCAACGCTAAGTGACATTGTCGAGCTTGAGCGCTCACCGGTGATGGGGGACGGCGCGCTTCGAGCGTCATCACCGCTGATCGATGCTGGCCTGAACCTCGATGGCCAGGTCCCCGCGCTGGACATCGCCGGCCAGCCGGTGCCGGCAGGACCCGGCTGGGATATTGGCGCCTTCGAATTCTGGCGCACGCCGGTTACCGACAAGCGGCAGTGGGAGCGGCCGTAACTCGCTCCTACCGGACAGTGGTGTCTGCAGACTCGTACTTGTGAAAGATGTAGCTGACAGTGCTGTCCCCGCCGGCTGAAATCAGTACCCAGCCATCCTGAAAAATCTCGGACAGGCTCAGGTTCTGCTGGCCGTTGGGTGTTGATGCACGAACGCACTTCATTAGATCTTGCGTTTGCAAGTGGATAACCGCCGGCTGAATCGCGCAAATCAGCTGGTCGCTTGGCGTCGCCGCGTTCGCGCTCGCGAGCGCCGCGTCGATGGACGTGAGGGTTTCGCTAATGGTCTCCAGCTCTGAGCTAATTTCGGCGAGCGTGTCTCCGTTGGCGTCGACGCGTTGTGCGAGGTCGTCAACGCTTCCAACGACGCTTTGCAGTTCCTCATCAATGGTAGCGAGCTGGGCGTTGTTCGCATTGACGCCGGACTCGAGCGCGCTGAAATTCTCGTTCATTTCCGCAGACCGGATGGTGGTTCCCGGCGAGAAGGTATTCGGAACAGAGACGTCCTGCGCCCAGACCGTTGCTGGCAAGACAAAAAATACCGCGGCAAGCAGTCGGATCTGCAACGCGTATCGCATAGTTACTCCCATGTGGAATCGTCCCAGGTCGTTGAAGGCTGGTCCCACTCGCTGGTCACGGGTTCATCATTACCTGAGCTGCTGCAGCCAGCGGCAACGAGAAGCGCGCAAACAACCGCGAATCCGAGACGTGAAAGTTTCTTTCCAGGCATCTTGTTCTTCATTAGTGGCCAAGCTCGACAAAGCTAGCACAGTGTTCCGGCAGCCTGTAGAGAAGACGGAAGCCTACCGTACGGTTTCCACGCAATAAAGCAGGAAATCCCGCAACTCGACATAATTCGTTGGCGCGGCTTTAGCGGCGACTGGTATCGCTGTGGGAGCGGCTTTAGCCGCGACTCAGACGCCTCACCACTGGGATTATCGCGGCTAAAGCCGCTCCCACAGAATGCCTTGCCGCACCCCTACGAACGAATGAAAATCGTCGCCGGGTATTCCAGGTATTCCTTCACCCGCTGGATCATGGCGGCGGCGTCGTAGCCGTCGACAAAGCGGTGATCGAACGACGATGACAGGTTCATCATCCGGCGAATCGCCACCTGGCCGTTGACGACCATCGGCCGGTCCACTGCCTTGTTGACGCCGACGATTCCCACTTCGGGCGCGTTGATCACCGGAGTGGAGACGATGCCGCCGAGCTTACCGAGGCTGGTCAGCGTAATCGTGGAACCGGTGAGCTCCTGGCGGGTCGCGGTGTTGTCGCGCGCCGCCTCGGTTACACGGCGAATCTCACGCGCCATGCTGTCGAGGTCTCGCGCCTGCGCGTTTTTCACCACCGGCACTTTGAGTCCGTCCGGCGTCTGTGCCGCAATGCCCAAATGCACCGCGCCGTGACGCACGATCACGTTGCGCTCGGCGTCGTAGTGGGCATTGCACTGAGGAAACTCTTCGATGGCTCGCACCATGGCAAGAGCAATGAACGGCAGCGGCGTGAGCCGGACGTCGTCTGGCGTCGCGCGGCCGTTCATGTGAGCACGCAGTTCTTCAAGCGCAGTGACGTCGACTTCCTCGACGTACGCAAAGTGCGGAATTTCGCGCTTCGCCGCGCTCATGCGCTCGGCGATTACGCGGCGAATGCCGATGACCTTGATCTCCTCGGAGTCTACCGACCTGTCCACCGCGGCGGCGGTGCCGTTCGGCTGCCTGCGGCGCGTCTCGACGTAGGCATCAAAATCGCCACGCAGAATTCGCCCGCGTGCGCCGGTGCCAGGCACCTCGCGAAGATCGATCCCTGCCTGCCGCGCCTGCCGGCGAATCGCCGGTGACGTCAGCACCTTGCCAGTGGTTCGCGTGACCGGCGCGGCTACCGGGGCAGGTGCCGGCGCCGGAGCGGCCGGCGCTTCAGGCACCGCAGCCGCGGGCGCAGGCTCAGGCGCGGCTTCTGGCTGCGGGCTCGCCGCCTCGCCATCGGTCTCGAACACGATGAGCGCGGCGCCGACAGCAATCATGTCGCCGGGCTCACCGCCGAGCTTCGTGACCCGACCGGTAACCGGCGCGCCCAATTCCACGGCGGCCTTGTCGGTCATCATGGCGCAAACGACATCCTCTTCCTGCACCATCTGGCCGACTTCGACCATCCACTCGCCAATCTCGGCTTCGACCGTGCCTTCACCAAGGTCCGGCAGTTTGAAAACGTGCTCGCTCATGCCGACTCCATCACTTTGCGAATTGCCGCGGCAACGCGCTTCTGGCCCGGAAAGTAGTCCCACTCGAACGCGTGCGGATACGGCGTGTCCCAACCGGCCACCCGCTCGATGGGCGCTTCCAGGTGCCAGAAGCAGTTCTCCTGCACGGTGGCACACAGCTCGGCGCCGTAGCCGCTGAAGCGGGTCGCCTCGTGTGCTACCAGGCAGCGGCCGGTTTTTTCCACCGACGCCGCCAGTGTTGGCACATCGAGTGGCGCCAGGCTGCGCACATCGATGATTTCAGCGTTGACGCCGGCGAGCTTCGCCGCCGCCTGCGCCACGTGCACGATCGTGCCGTAGGTGATGATGGTGAGCTCGTCACCCTCTTCCACTACTTCCGCGGATTCCAGCGGCACGGTGTAGTAACCCTCGGGCACGTCGCCCTTGGGGTGATTGGTCCACGGCACCGCCGGCTTGTTCGGATCGCCGTCGAACGGGCCGTTGTAGATGCGCTTGGGCTCGAAGAACACCACCGGGTCGTCGCACTCGATGGCACTGATCAAAAGGCCCTTCGCGTCGTACGGGTTCGACGGCATCACCGTCTTGATGCCGACGATGTGCGTGAACACACCTTCCGGACTCTGCGAGTGTGTCTGTCCGCCGCGAATGCCGCCGCCGCAGGGCGTGCGAATCGTCACAGGTGAGGAGAAGTCGCCGGCGCTGCGGTAGCGCAGCCGCGCCAGCTCACTGACGACCTGGTCGAGGCCCGGGTAGATGTAGTCGGCGAACTGAATCTCTGCGACCGGCCGCAGGCCGTTCACACCGATGCCGATCGCCGTGCCGACGATGCCGCCCTCGGCGATTGGCGCGTCGATGACGCGGTGCTCACCGTACTTGCGCTGCAGCCCGTCGGTGCAGCGAAACACGCCGCCGAAGTAGCCGACGTCCTGCCCCATGATTACAACGGCAGGGTCTTTTTCAAGCATGACGTCCATAGCCGAGTTGATGGCCTGGATCATATTCATCTGTGCCATCAGTCGTCACCCTCCTGCAGCGCGAGCAGCTCGTCGCGCTGCTGCTTGAGGTGCGGTGGCATCTCGGCATAAACGTCTTCGAACATTTCGCGCACATCGAGGCGCGGTCCGTCGGTCATCGTGCCGTAAGTCTGCGCTTCCTTCCACGCGTCCACAACCTTTTGCGTCAACTCTTTCTCCATTTCCTCCTGGCGCTCTTCGCTCCAGTGGCCTTCGCTGATGAGGTGTTGCTTCAACCGCTCCACCGGATCGCCAAGCGGAAACTGTTGCCACTCGTCCTTGGGCCGGTAGCGCGACGGGTCGTCACTCGTCGAGTGCGCGCCACCGCGATAGGACACAAGCTCAATGAGCGTGGGGCCGTGGCCCTTGCGGGCGCGCTCGGCGGCCCACAGCGTAACGGCGTACACGGCGAGCAGGTCGTTGCCATCGACGCGGATGCCGGGGATGCCCAGGCCTAAGCCGCGAGCGGCGAACGGCCGCCGCTCGCCGCCGGCGAAACCCTGGAACGTGGAGATGGCCCACTGGTTGTTGACGACGTTGAGAATGGTCGGCGCCTGGTAAACAGCGGCGAAGGTGAGCGCCTGGTGGAAGTCGGCCTCGGCCGTGCTGCCGTCGCCAACCCAGCTCGCCGCGATGTGGTCTTCACCCTTGATCGCCGACGCCATAGCCCAGCCCACCGCGTGCGGATACTGCGTCGCAAGGTTGCCGGAGATCGAGTACACGTTGCCCTTCGCGCTGTGATACATGATCGGCATCTGGCGACCGCGGCACATGTCCCGTGTATTGGACAGACACTGGCACATCAGGTCGACGAGAGACACGCCGCGCATGATGTACAGGCCCTGGTTTCGGTACGAGGGAAACAGCATGTCGCCCGGCTTGAGCGCCATGCCCTGGCCGATGGAAACGGCCTCCTCGCCCAGCGACTGCATGTAGAAGGAAATCTTGCCCTGGCGCTGCATGCGGTGCATGCGCTCGTCGAAGATGCGTGTCTGCACCATCTGCCTCAGGGCAATCTGCAGGTCGGCCGGATCGAGGTGCGGATTCCACGGCCCCTTTGCGCCGTGGTCTTCGTCCAGTACTCGCACCATGTCGTTGGCCAGGTATTCGATGTCGCGTGTGCTCGCGTCGATGTTGGGCCGCTGCACGGCCCCCGCCGGTGAGGTCGCGAGGTAGGAGAAATCCGGCTTGTCGCCGGGCCGCGCCGACGGCCTTGGAATATGCAGGCGTGATCGTTTGCTCATAGAGTTCCAGTTTTTGTGCAGCAGACTTCGCACAGCGTTTTGGGCGCGCGCGATGCCGCGCTGCGCATTGCCGCCGCGAAAAAGCGCCTCTGAAAGGCGCCTTGAAAATGCGTAGAGTCGCTGGTCAAAGAAATCGCCGGGTGCCGACTGCACCGCGGTGGTGCGTATTGTAAACGCCAAGGCAGACAGCGTGAACCTTTTTTCGCCCCTGCTGCGGCCGCACAAAGCGCAGATTCCTTGGCAAACATGCACTTGGCGGGTTGTTGGAAGCCCCGCCGCTCGGTTACAACCGGGGTCCAACGAAACTGAGGAGCTCAAAGCCAATGAAAGCCCAGGTTACGAAAGCAATATGGAATGGTCAGGTCATCGCAGAATCCGACGACACCGTGATCGTGGAAGGCAACCACTATTTTCCGGCCGACGCGGTGTTCGGCCGCTTCCTGGAACCCAGTGACAAGACGACGGTGTGCGGCTGGAAAGGCACCGCGAACTACCACACGCTCGTGGTAGACGGCGAGCGCAACCCTGACGCGGCGTGGTACTACGCCGACCCGAAGCCGCGTGCCGAAAACATCAAAAACCGCGTCGCGTTCTGGCGCGGGGTGGAAGTCAGCTAGCTGCGTTGGTCTCTGGGCCTGTCACTGTGCAGGCTCGAAGTCTTCCTTTTCCTGCACGGCGCAGTCCGGGCACACGAAGTCGTCCGGCAAGGCATCGAAGGGCGTGCCCGGGTCGTAACCCTCGTGCGGGTCGCCCTTCTCCTCGTCGTACTCGTACCCGCAGTCCGGGCAGCTGTAGCGTGCCACTATGCGGCGACAGCGCGGGCCTCATCACGGTCGCCGTAGCGCGCCATGATCCTGGCCTCATGGGCCGGGTCGATGTTTACCTTCGACAGATCGCCGTCAATATGCTTCAGCGAAAGCAGGCGGCGGTCCATTACCCGGAAAAACAGCGACGGGAAAAAGGCCAGGCCAAACATGCCGTAGTAGCCGTTGGGCAGCGACGGCAGGTGGGCGAAGTTGCGCAGGCTCTGGTAGCGACGCGTGGGATGCGCGTGGTGATCGCTGTGGCGCTCAAGATGGAACAGCAGCAGGTTGCTGAAAACGTGATTGCTGTTCCAGGAGTGGTACGGCTGGCAGCGCTCGTAGCGGCCGTTGTCGAGACGCTCGCGCTTGAGGCCGTAGTGCTCGACGTAGTTGGCGCTCGTCAGCTGCCACCAGGCAAAGAAATTGTGCAGCAGCAGGAACGGCACCATCACCCAGCCAAACACGACAAGCAGCGACACCTGCAGAACGGCCGTGATGGCGTACGACTGCAGGATTTCGTTCTCCGTGCTCCATACGCTCTTGCCCTTGCGTGTCAGGCGTTCGCGCTCCGACTGCCAGGCGCGCACAACACCGCCGGGGATTTCCCGGAGCGCGAAGCGGTAGATCGACTCGCCCATGCGGGAGCTGGCCGGGTCATCGGCCGTCGCCACGTAACGGTGATGGCCTCTGTTGTGCTCAACGGCAAAGTGACCGTACGCCGGCACGGCAAGTACCACGCGTGCCAGCATTCTCTCGATCTGGCTCTTCTTGTGGCCAAGCTCATGACCCGTGTTGATGCCGAGGCCGCTCGCGAGGCCCGCCGTCACCGCCAGCGCGACGACACCGAGGGCGCTGATGTCCTGCGTTGCGGCCCACCAGGCACAGCCGATCAGCGTAGCGAAGTGAATCGGCACGGTGGCCCACGTGAGGTAGCGGTAGTACCGGTCCTCCTCGAGTTGCGGAACCACGGCCTCCGGCGGATTGCTCTGGTCCTCGCCAATAAGCCAGTCGAGGAGCGGCACCGCGCCGTAGCTCAGCACGAACGGCAGCAGGAACCACCACTCGTTGCCGGTTAGCGCATGCAAGCCAATGCCGGTAAAAGGAAACAGCGGATAAAGCAGCGCGCCCGCCCACAACCAGCGCTTAGCGTCGACGTAGGAAACCGTGCCCTCGGGCGTGGTTGCGGTAAAGGTCTTCATCACTCGTGCTCCTCCGGCAGTATGGGGGCAATTATCCCGTTGACGGCGGGCACGGCACAGCGTACAAAATGACAGTGAATGGTCATTTAGTGCCAAAAGCCCCGTGAAGATACCTGCGACCTACCTCAAGCTGTACCTCGAACACTTCTCAGCCCAGCCCGAACTGCTGGGCACGCTTCTGGACGGAACCGGGCTGGACATGGATGTGCTGGCCAGCAGCGACCGGTATGTCGCATTTGAGTCGGTTGCCCAACTGCTTGAAAACGCGAACAGAACACTGGAGGACGGGTGGCACGTGCGGCTCGCTGCCGAGATGGAGATCATGCAGCACGGTCCGGTGGGCATCGCGGCGGCAACGGCCGCGGACTTGGGCGCAGCCGTGGTAACGCTGGCGCGCTACGTCGAGGTGCGCGCCCCGTTTGCATGGCTTGAGCGCGGCGAGCATGACGGCCGTGCACACCTGCGCTGCTTCGAAACCGTGGAACTTGGTCCACTGCGCGCGAGCCTGTTAGAAACGACGGTCGTTGCCTGCGCCAACGTGATTCGCCACGTCGGTGGCCAGCGGGATGAAGGGCTGACCCTCCACCTTCCCGGCCCGCCGCCGGCCTACGCCGCCGCGTTCAGCGCAGAGGGTTTTGCGGAGTCGAAGTTTGGCGCCGCGTCCTACGGCCTGTCCTTTCCCGCGGTGTGGCTGAGCCGCCCTTCACTGCTTTACGACGGCACCATGCACGCGGCGTCGGTCAACAAATGCCGCGAGTTGCTTGCCACGACGACGCGCCGCTCGGACCTGGAGTTTTCCATTCGTGAAATGCTGCATGAGTCCGGAGGCCGCTCGCCGGGGCTGGAGGTGGTCGCAGAGCGGCTGAACCTGTCACCCCGAACCCTGATCCGCCGCCTGAAAGAGGACGGCACGGCATATCGCGATATTGTCGAAGGCGTGCACAAAACGCTGGCGCGCGAGGCACTTATGAACGGTACCGAGTCGGTTGCCCAGATCGGCTACCGGCTCGGGTACAGCGACGCGTCGAACTTTGGCCGTGCGTTTCGGCGGTGGTTTGGCACCTCGCCAGGACACTACCGCGAGCAGCGAGGCGACGGCGCCTCGCGGCCTTAGCTTCGCGCCGGCTATCCGTTTTTGCTGCCCGTTTTTTTGCGCAATCGGCTCGCTCGGTATATCGTCGGCGCACTTTTTCGGTTTCGCCGACTCAAACTCTGGACGTCGTCCGCGCAAAGACCTGCCAAAAGGTCGGGACTGTCGCCAACTGGCAAAACCCACAACAAGCCGAATTCGCAATCTGAGGTAATCCCGTGACACGTAGTATTCTGAGCGCTGTCCTTGTGATGGCACTGGCCGCCTGCGGCTCTCCCACCGACTCCCCCACCGACCCGGCCACCGATGCCGCCGCATCCGCCGACGCTGCCCCAACACTGACGTCTGGCTTAGTTGTCGAGAACATGGACACGGACGTGCATCCGGGCGACGACTTCTTTGAGTACATGAACGGCACCTGGATCAGGGAAACGGAAATTCCGGCCGACCGCGCTTCGTACGGCGGCTTCGGCATTCTTCGCGACGAAGCCCAGGCCCAGGTGCGGGAAATCGTCGAGGCGACTTCCAGCGGCGACTTCGCCGAAGGTAGCGCCGAGCAGATGGTCGGCGACATGTACAACTCGTATCTCGACATGGATACGCGCAACGCGCTGGGCATCAAGCCGCTTGAACCGGAGCTTGCCCGCATCGACGCCATCACGTCCTACGACGACCTGGCGGTTTACTTCGGCGGCGCCGTCAAACGGGGCTACACCGCACCATTCGTGCTCGGGCAATACGCAGACATGAAGAACCCGGAGTACTACATGGTGTACACGTGGCAGTCCGGCCTCGGCCTGCCCGACCGCGAGTACTACTTCAACGATGACGAAAAGTCGGCCGACATTCGCGACAAGTACGTCGCCCACATCGAAGCGATGTTCGATCTCGCTGGCTTCGAGAACGGCAAGGAAGCGGCAGCAACGATCATGGCGCTGGAAACGCGCATGGCCGACGCCCACATGGTGAAGGAGAAGGCGCGCGACTTCGCGGCAAACTACTCCAAGATCCCGCTCGACGAACTGGACGGCGTCATGGCGAGCTTTAACTGGGAAGGCTACATCGAAGAGACCGGCATCGAGGGCATCGACGGCCTCGTCGTGATGATGAACGACCACATGGCCGCGCTGGACGAGATCATCCTGGACACGGACCTCGCCACCTGGAAAACCTATCTCAAGTGGAACGCGCTGAATGCCGCGGCGAGCCGGCTGACGGCCGCGATCGACCAACAAAACTTCGAGTTCTTCGGCAAGACGCTGTCAGGCACCGAAGAGCAGCGGCCCATGTGGCGCCGTGCGGTCAACGCCGTGAACGGGACGCTGGGCGAGTTGGTCGGCAGCGTGTATGTGAAGGAGTATTTCCCGCCGGCAGCGAAAGCGCGGATGGAAGAGCTTGTGCAGAACCTGATTGCCGCCTACGACGCGAGCATCAAGGATCTGGACTGGATGGGCGAGGAAACGCGCGCCGAGGCGCTCGACAAACTGTCCAAGTTCACACCGAAGATTGGCTACCCCAACGAGTGGCGCGAGTACGACTTCGAAATTCGTGCCGATGACCTCTTTGGCAACCTTGAGCGTGCCGCCATCGCCGAGTTCGAGCGCCAGCAGGCACGCCAGAGTGGGCCCGTGGATCGCGGCGAATGGGGCATGACGCCGCAGACCGTCAACGCGTACTACAGCCCGTCGCTTAACGAGATCGTGTTTCCGGCCGCCATATTGCAGCCACCCTTCTTCAACATGAGTGCTGACGACGCCGTCAACTACGGCGCTATCGGCGCGGTTATCGGCCACGAGATTGGCCACGGCTTCGACGACAAGGGCAGCACCTTCGACGGCGACGGCGTGCTGCGCAACTGGTGGACCGACGAGGACCGCGCAGAGTTCGAAAAGCGCACCAGCCAGCTCGTCGAGCAATACAACGAGTTCGCACCGTTTGAGGACCTGAACGTGAACGGCGAGTTCACGCTGGGCGAGAACATCGGTGATCTCGGTGGCATCACCATTGGCCTTAAAGCCTACATGATGTCACTGGACGGCAAGGAAGCGCCTGTCATTGACGGCTTCACCGGCGTCCAGCGCGTGTTCCTCGGCTACTCGCAGGTGTGGCGCAACAAGTACCGCGATGAGGCCTTGCGCCGACAGATCCAGACCGACCCGCATGCACCGTCGCCG
>JBCAXP010000101.1:0-12574 GCA_038533995.1 Pseudomonadota bacterium
AGGCAATGCGCACGGGCGGTCCCTTGCGCTCGATTTCGCGATCGGCCTGGCGGCGGGCGAGCGCGTCGACTCGAAGCGCAAGGGACCGCCCGTGCGCATTGCCTTCGACGCGGAGGGCAACGCTACCAAGGCGGCGCTCAAGTTTGCAGAAGGCGTTGGCGCCGACGTCAGCGCCCTGGAACGGCAGCAAACACCCAAGGGCGAGTGGCTTGTTTATCGCGGCGTGGAGGCCGGCCAGCCGTGTGAGAAGCTGCTACCCGGAATAGTCGATCGCGCGCTCGAGGGCTTACCCATTCCTCGCCGCATGCGGTGGGGTGCGAGCGACGCGCAGTTCGTGCGACCAGTGCACTGGGTGCTGGCGTTGCTGGACAACGACGTTGTACCGCTTAACGTCATGAACACGCCGGCCGGAAACGTAACGTACGGCCATCGCTTCATGGCGCCGGCCGCCATCGGCGTGCAGCATCCAGGCGAATACGAAAGCCTGCTCGAGGAGAGGGGCAGGGTTATCGCCGACCATCAGCGCCGCAAGGCGATGGTGCTGCAGGCGGTAACCGAGGGCGCGGCAGCGCTTGGCGGCACCGCGGTCTACGACGAGGCGTTGCTGGACGAGGTTGCGGCGCTCGTCGAGTGGCCGGTGGCTGTAACCGGTCGCTTCGAAGACACGTACCTCAAATTACCGCCGGAGGTACTTGTTGCCACGCTGCAGGAACACCAGCGCTACTTCCCGGTGCGCGACGGAAACGGTCAGCTGATCGGCGCGTTTATCACAGTTAGCAATCTTGTTAGCAAGGATCCGGAGCAGGTGCGCAGCGGCAACGAGCGTGTGGTTCGCCCGCGCCTTGCGGACGCTGCGTTTTTCTATGCCGACGACCAGGCTACGTCGCTTGGCGACCGGGTGCAGTCGCTGGAGAAAGTGGTCTTCCAGAAGCAGCTCGGTTCGCTGCTGGACAAGACCCGGAGGGTTGCCGAGCTGGCCGAGGCTATTGCTCCGGCGGCCGGTGCCGATGTGGAGCAGGCAAAGCGTGCAGCGATGCTAAGCAAGGCCGACCTGGTAACCGCCATGGTTGGCGAATTTCCGAAACTGCAGGGCACGATGGGGCGCTACTACGCGACGCTGGACGGCGAAGCACCGGCGGTAGCCAGTGCGCTGGAAGAACAGTACCAGCCGCGTCATGCCGGCGCAGCGTTGCCGGCAGGCGAGGTCGGCCGCGTGGTTTCGCTGGCAGACAAGCTCGACACCATCGTTGGCATCTTTGGCATTGGCAAGCCGCCGTCCGGCACGCGCGATCCCTTTGGTTTGCGCCGCGCGGCGCTCGGCGTTTTACGCATCATCATCGAGCAAGAGGTTGATGTTGACCTTCCCGCCCTGATTGATCGGGCTATCGGTTTGCTGCCTTTATCGACGGATGCCGGCGCGCTCGGGGAGGACGTGTACGATTACATGATGGAACGTCTTCGCGCCTACTACCTTGATGACGAGTCCCTTGGCTTTACGCCGGGTATGTTCGACGCAGTGCTTGCCAGGCGCCCGGCTCGTCCGCTGGACTTTCACCACCGCATGGAAGCCGTGCGCGAGTTCTCAGCACTGGAACAGGCCGAGAGTCTGGCAGCAGCTAACAAGCGTATCGCAAACATCCTGCGCACGGCTAAGGATTCGCTCGCCGAGGCTCCGGATGCGTCGCTGTGCGCGCTGGAGGCAGAGCAGGCACTGCTCAACGCCGTCGGCGAACAGGAAGCGTCCGTGAAGCCGTTGCTGGCGTCGGGTGAGTATCGCGAAGCGCTTGTGCAGCTCGCGGCTTTGCGTCAGCCCGTGGACGCTTTTTTCGATGACGTCATGGTGATGGACGAAGACGCCGCGTTGCGCGTCAATCGCCTCACGCTGCTCAACCAGCTGCGGCAACTCTTTTTGCACGTGGCCGATTTGTCGCGATTGCAATGAAGCTCGTAATTCTTGACAGGGATGGCGTCATCAACAGGGACAGCGCCGACTTCGTCAAGAGCGCTGACGAGTTTGTACCCTTGCCCGGTAGCCTGGAGGCGATTGGCCGACTGTGCGAAGCTGGCTGGACAGTCACTATCGCAAGCAACCAGTCCGGTGTAGGCCGGGGCCTTTTTACGCTGTCCGAACTCAACGATATGCAACACAAGCTGCAATCCGAGCTGTTGGAGTACGGCGGGTATGTGGACGGCTTCTTCTATTGTCCGCACACGCCGCGCAGCCACTGCGACTGCCGCAAGCCGAAGGACGGTTTGCTGCGACAAATCGGCGAGCGGTTTGGCAGTGACCTGAACCAGGTGCCAGTCATTGGCGATTCCCTGCGTGACCTGCAGGCAGCGTGGTCGGTTGACGCACGCGCGATGCTGGTTCTTACGGGCAACGGCAAGAAAACAAAAGGCGCTCTCGACACCGGCGACTATCCCGAGACGGACGTATTCGATTCGCTCGCCGATGCTGCCGACGCGCTGCTCGCAGGCTCGGAGCACTGAACGTCGTGGCGTTTTTTCGGTCGCTGCTTTTCACCATCGTGCTCGTCGTGCTGTCGGCGGTGTGGTGCGTGATGTTGCCGTTTATGGCGTTCTTTTCCCGCAGCACTCGCTTCCGCACCGTGGTCGTGTGGGCACGGCTTGTACTTGGCGCGCTGAAGCACATTGTTGGCATTGACCTTGCCGTCGAAGGCCGGGAGAACATCCCCGACCAGGCAAGCATCGCCTACATCAAGCACACAACCGCGTGGGAGACGATCGCGGACATCGTTGTGTTTCCCGAACAGACGTGGGTGCTGAAGCGCGAACTGATGTGGGTGCCGCTGCTTGGCATCGGGCTTTACATGCTCGCGCCGATTGCGATTAACCGGAGCGCAAAGCACAGCGCTGCACAGCAGGTTATCAACCAGGGCAAAGAGCGCCTCGAGCAGGGCGTCTGGCTGATGATCTTTCCTGAAGGCACGCGCGTTGCGCCGGGCAAAACGCGGCGTTATGGCTACAGCGGTGCGGTGCTTGCGACCCAGTCAGGACGCTACGTAGTGCCGGTGGCGCACAACGCAAGCGACTTCTGGCCAAGGGACGACTTTGTGAAGCGGCCCGGGAGAATCCGGTTTTGCATCGGCCCGCCAATCGATCCTCATGGCAAGAGCGCGAAAGAAATTAACGCTGATGCGCAGCAGTGGATCGAACAGAAAATGGCGGTCATCAGCAACGGCTACCCGCCATCGGAAGTTACCACGCTGGACGTCCAGGTTAACGACCGTTAGCGCCAGGCTTTTGGTCCCTTAAGCTATACGTCAAGGTTTACCACTGTCAGCGCATTTGTTTCGATGAAGTCGCGGCGCGGTTCGACCTGGTCGCCCATCAGCGTTGTGAAGATTTCATCCGAGCCCACAGCATCCTCGATGCGTACACGCAACAGGCGCCGGGTCTCCGGATTAATCGTTGTGTCCCACAACTGCTCGGGGTTCATTTCACCGAGGCCTTTGTAGCGCGAAATCGCCTGGCCCTTTTTCGCCTGCTCCATCATCCAGTCCATCGCTTCGCGGAACGTCGTGATGTCGAGGCGCTTTTCGCCACGCTGCACATACGCGCCTTCGCCAATGAGCTCGCCGAGCTGGCTGCCAAGTTCGTACAGGCGGCTGTAGTCCGGCCCGCGGAAGAACTCCGTCTTGATCGCCTGGCTGGTGGCAACGCCATGGTACAGGCGGGAGATGTGCAGTTCGATCTCCTCGTCCTCGTCGTTACGCACGACCTGGCCGGTAAACCTTGCCGCCGAGTCGTCCTTGCCATCGACCAGGGCGATCAGGCCATCCAACCATTGTTGCATCGCAGCATGATCCTGCATCATTTCCTCGGTCACCTGCGGCAGGCTGACCAGGGCCCGCAGCACCTCGGCGTCGTAGCGGCGCGACCAGCGTTGCACGAGGGCGTCAAACGCGATGTGGTTGTTCGCCAGCGTTTCGAGGGCCGGGCCGCTGATTGGCGGCGCCTCTGCGTTGACGTGCAGGGCTGTCTTTTCGAGCGCCAGGTTCAAAAGGTATGCATTGAGCTCGGCGTCACCCTTGACGTAGTGCTCCTGCTTGCCCTTCTTCACCTTGTACAGCGGCGGCTGGGCGATGTAGATGTGGCCACCCTCGATCAGCTCTGGCATCTGCCGGTAGAAGAAGGTCAGCAGCAGCGTCCGGATGTGTGATCCGTCCACGTCGGCGTCCGTCATGATGATGATCGTGTGGTAGCGAAGCTTCTCTGGATCGTAGTCATCCCGGCCGATGCCGCACCCCAGCGCTGTAACGAGGGTGCCGATCTCCGCCGACGATAACATCTTGTCGAAACGAGCTTTTTCTACGTTCAGGATCTTGCCGCGCAGCGGCAGAATCGCTTGCGTTCGCCGGTCACGGCCCTGTTTGGCCGAACCGCCGGCAGAGTCACCCTCGACCAGGAACAGCTCCGACAACGCCGGATCCTTCTCCTGGCAGTCGGCGAGCTTGCCCGGCAGCCCGGCGATGTCGAGCGCACCCTTGCGACGAGTCATCTCACGCGCCTTGCGTGCCGCCTCGCGGGCCCGCGCAGCATCGATGATCTTTCCCACGATGAGCTTCGCTTCCTGCGGGTATTCCAGCAGGAATTCCTCGAGCTTCTCGCCCATCGCCGATTCAACGATGCCCTTGATCTCGGAGGAGACGAGCTTCTCCTTCGTCTGCGAGGAAAACTTGGGGTCCGGCACCTTTACCGACAGCACGGCGCAGATACCCTCGCGGGAATCGTCGCCCGAGGTGGCCACCTTTTCCTTCTTCGCAAGGCCCTCACGCTCGATGTAGTTGTTGAGCGTGCGCGTAAGCGCGGTGCGGAAGCCGGCAAGGTGGGTGCCGCCGTCCCGCTGGGGAATGTTGTTCGTAAAGCAGAACATGCCCTCCTGGTAGGAGTCGTTCCACTGCAGCGCGACTTCGACCGTCACGTCGTCCTTTTCGGTTTTGAAATGCATAACCGTCGGATGTACCGGGGTTTTTTTGCGATTCAGGTGCTCAACAAACGCTTTGATACCGCCCTGGTACTCGAAAATGTCCTGCTTGTCGCTGCGCTCGTCCGTTACCTCGATGCGGACGCCGGAATTCAGGAAGGACAGTTCGCGCAGGCGAGACGCCAGAATTTCATAGTGGAACTGAAGGTTGGTAAATACCTCCTTGCTCGGCTTGAAGCGAATTCGCGTGCCGGTACGAGAGGTGTCGCCAGTGACACTCAGCGGCCCCAGTGGTTCGCCATGCGAGTAGCGCTGCTCGTGCACCTTGCCGTCACGGTAAATGGTGAGGTGCAATTCCTCCGACAGTGCGTTAACCACCGAGACGCCGACGCCATGAAGGCCCCCGGACACTTTATAAGAGTTATCGTCAAATTTACCGCCCGCGTGGAGCACGGTCATGATGACTTCCGCCGCGGATTTCTCTTCCTCTTCGTGAAGATCCACGGGAATACCCCGCCCATCGTCGACAATCGTCACGGATTCGTCGGCGTGGATGGTTACCTGGATTTTGCTGCAGTGGCCGGCGAGGGCTTCGTCGATGGAGTTGTCCACGACCTCGAAAACCATGTGGTGCAACCCGGTGCCGTCATCGGTGTCTCCGATGTACATTCCGGGGCGTTTTCGAACCGCCTCAAGGCCCTTCAAGACCTTGATATTATTGGAGTCGTAGGTGTTGTCGTCGCTCATATTGGCTTCCGGCTGGGCAATCGGAGCATTATAACACTTTATGCACCTTGCCTTGTTCCACGTGGAACGTTGCGGGCCAGTCATCGATGGGTAGCATCTTCGGATTCAGAGCCGTCACAAACAGCTGAATACCAAGGGCCCGCGCCGCTGAAAGAAAGCGCTCCAGGCTGTATTTATCAAGCTCGGCAGACGGATCATCCAGCAGCATCACACCGCCGCGGCCCTCCTCCTGTTGCAGCAACTGAAACTGCGCCAACACCAGCGCAGCCCCGAGCAGCTTTTGCTGACCCCTCGATGCCCGCGACCGGGCCGTGCGGTTATCGAGCTGCAGTACGACGTTTGCGCGGTGCGGCCCTACGGATGTGCTGCCCAACTCGCTATCCCGCGCCCGATTATCGTTGAGGGCCTGTGCGTACTCCTTCGCTACTGGCCATCCGGGCTGGTACTTGACCGTCAGGGCCGTCTCGAGCAGGCGCTCTCCCATTGCTTCGACGACGGGAACAAGCAGGTCGAGGTAAGCACGCCGCATGCGATCCACCTCCAACGCCGCCGCGATCATTTGCTGTTCCCAGACTGACAACGCGTCGGGCGTCAAACCCTGGCGAAGCCCGGCGTTACGCTGCCTAAGGCCGCGCTGGTACTGCCGCCACACCTCCAGGAACCGAGGTTCCACGTGGAACACACCCCAATCGAGAAAGCGCCGGCGCTCCCCGGGCCCCTCCTCCACGAGGTCATGTACCTCCGGATCAACCACCTGAACCGGCAATGCT
Source organism: Pseudomonadota bacterium (assembly GCA_038533995.1). GTDB lineage: Bacteria > Pseudomonadota > Gammaproteobacteria > Steroidobacterales > JBCAXP01 > JBCAXP01. The sequence goes on from JBCAXP010000101.1 coordinate 6,466, forward strand.
TCAGCCAGCTGGGCAAGGCTGTCGATGTTCTCACCGGCGATCCGTCCGATGGTCTTGCCACCGGCAAACTGCACACCAATCGCCTGAGAGCGCTCATTTTCCTCGATCCTGCCAAATACGGTGAACCCGTCCGTACCGTCCTGAACCACGGCACTCGCCCTTGCCGTCCGGAAGGACCGACCCCGCCCCAGAATGAAAATCGCCTCGAGCAAGCTGGTCTTGCCCGAGGCGTTTCGGCCTTCAATAAGGTTCAGATGCGGGTGCGGTTCTAGCCGGACATGATCAAGGCAGCGGAAATTCCGTGCTTCCAGCAGCGTTAACAATGGACCCCTACAGTCGCATCGGCATAACGACAAACTTGCAGTCGTCCGCCCCGGGTTCCTGGATCAGGCAGCTCCGGTTGGCATCGGCCAGGCCAAGCTCTACCGTTTCCGTATCGACGGCGCCCAAAGCGTCGAGCAGGTAATTCACGTTAAAACCGATTTCCATGCTCTCGCCGGTGTAATCGACTTCGACCTGCTCTTCTGCCTCTTCCTGTTCCGGGTTGTGGGCCTGGATCGTCAGCACGTTCTCTTCGAGAAGCAGACGCACTCCTCGATATTTTTCGTTCGAGAGAATAGCCGTACGCTGAAGCGCGTGATGAAGCGTCATACGATCTGCCAGCACAGCCGTGTCTGCCGCTCGCGGTATGACCCGCTCGTACTCCGGAAAACGCCCGTCAATCAGTTTTGAGGTAAAGCGAATGTCGTCGACCTCCACGCGCACGTGGTTACTGCCAATCGCTATGACCATGTCCCCATCGTCACGCATCAGGCGCTGCAGCTCGATAATGCCCTTTCTCGGCACAATCACCTGCTGCGCTGTACCCGAGGCGTCGGGTACTGCCATCTCACACAGCGATAGCCGGTGACCGTCCGTAGCCACGGCACGCAGCACGTTGTCATCAACTTCAAGCAGCAGGCCGTTCAGAAAATAGCGGACATCCTGCTGGGCCATCGCGAAGTGGGTCTTGTCGAGAATCCGGCGAGTGTCCTTCTGAGACAGCGTCAGCGTTTGTACCGGGTTGACGCTTTCGACTACCGGGAACTCAGCAGCCGGCAGTGTGGCAAGCGTAAACCGGCTTCGTCCTGAACGAACCGTTGCCCGCTCGCCGTCAACGGTAATGGAAACCTTGGCGCCTTCCGGCAGTGCCTTGCAGATGTCCAGCAGCTTGCGGCCGGGCAGAGTGGCATCACCGTCCTGGTCGATGGCGATATCGACCGAAGCCATGAGCTCGACCTCAAGATCAGTGGCAGTAACAGACAACCTGCCATCGCGAGCACTCATAAGGAAGTTGGCCAGAATCGGCATGGTCTGGCGGCGCTCCACGACGCCGACCACCGCCTGCAATGGCTTTAGCAAAGTTTCTCTCTGCAAACTCAACTTCATCAGACCACCTGTCTATAGAATCAAATGTGTTTTGAAGAAAATTTATTACTGTTATTAGCTCGCCCCGATACTGGGGATAAAACCAATAAAGTTAATGAAAACAATTAATTAAAATTAAAAAAACACGCTAACAAGACTTGTGAAAAGGCTCTGTTCGCGGTGGTAAACCTGTGGACAAAAACCGTCCCCACCGTCATTCACAAGTTGTCCACACTACGTTGTCAGGCTTCTCAACAGGTTTTTGAAGTCCTCGGCAATGCGGTCCTCTTCATCGCACAACGCCTTGATTTTACGACACGCGTGCAGGACCGTCGTGTGATCCCTGCCAAACGCATCGCCAATCTCCGGCAGGCTGTGATTCGTCAGCTCCTTGGCAATCGCCATCGCCATCTGCCGCGGTCGCGTGATCGAGCGGCTGCGCCGCTTGGACATCAGGTCGGCCACGCGAATCTTGTAGTACTCCGCGACCGTGCGCTTGATGTTGTCGATCGTGACCAGCCGGTCCTGTACCGCGATGAGGTCCTTCAGGGCCTCCCTGGCAAACTCCAGTGTGACCGGCTTGCCGGTGAACTGGGAGGTAGCAATGATACGCCGCAGGGCGCCCTCGAGTTCACGCACGTTGGAGCGCATGCCGCGAGCCACGAAGAACGCCACGTCATCCGGCAGGACAACGCCAGCCGCCGCGGCCTTGGACTTCAGAATCGCCACGCTCGTCTCAAGCTCCGGCGGATTGATCGCCACGGTAAGGCCCCAGCCGAAGCGCGACTTCAGCCGCTCTTCCAGGCCATCTACCTCTTTCGGGTAGCGATCGCAGGTCAGGATGATCTGCTGCTGGCCGGCAAGCATAACGTTAAAGGTGTGGAAGAACTCTTCCTGCGAACGGTCCTTGCCGGCGAAAAACTGGATATCGTCGATAAGCAGCGCGTCCAGGCTGCGGTACGAGCGCTTGAAGTCGTCGATGGTGTTGTGCTGAAGTGCCCGCACCATGTCGCTGACGAAGCCTTCGGAGTGCACGTAAGCCACGCGGGCGCTCGGGTCCCTGTCGGTAATCATGTTGCCGACAGCGTGCATCAGGTGGGTCTTGCCCAGCCCCACTCCGCCGCAGATAAAGAGTGGGTTGTAGGCGACACCTGGGTTCGAGCCGACCTGTGCGGCAGCGGCCCGGGCGAAATGATTGCTCTTGCCTTCGACGAAGTTATCAAAGGTGAACGACTCATCCAGCCGGTTGCCTACCCTTGGCAGCGGATTCACAGGAGCGCTGCGGCGCTCCGCCGTACTTCGAATGGCGGACGGCGCAGTCGCAGATTGCTGCTGCTGTTGAACCGGTGGCGGAGCCGCCGCCCGGCTGCCGACTTCCACGACGACCTGCAACGGCTCGCTGACGCCGTCCAGCCCCGCAAGAATTTCGGTTACACGGTCCTGGAAGTGATTCTTCACCCAGTCCACCACGAAGCGGTTGGGTGCAAGAAGCCGCAGCACGCCGTTCTCTTCAACGGCATGCAGAGGGCGGATCCAGGTATTGAATTGTTGCTCTGAGAGCTCGGATTCCAGTTGCGAAATGCAACGGTTCCACAGAGACGCCGGCACGAGCGAATCTCCCCCTTCAAAAGATTCCAGGATTACTGGCACAGTTATTAAGCGTCGAGGGAATAAACGTGCCCTCACCGTTGGGTAAGCTGCTTCCCCATCAGGGTGCCTTCACCATTGCACCCCCGGCAGAAAACCGTCATAAAGACTTGCGTTTCGCTGCCTGGCAACTTGTCCAAACGGGCTCTATCCAGCTCGAACCGCTTGTCCGTCGGCGACGGTAGCTCTAGCGTTGTTTAAAGACACCAGCCGCTCACCGGACCTTCGTTTTACCGCTCCAGAGTCTATACCTGTTGACCCGAGTTATCCACAGGAGCGGGGCAGTAAATTTCATCCGGAAACTATTGACAGAAAAGCGCACCCTGCGTACCCTTGCCGCTCTTTGCCCGCAGCAAACTGCGGTGCCAGTGCTCTTATTAAAGATGTCGGTCCGATCATGAAACGTACATACCAGCCAAGCAAGATCAAGCGCGCACGTACCCACGGCTTCCGTGCACGTATGGCAACGAAAGCTGGCCGCCTGGTCCTCAAGCGCCGTCGCGCGAAAGGTCGGGAACGGCTGACGCCCTAACGCCTGCGAAGACGCAGCCGGCGGTGGCCGATCGCACAGTCAGGAATCGTCCTGGCCAGCCCCCACCCCGGCAACACACCTTTCCCTCGACTATGCGCATTCTGAACAGCGGCGATTTCAGCAGGGTGTTCAAAAAGAATCAGCGCTCGAAAGACGCCAGCTTCACGGTTCTGGCCCATCGCACCCGCGATGCCGGCCCCCGGCTCGGTATGGCCATCGCCCGCAAAAGCGCCGGCAATGCCGTGCAGCGCAACCGGATGAAGCGTCTTGTGAGGGAGACGTTCCGACTCAGCCAGCACGACCTTCCGTCGGCCGACTTTGTCGTGCTCGCAAGGCCAGGCGTCGCCGCCCGGTCCAATGCAGAACTCATCAGCAGCCTCCGGCGTCACTGGCAGCGCTTCGGTACCGCCCGCGCCGCGCACAGCCAGTACCGCGGGTAAGCTCACTATGCGCTCGCCTCTCGTCTTGCTCATCCGGGTATACCAGCGTGTGCTGAGCCCACTAATGGCGCCGTCGTGTCGCTTCTACCCGACGTGTTCTTCCTATGCCATCGAGGCCATCGAGCGGCATGGACACCTGCGCGGCACGTGGCTGGCGGTTCGCCGGCTCGTGCGCTGTCACCCGTGGCACCCGGGAGGTGTCGATCCAGTGCCGAAGTGCACCTCAAACCCTGATCACACCTGCAGCGGTGCCCATCATGGATAACCAGCGACTATTCCTCTGGGCAGCTCTCGGACTCGTCTACCTGATGCTCTACAACGCATGGGTGGCCGATCATCGTCCACAGCCCGGCGCCACGCCGCCGGCCGAGCAGGCCGCCGCGCTGCCTCAGGCTGCCGAGGACGGCCAGCTGCCGGCGCTTGCTGACGACCTGCCGCCGGCGCCGCAAACGGGCGATATGCCATCGGCCGCAGAAGTTGCCCCAACGCAGGCGCCGCCCCGTGGTCAAACGATCACCGTCCGAACGGACGTGCTCGACGTAGAAATCAACACGGAAGGCGGCGACATTTCGCGCGCGGAGCTGCCCGCCTATCCGGTTAACAAGAAAGACCCGGACAACCCGGTGCAGCTGCTGAGCAGCCAGACGAGCGACCTCTACTTGCTGCAGGCCGGCCTGCGAGCCGTCGAGGCGAGTAACGCGCCGACGCACCTCGCGTCGTTCGAGGCCGGGAATACGAGCTACGAACTGGCAGACGGCCAGGAGGCTCTCGACGTGGTGCTGACCTGGCGCTCCGGCACAGGCGTTGTCGTTGAGAAAATCTACACGTTTGGCCGCGGCCGCTACGACATACAGCTCAACTACCGGGTAACAAACAACAGCGCGCAGAGCTGGAGCGCGGCGCCGTACCTGCAGCTCAAGCGCCGTCACCGCCCGGCGAAACGCTCGATGGTGTCGGTGGACTCTTACTCCTTTACCGGCCCCGTGTACTACGACGGTTCACGCTACGACAAGCTCGACGTCGACGACCTGAAGGATGAACCTCTCGACGCGTCGCTCACCAACGGCTGGCTCGCGTCGATCGAACACCACTTCCTCGCCGCCGCGGTGCCGCCGGTCGAACAGTCCTACCGGTTTACGAGCCGCGTGGACAGCAACGACGTATACACACTGAGCGCAATTGGACCCCTCGCGGAAGTGGCCGCTGGCAGCACGCGCGACTACAACGCACAGCTGTTCGTCGGGCCCAAACTGCAAAGGCAGCTCGAGGAAACCGCGCCTGGACTCAAGCTCTCTGTGGACTACGGTTTCCTGACGATCCTGTCACAGCCGCTGTTCGCAGTGCTGCAGTTCATTCATAACCTTGTAGGCAACTGGGGTTGGTCGATTATTCTGCTGACCATTCTCATCAAGCTGGCGTTTTACCCGCTTCAGGAAAAATCCGGCCGCTCCATCGCGAAGATGCGCAAGCTCCAGCCACGCATGAAGGAGCTGCAGGAGCGTCACAAGGACGACCGCCAGGCGCTCAGCCAGGCGGTGATGGAGATGTACCGCAAGGAAAAGGCGAACCCCGCGGCGGGCTGCCTGCCGGTGCTGCTTCAGATGCCGGTGTTCCTGGCCCTGTACTGGGTGCTGATTGAAAGCGTCGAGATGCGCCAGGCCCCGTTTGCCCTGTGGATCACCGACCTGTCGTCACGCGATCCGTACTTCATCCTGCCTGCCCTCATGGCCGGCGCGATGTTCCTGCAGCAGAAGCTGAACCCGCCGCCACCGGATCCGGTGCAGGCCAAGGTGATGATGTTCCTGCCGCTGATTTTCTCGGTGTTCTTCGCGTTCTTCCCGGCGGGCCTGGTGCTCTACTGGGTGGTCAACACCGTGCTGTCCGTCGCGCAGCAGTGGAAGATCAACCGCGCCATCGAAGCCGAGGGCTAGGAAGGCGCCCATGGCTCTTGTCCGGGTAGCACACACGTACGAGCTGGTGGATATCGTCGCGATGCGAGCGTTGCTTGCGGAAAACGATATCGAAACGCCGGAGCTGCGCCTGTCCACGCACGTCAGCATCGCTGGCGTCGACAGTGGCTACG
>JBCAXP010000102.1:0-12534 GCA_038533995.1 Pseudomonadota bacterium
CCTTCCTGCGTACCACTCGTGAAGTAGATGCCGCGCAGCAGCACCTGCTCCTCGTAGCGGCTGCCGCCGAAGATGCCCTCGAGGAAATCGCCCAGCGTGGCTTTGAGGGCCGCCATTTGCCGTGGAAATCCGTAAATGAGCGCGCGCCGCTGCGCGTCGCGTTCTGTGTTCAGCCGTTCCGGCGTGCGGTCGTGAAGACGCTGCAGCAGGCCGTCGTACTCGCGCGTAAACACTTCGCTGATCTGTACCGTCACGTCGCGTTCGTTGAGCGGGAAGGTCATCCCGAAAACCTGGGCGCGCTCCTCCTGGCCGAGGTCGTCGAAGAACTCCATGAAGCCCGCCACCAGGTCGCACTTTGTCAGCAGCACGTAGACCGGGAAGCGAATGCCGAAGTGGTCATACAGTTCGTTGATGCGCCGGCGAATGGACTGGATGTGCGCGTCACGCTGCGCTTCGGTGTTGGTCATCAGGTCAGACAGGCTGATGGCCACGAATACGCCGTTGATGGGGCGACGCTTGCGGTAGCGCTTAAGAAGGTCGAGAAAGCCTGACCACGCCGCGCTGTCCACCGACGCATGGCTGTCCTGCGTGACGTAGCGGCCGGCGGTATCGAGCAGCACAGCGTCATCGGTAAACCACCAGTCGCAGTTGCGCGTGCCGCCCACCCCGCGCAGCGCTTCCTTGCCGAAGCGCTCGGCAAGCGGGAAGTTAAGGCCGCTGTTAACCAGCGCGGTGGTTTTGCCGGACCCCGGCGGGCCGATGATGATGTACCACGGCAGATCGTACAGGCCGGCGCCATCCTTGCGCGACTTCTTGAGTACCGTCACCGCTTCCTCGAAGCGTTTCTGGAGCGTTGCTACTTCGTCGGCGGACATGCTCGCGTCATCGCTGCCGGCGTCGCCGTCGCTTTCAACGAGCCCCTCGGCAATCTCGCGGTTAGCCTTGTTGACGGCCGCCTGCTGCCGGAGGTTGTTCGCGCCCCAGATCAGCACGAACACAAGAATGACGACCAGCCGCACCACCGGGCTGATGAGCGGCTCGCTGCCGGCAATCGCAATCAGCGGGCCGACAAACCACACCACCAGGCAAAGGGCAATGAGACCCAGCAGGGAAATGACCCAGCGCTTTTTGAAAAAGCCCAGAACTGCCTTCACGAGTGCACCCTGCCGGTCGTGAGAATGATTTCGACGCGCCGGTTCAGCGCCTTGTTGGCGGGCGTGTCGTTGGCCACAACGGGCTCCGTATCGGCGCGGCCATCCGCGGTAAGCCGCGACTCCGGTACGCCGCCGTCGGCGAGCACGCGCACCACTGCCTCGGCACGCTGCTGGGACAATTCCCAGTTGGACGCGAACTTGAGCCGCAGGCTGCGCGGCACTGGGTCACTATCTGTGTGCCCGGTAACCGTCACGGAGCCGGCCACGGTGTTCAGCCCCTCGGCGATGCGCGCGATCAGCGGCAGGCGCGCCCCTTCCAGGCGAGCGCTGCCCGATGCAAAAAGGCCGGAGCCGTTGATGACCACGGTGGACCGACCGGGCGCGTCCGTCACGGTTACCAGGCCCGCCTGGATTTCAGGGGCAAGGAAGCCGGCAAGGTCGGCCGTGCGCAGTGGCGCCGTTGTCTCCCGAGCCACCAGTTGCCCGGCATCGCGGCCAAGCGTTCTAAGCTCGGCGTTGACCGGCTGCGACTTGTCGCTCAGCGCAAAATTCAGGGCCACGAAAACAAACAGGCACAGCACGCCGGCAAGCGCGGCGACCACCCATAGCGGCAGGTACTTCGCGAGCGGGTTGCGCACGTCTTGCGCACCGCGCCAGTTCGGCGACAGTTCACGTTCGAATTCACCGCGCTGCTGGCGAATGGTCTGGTAGATGCTGTCCTTCACCCGATCCAGCGCCTGCTGGCCGTTATCGACAACTCGGTACTTCCCCTGAAAGCCAAGCGACAGGCAGACAAACAGCAGTTCGATCAGGTGCAGGTTCTTTGCCGGGTCCTGGTTGCACTTTTCCAGAATCGCAAAGAACTTTTCGCCGCCGTAGCCCTCATTGTGAAAACCGGAAAGAAGGGTTTGCTGTGACCAGCCGCTCTGGCTACCCCACGGTGTGCTCAGCACCGTTTCGTCAATGAACGTGCACAGGCAGTAGCGCGCCGGCAGTACGCTTTCCTGCGGGCACCCTGCGCCCTTGGCAGCGGCCTCGAAGGCCTTCACTTCCTGCACGACGTGGTTGCGCAAGCCGCCAGGATCCGGATGTCGCGTCGTGCTGCGGAACTGCGTTGCGAGCGACAGCAGGGCGCCCGCGGCATCCACCAGCGGGTTGATGCCGGAACCCAGTGCCCGCGGCGGCGCGCCACCGGCAGAGGGCGCCGGCGTTGGCGACGGTGCATGCGCAGCCGGCGCAGGTGCCGGCCTTGCAGCCGGCGGCGGTGGCGTCGCCGCGGGCGGCGGCGTCGGGGCCGAGGGTGTGCGGCGCCTGCCGCCAGGCGTTGGCCGAAATACTGTGCGGTCGCCGTCACCCGAGTCGTCGTTACTCATCGCGGTCTAACCTCTGATTGCCCAGAATTCCATCTGGAGGCCCGGGAACTCGCCGCCGACATGCATCGCAAAGCCGCCGGAGTCTTTCAGCATCGGCCAGTAGTCGCCCGACTGGTCGAGCTCGAAATACACGAATCCGGCGTGGTAAGGAATCTGGCGAGGCGCCACCGGCAGCGAGCGCAACATGATGCCCGGGAGCTGCAGGTTGACCAGTTCGCGAATTTTCTCCACCGGGCCGATCTTGACCTGGTTGGGAAAATGCTGGCGAACGTTTTCCACCGGCAGGTTGCACTGAACGGCGAGCACAAACGTCGAGCCCTGCAGTAGCGACCGGTCGGCAATCTGCGCGACGCGAATGCCGAACTTGCGCTCCTTGAGCGGCAGCGGCACTGCGTTTTGCTCGAGCACCATCGACAGCGACTCACGCAGGGCAGCCATCACCGGCGCGAACGTTTTGCGCAACGAATCGTGGCGGTACGTGGCGAAGGTCGGCGGCCGCTTCTTGGCGTTGGTAAACGTGGCCAGTTCGCCGGCAATACCGACGAAGAACTGGTAGAGCGGCTCAGGGTGCACCATGCCGAGCTGCGCAAGGTGGGTCACCATCGGTTCGTAGCGGTTCACCGCCTGGAGCAACAGGAAGTCGGCGATTTCCGCCGCCCCGCCGCGGCCGGTTTCCGATACCCGGCCGGCGAGCGCTTCGCCGCGGTGGTGTAACAGTCCCTGGAGCTCGTTCAGGAAACCTGCCAGCCGTGGCGTTGCCTGTGCATCGAGCACTGGCGGAATAAATTCCTCGTGCAGTACGACGTTGTTGTCAGCCCGTTTCTCAACCAGGTGAGTTACGCCCAGGCAGGCATATTCTCCGCGCTGGTCGCTCTCCAGAAGAAATTTAAGCCGTAGGCCGCCTACCTGCATGCTCGCGGTGTTGACCGTGCCGGTAGTGGAATCGCGAACGTCGTACTCGGTCGGCACGTACCGTGCGAGCCCCTCCTCGCTGCCGCGCGGCGCGATCTCCATGGTGCCCGAGCGCCGGGTTGGCAGCGCAAGGTAAACAACCTGGTCGCGTATGTCGTCGGACACGTCCATCGGCGGCGGTGGCTCAGTGTCATTCGGAATGTCGAAGGGCGTGCCGTCAGGGAATATGCCTGAAGCCTCGCTGATGGCCAGTTTGCCGACTGCCAGGAGCTGGCTGTCGAGTTTGATGGAGGTAAAGCCCCAGGGAAAGGGTCGCAGCGGTGTGCAGCGTCCGTCCACCAGGTGCTCGACGTAGCGATCCTGCTGCTGAAAATGCTGGGGCCGAAGAAACAGGCCCTCAGACCAGACAACCTTGTTATGCCATGCCATGGTCTACCTCGACCGCGATGGAAGAAAAGCGACTCGCCAGCTTACTGCTTCACAATAGCCACGGACACTGCCAGATCCTGCAATGTTATCTGGAGGTGGTTGTCCTTCCAGAACTTCAGCGTGCCGACCAGGCTGCCTTCCGGCAGCTGCTCGACTGACCGCCAGCTCGCGTTCTCGATGTCGCGGAACGCGGCCAGCACGGCGACGTACTTCGTCGCCGGGTCAAATTCGGTTTCGTATGCCATCGTTGCGCCAGGCTGCACCCTTAGTTCATCGCTCGATACCAGGTCGGCTGCCAGTACGCCCTTGGCGTTGTTGTACAGTGAGAAAAAGTCTGCACTCCTGAACGAACCGGCACCCTTGAGCTGGTAAACCCGGAGCACCACCGGGCTTGCACGCCCCTGGAAGTCCGGATTAAGCCCGGCACTGCTTGTCACCGTGCCGGCCATCGCCTCCGGCTTCGGCGCGGTACCGGGGACTCCGCCACAGCCGGCAAGCCACAGCAGTGCACCCATTACTAGTGAAGTGCGAAAAAACGAGCGCTGCACCTTCATTTTTCTGTCCCTTAGCTTCTTGGTGTGCATTGCGGGAACGCGTCAGCCGTTGTTCTGGCCTCTGCCCTTTTTGGCCATCAGCGCCATCTGGTCCTCGTACGCGCGGGCAAACTCGTTGCCGAACAGGTTCCGAAAGCACTCGTCAGGATCTTTCGTCCACTCCTCGTACATATCGGAGTACATTTCCCAGTAGCGGCTCTTGCCAGCGATACCGCCCAGCAGTCCCCGCTTGAGTGCCTTGTCGTACTGTGCCGAGAGACTAACCGGATCGAAGCGGCGCATCAAAACCGAAAACGCCGCCCGCATGCCGGCGATCATCGACATCTGATGGGCGCGGATATCGTTGAACCCCTCCCGCACTGCCTCAACGGGCGGCAAGTAGCCCTTGCCCTCATTGAACAGCAGGTTGTCCAACGCTTCATCGACGCCCGGCGAGAACTTGAGCGGATTGTTCTCGACAGGCTTGATGACGGTTTGTGCCATGCGAAACTCTGACTTCAGGCTGGCGCGTGCAACCAGCACCTCCATCATTCCTTGCACTACCTCACGAAAGATCTCGCCGGCGACCGTCATCATTGCCTGGCCGCTGCCGGGCGGAATCTTCGACGGCGAGATTCCGGCACCGTCCAGGAGCAGTCTCAGCGCCATCATGTCATCGGGGCCGGGCTGGCCGCCTGCGGCAGGCGCCGCGGCAGCGGGCTGGGCCGGCGGCCACGAAGACGGCTCGGGCGCCGGTGCCGGGGACGGTGCGGCAGGCGCCGCCGGTGGCGGTGCGGCAGCCGCCGGCTCGGCCGGCGGTGGAGCGGCAGGAGCTGGTGCGGCCGGCGGGGGCGCCGCGGGCGGCGGCGCCGGGTCCTCATCCGGCAGGTCCATACTGAAACTCGTCATGTCCCAGTTTTCCGGAATCTGCTCGCTACTGGGCGCGGGTGGCGTGAAGTGATCGGCAACCGCTGGCTGATCGTTGCGTACCGCGCCCGCCGGCGGTGGCGGCTCGGCGGCCGGCATCGCCGGCGCCGGGTCATCGTTGAACATGTCCAGCGGGTCGACAGAGGACGGACCGAAATCACCGAGACCGTCGTCCCCCGCGCCCGCGTCGAGGCCGAACGGGTCAGCCTGTGGCGATGCCGGAAACGGGTCAGAACCGGCTAGCGGATCGGCAGCCGGCGGTGCCGCGAACGGGTCGGCAGCCGGTGCCGCGAACGGGTCGGCAGCCGGCGCCGCAAAGGGGTCGTCGCCAGGCGCAGCAAACGGATCGTCCGTTGGCGCCGCGAAGGGATCGGCAGCGGCGGGATTGCCCGGCATGGCAAAGGGATCATCCGGCACTGGCTGTTGAATGGAGACGACCAAGTCGTACTCGCCAAGCGACAGCTGGTCACCGTCCGCCAGACGGACCGCATTGCCCTTGCCGACCGGATCCGGCGCGCCGTTGATATACACGCCGTTGGTGCTCATGTCGTCGAGAAAGTAGGAACCGCTCTCGTAACGAATGGCGGCGTGCTTCCCGGAGATGAACTTTTCAGGATCCGGAAGGGTCCAGTCTGCCGACGATGAGCGGCCGATCGTACCGCTTGCCTCGTTGAACTCCCTGGCGCCGTTGACGCCGAGTGCCTGTGCCTGGTGACTGGTGATTTGCAGCTTCAGCGACATCGAGTTCCGTTAGCCGCGCGGGAGGCACAGTGGCCCTGTGTTCGCGACATTCTGCATGGTTTGCACAAGTTTCTATAATATCAGAAAAATCCGGCCTCGCCGCTGCTGCGTACTGTGCGGTATACTCCGGTTATGGACGCCGCGCCGACGCGCACGCTGAGTATATAGGATAGGAGCCACGCGATGGGAATGCCCGCCGCCAGAATGACGGACAAAGCGCTGCAGCTGGGACCGCACTGCCACGCGCCAATTCACCCGCCAGCACCCACGCCCACGCCGGTTCCGCATCCACCCGTTCCAGTGACAATCATCAAGGGCCAGCCCAACGTGCTGATCGGCGGCATGCCCGCCGCCCGGGTGACTGACATGACGACGCCGTGCATCACGCCGCCGTGCATACCTGCCGGCCCGGCAATGATCATGATGGGTTCGTTCACCACGCTGATCGGCATGATGCCCGCCGCCCGAGCCGGCGACATGACGCTGCATTCATCGTGCGTTGCACCCATTCCCAGCCCGACCGGCAAAATCCTGCCGCCCTGCTGCCCGACGGTCATGATCGGCTAGCCGGCGGGCAACGTTGCGCACGCAGCATTTCGAACAGCTTTCCCCGGTGTGCCCACGCTGTCGCGCGGACGGCACCGGCGACTTTGCACTGTCCATCGCGTCGGTGCTTGTCGCGCACGACGACGACGTTCTCCAGGGCGTGCTTCACTGCACCGGCGCACACTGCCAGCAGGAGTTTCCCATCGTCGACGGCATTCCGTTGCTCGTTGCCAACGTGCGTGCCTTTGTGGCGGAAAACATCGTTAGCCTGCAGCAGCGCGACGACCTGCATCCGGTGGTCAACAGCCTGCTTGGCGACTGTGCAGGCCCGGGGTCTGCCTTCGATACCACCCGTCAGCACCTGTCCATTTACGGGTGGGACAGCTACGCAGATCTTGATCCCGGCGAACCCGTGGTCGACGGCGCCGCGCAGCCGGGTGCCGTCGTGCGCTGCGTCGCCGCCTGCAACGACCTTGCCCCGCCCCCGGCCGACGGGCCAGTGCTCGATGCCGGCTGCTCTGTCGGGCGCAGCACGCTGGAACTTGCCAGCCACACAACGGGCATTGTTCTTGGCGTTGACCTGCACCTTCCCATGCTTCGAATGGCACGGCGGGCGCTCTCGCAAGGACGCGTACGCTACCCGCGCCGGCGCGTCGGCCTGGTGTACGACGAGCGCGATTTCGCGGTCAGCTTCGACGGCTCGGACCGCGTGGAATTCTGGGCCTGCGATGCACTGAACCTGCCGTTCCGGGATGCGAGCTTCAACCACAGCGTTGCGCTCAATCTGCTCGACTGCGTGCAATCGCCCGTTGACCTCCTTCGCGAAACGCGCCGCTGCCTGAAAGAAAATGCTGCCGCCGTACTGAGCACGCCCTACGACTGGTCTCCCGCTGCGACTCCTGTGGAAGCGTGGCTCGGCGGCCATTCGCAGCGCGGCCCGGATGGCGGCGCCAGCGAAGCGATGCTGCAGCGGCTGCTTACCGCCGGCGCGCATCCCCAGGCCGTCGCCGGCTTTGAAATTCTGGCCCAGCACCCGGCGTTCCCGTGGCACACCCGCCTGCACGACCGCAGCATCATGAGTTACGCGCTTCACCTTGTGGCAGCGCGTGCGGCAGGCGCCTGACAGTCAGAGGAAAGCAGCCGATCGGGCGCCCGGGCGTAATCAGGCAACCAGCAAGGCCCGACGGGCAAGTTCTTCAAGGACCTTGCCCAGCGCCTCGTCAACCGTCTCACGGACTTCGCCCTCGTCCGTGATGTTGGCATCGCCGCGCTGAATCGTCATTTCACCCTGCCGGACCAGTTCGCACAGGCCGGCGGCGATGTCTTCGTGATTTCGGTGCCCGTCGAGCAATTTCAGCGTTTGCCGGCCGACACTATTGAGGAAAACCGTTTCGTGGCGCCGGTTGGTTACCTTGTAGCTGTCCTGCGCCATATGCCGGGCCAGGGCGCAGCCTTTCGGCTGCGCACTGACATCAACGCAGAAGCGCTGGGGCGCTAGGCGCATCTCCACCAGGTCGCCGGACAGCGCCTCGAGGAGGATGTCTGCCACCTGCTCCCTGTCCGAATCGTCTGACGCCTCACCGCCAGTCAGCGCCCTCGCCCGCTGCGCCAGGTCGCTCACCTCGAACTGCGCGGGCCAGTGCCTGCCAAGCGTCCACAGGGCCGCCTGCTGCAGCGCAGGACCGACAGTGATGCGCGAATCGGTGCCGTGAATGAACACCGCGGCCGGTGTTGTCTCGAAGGTATCGCCGCCGCTCTCCGGCATCAGCGGCGCGGCAGCGAAACAGTCCATCAGCCGGTCTCTGGTCACGACCCGGTTCGGCTCAACGGTTTCGTGGCACAGGAGGCTGCAGCGAAACATGCGGCCGCGCAGAAAGTCCATGTACTGTTCCATGTGCGTGAGGTCACTGGCGATGTCAGACAACGTTTGCCCGACTTCCGGTGAGAACTGGTTGGGCACCATCTGACTCAGGTAGTTTTCACTCAGGAATCGCAAGCCCGATTTTCCTGCGCGTCGGGCGAATTCGTTGAAGTAAAGCGGCTCGTTGTGATCTTCCAGGTGTTCGTGGAAAAGGTAATTGTCTGCCCTGTCCTTGATGATGTGCAGTTCGTCATGCAGAAGGCGTGAGTAGGCGCTGCCGTCTTCCGGCAACGCGCCGATCAGAAAATCGAGCAGCGCGCGCGATTGCTCAATGCGCTTGGCCGAGTCGGTAAAGCGCGCGGCGTGGTACTGCATCATGTCGCGCACCGTGCCTCGCAGGTGCCATCCCGGAAGCGTGTTGTAAGACACGTAAGCCAGCCCGTTTTCCGCGAGGTTTTCACTGCAAACGGCCAGGATTTTTTCCTGCACGGCCGGCGGCACCCACGAATACACGCCGTGGCAAATGATGTAGTCAAAGGTGCCGAAGCTCTTGTCGATACTGAGAACGTCGCGCGCTTCGAGACGCACGTTCGACACGCCGAGCGCATCGATCATCGCCTGGCCGTCTGCGATCTGCCGTTCGGAAAGGTCAAGGCCAACAAACGTCGACCCCGGCAGGGAGTGCGCCATCGGCACCAGGTTGCCACCGGCGGCGCAGCCCAGTTCCAACACCCGACAGTTGCTGACCGGTGCCGTGTCCACGGAGAACAGGCGCGCCATCAACGCCATCTGGTCCGGGTGCGTACCCGGAAAGGCGTGGCTGTCGTACGGAATTTCGTCGTAGCTGGTCACACCAGCGCTGCCGTCATCACGGTTCGGATACCGCTAGCGGGTGACGTGCGTTTTCACGCACCGGGGCCGGCAGCGATATCCATCCCCTTCGCAAGAAACTGGCGATACTTGTCGCTGGCCTTGAGCGGATCGGGTGTAACCGCGACGAGTATGACGGCACACGCCGCCATCGTTCCGGTGACCCCCTCCGGCGCCGCTACATCGTCAAGATCCTTGGGCGCAATGCTCTTGCCGCTCATATAGGCAGCAACGCCAACGAAGCTCGCTGGCGAATTCAGGCCCGCTTGCTGGGCAGCCGCAAAGGCAGCGTAACGATTGTCATCGGTTGGGTCGCGCACCCACCGCTCGGCGAGGCTAAGTACCTGCGCGTTGTTGGCATCGAGTTCGGGCGTGCCGGCCCGGGTGCTCGCGGCAGCCCACCAGACCGCCTCGCGCGACGGCAGCGCGTGGGCCAGAAAGTTGGTCGCATCGGCAAAGTGCTCGCCCTCGATCAGCCGCGCCAGGAACTGCTCTGGCGTCAACCCTTCCGGCGAAATTGCCTGGGCGTCTTCGGAGAGTTCAAACCGCTCGCACACAGCGGCTGGCGGCCGGCCCGAAATCTTGATGAGTCTCCTGTCAGTCATGCTTCCCCCGAGCAAGTCTGCTCCATCAGTGTCATCAGTTGATCATGGTCATGCCGCCCTTGAGCGTGAGCATTCCCATGCCCTTCACACTCGTCATAGGCGCTTTCAGGTCAAGCATGGCGTTACCCTGGATCTTCACCATGATGCCCTTCATGGTAATACCACTCTGGTCGATCTTCAGGCTGTTGCCGCCGACCTTGAGCTCAATGGACTGCATCGCCTTGGTGACGTGCTTGCCGAGCTTGACGTCGGTATTCCTGTTACCCATGCCGACGATGAGCTTGTCATCACCCATCTTGATCTCGACCTTGCGGTTGCCCTTCTCCACCGTCTGGGTCAGGTCGCCCTTGATCTTGACGGTGCGCTTGCCGGTGGTAATCGTGAGCTTGTCGTCGCCCTTCTTGACCGTGATCGTGCGGTCGCCCTCGGCCACCGTGAGTTTGTCATTGCCCTTCTCAAGCTGCGTGGTGCGGTCCTTCCAGATCGTCAGCTTCTGGCTGCCGTCATCCGAATCGGAGTTACCGATCGTGATGGTCTGGTTGTTGTGCACGTCGATGGTCTGGTCGCCCTTGTTCTTGTGATCAAAGCCGACTTTGAGGGTGTCGTTGTTTTCAACCACCCGGTTGTAGTCGCGCTCGGCATGCACGTAAATTTCTTCGGCGTCTTTTTTGTCGTCGAAGCGGATTTCGTTGAAGAGCTGCAGCGTACCGTCCGGCGTGCTCTGGCTCTTGATGCCGCTTTTCGTCGCGTGGTCCGGCAGTTTGTACGGCGGCATCTGCTCGGCGTTGTACACCCGGCCGGTGATAATCGGCTGGTCCGGGTCGCCTTCGAGGAAATCGACGATCACTTCCTGGCCGATGCGCGGAATCTGCATCCCGCCCCAACCCTTGCCGGCCCACACCTGGGCAACGCGAATCCAGCATGAACTGTTCTCGTCACTCTTGCCCTGGCGATCCCAGTGAAACTGGCATTTCACGCGGCTGTACTTGTCCGTCCAGATGTCCTCGCCGCTGGGGCCGACAACGATGGCGGTCTGCGGTCCCTGTACGGCGGGCTTGAACGTGTTGCGCGGCGGCCGGTACTGCACCTGGCTGTCGATGGCTTCGAGGCGGCAGTTGAATTCCGGCGGGTCGCCGGCATTGCCAGCGAACAGACCGTTATTGCGGTAGACGTAGCTGGCGCCAATGACCAGGTACTCGCGGTTGTAGTACCGGTTGGCGGCTTCGGCGAGGGTGAAGGTGTTGCCAACGCCGACGCCCAGCACGGTGCCGTCGAGGGTGAAGACTTCGTAACGCGCCTGCAGCTCCTCGAAGCGCACGGTCGCATACGCCTTGCCGGCTGCCGATTTGTCGTATTCCCCCGGGTAGTCGTACACCTCGAACGCATCGCCCTTGTGGCCATGCGAGGACTTGCTCGACTTCACAAGCAGGTCGGTGGAAGGCGTCTCGAAGTTGAAGTCTTTCAGCGAGTACCGTCCCGGCTGAATGCCACGGCGCACGGACACGTCGGTGACGCAGTCCACCGCCTGGTCGTTGAAGCCGGGCTGCACGCAGGTTACCTCGCTGTAGCCGGAGGCTGAACTGTGCGCACCGGCATCGTCGACCATCACCAGGTCGTGCTTGGACTCGCTGTGCTTGAAGTAGTAGTAGATGCCAAGCTGTTCCATCAGCCGGCTGACAAAATTCAGATGGGTCTCACGATACTGGACGCAGTACGTCCACGCGTCGTAGGTCTTGGTGAGGCTTACCTCGAAATCGGAGTAGCCCTCGTCGCGGAACACCTGCTTGATGATGTCGGGGACATTCTTGTCCTGGTAGATCGTCGAATCGGCGCGGCGGCTCAGGAGCCATGCCCACGGCCTGAGCACGAGCCGGTAGCTTGCCATTTCCTCGCTGCCGTCACCGGCGCCGGCGACACGCACCGCTCCACCCAACGCGAACTCACAGATGACACCGTGAAAGTAACGGGTGCCGCCATTGGCAACCTCCAGCGACAGCGACACTTCCTTGCCGAGGACGTCCTGCGGTGTGAGCGAGAGGTTCTCACTAACGACCTCCAGCTCGTACTCGAACAGCTCGCCGAGGCGCTCGGTGCCCGTCATGTTGCGCACCAGTGCTTCTTTCCCACCCAGCTGCTGCGTCAGCCTTAGTACGCGATTGTCGTCAGACGGCATACCTTTGATCCCTCTTCTTTTGCAGGAGCGCGCTTAAGCCCGATCGTTGCGCATTGTTGTTCCCGTATACTACTACACATCCGTGCCAAACATAGGAACCGGACACCATGGCCAAGCACCCCACGATGACCTTCGATTTTGCGCCACATGCATCCGCGCGCAAGGCCGATCCGGAAGCGCCGATGCGCATCCTGCTGATCGCGAACTTCAGCGGCGAAGCGACAGGCCAGGGCGGCACGCCACTCGCCGATCGTCGGCCCATACATATCGACATCGATAATATAGATTGCGTAATCGAGCGCCTTTCTCCTTCAATTTCTTTGCCGCTGCCGGGTGGCGCGCGCGGCGCGCCGGTCAGTTTCGCCGAACTCGAGGACTTTCATCCCGACACACTGTACGCGCACGTCGAC
>JBCAXP010000103.1:0-12500 GCA_038533995.1 Pseudomonadota bacterium
GCTGGTACTCGGCAACGGTGGACCGGCCAAAGCGCAGGATGCTGACGCGGCTATCGCTTCGCACTGTCGCCAGTTGCTCCCGAACCGCGGCCCAGCCGGCCTCGCGCTGCTCGCTCGAGCGACTGTAGCTCGCGTCGAGCAGCACAATGACATTCGACGGCGCCCGCAGCGCGACCAGCGTGGGTGCAACCAGGGCCGCCACGAGGAGCACCGCAGCGGCGAGCCGCATTGCGGCGTGCCACGGGCGCGGCACCGACAGTTTGAACCAGTCGAAGATCAGGAGCGCCGCGGCAGCGGCCAGTAGCCAGGGCACAAGAGAGTGCGTGGCCGGTTGCGGCACGATGTCGGCCGTTGCCATTGCCATTGTGCGGGGCGCGATGTCGGCCGATGCCACGGTCTGCGCGGCTAGTTCTCGTGGCAGTAACTCGCGGCCGGCCACTGTGTCGAGCAGTGCGGCGAAAAGCACTGGCCACAAGGGCGAGGCGACAAGCCCGTCGTTCTCAAGGTCGAGGCCCGAGACAATTTGCGTCCGCGCATCGTCCATGAAGCCTGCAATTACTGCGTTGCTTGCCATCATCAGCGGCAGCTGCGTGGGGGGCAGAGCGTAGGAGCTCACGCGAAGGTGTTCCAACGACACGCCGGCGCCGTAGTCGGCAAACGGCGTCCAGCTGATGGTGCTGGACGGCCTGCTGCCGTTTTCGTCGGAGAAGAACCACAATGCCGGGCCCGAACCGCTCGGCGCGCGCGGTCCGCAGGCGATAGCAATGTCGCCGCTCGCACCAGTGGCGCGCTCGATGCCGGGGTGTGAAGCGATCACTTCTCCCAGTGCCGCCGGGCAGGTGCGGCTTACGGCGACCGCCGGCCTCGGGCTGGCGGCGCTTCGCAGAACGGCGACGTCATCGTCGGCAAGGTTGTCGCCGCGCGACAGTCGCGCGGTAACTTCGGTTGTGCCGCCGTCGATCGGGACCAGGTGGGTAATGCGCTCGTCCGGTGGTATCGAAAGTGGCACCGTGGCGAGCGGATCGTTCGCCGTAACGAGGGTCAGCGTCCGTTCGTCTGTGTTCGCGCCAGCGTTGTGCACCGTGATCGCAAGGGTCAGGCCGGGCTCTGCGGTCGTTGTGTTGGCGGCAACGTCGGTGCGTGCCGTGAGGCCGACGATCGCGCTGTTACTGGTGGCGGCGCCAGCGGTCAGGATGCGTGACAGGGGTGCACGGGCGGCCCACACCCGCACCGCGTCGCTGGCGCCATCGGTCAGCAGCCAGTGTTCCTCGTTTGACGGCAGCAACGATGGCACCGGCGGCTGCAGGCGCAGCGACGAGACGATGGCGCCCGGCAGAATGGTTGCAGAAGGGTCACCGAGCGTGCGCCACGTCGCGGTGCGGCTTGCGCCCGCGGCACGGCGCGCCTGCTCTATGAGCGTGGCCAGCCGCGTGCGTCCGTTCTCAACGGTGAAGAGGCTTGCGCTGTTGTCGACCCAGATCGTCAGTGGCGGTTCGCCGAGCATCCACTGCGGCTGCGCCAGCGCGGCAACCAGCAGCGCGGCGATGAGTGCGCGGCGCCGCCACGCAGGGTCAGCGTGGCTGGCGCGCCTCGCGGCGGCATCCACGGAACCGCTGGCTTCGCGCCACAGCGTCAGGCTCGCGACCGCGACCCGCGGACCCTCACCGGCAAAGCGATGCAGCCACCAGATCAGCGGCACGAGAAGAAGGCCCGCGAGCCACAGGGGCTGGGCGAACTGCAGTGGCCACGCTGTTGGCCACAGGTCAGGCACGACGCAGCCCCAGGGCCTGCAGGTGTGCGGTGATGTTCTTGCTCCAGCGCTCGTTCACCGGGCACGCCGTGTGCACCAGCCCGAGCCGGTGACAGTGCTGTGCCATCGTATCGGTGTGCTTTTGCGTGGCCCGGGTGACGGCGGTGCGTAGCTCCGCCGAGCGCATCACGGGCAATTCAGCGCCGGTTTCCAGGTCGACGAGGCGCGCCGCGCCGGCACCGTCGGCCTCCGCCGCGCTGTCGCCGACCAACTGCAGTACGTGCAGGTCGCGTGCAAAGGCACGCAGCGATTGCAGCGCCTCGACATGATGCCTTGCGGGCAGCAGGTCGCTGATCAAAAGTACCGAGGTTGCGCTGCCAAGGTGCGGTGCGCACACAGCCGGCTCAGAGGCGCCACCGCGAGAAACCGGTGTCGTAGAAGCCAGCGTGCGCAGTATCGACGCGAGGTGCTGGTGGCCGCGGCCGGCTGGCACGGCGTGCACGGCGGCGTCCGCATAGATCACGAGGCCGGTTCTGTGGCCGAGGTGCAGCAGCACGTGACTGTACGCCGCGGCCAGCAGCGCGCCGTGCCGCCAGCAGCCCTGGTCGGCGGCGCCCATGGAGGCGCTCGCATCCAGGCAAACCATCCAGTCGCTGCGCGTCTCCTCGATGTGCCGGCGAACGACCGGACGCGGACTGCGCGCGCTTGCCCGCCAGTCGATATGGCGAAAGTCATCGCCCGGGCGGTACTCGCGAAAATCGAGAAACTCGGTGCCAAGGCCGGCGCGCGGTCGCCGCACGCGCGCGCCGTACTCCGGCACCGGGCGCCCGGCCAGCAGGTGCTCCGCGGTGTGGGCAAGGCGGCGCAGTTCCTCGCGGCTTAACTGTTCGAGCATGGTGGTTATTCCCGCAGGCTCGCCGCGATGAGTTCGGCAAGCACGTCGTCTACGGTAACGCCATCCATTTCGCTGTCGATGTTGAGCAGAACCCGGTGACGCAGCGCCGGCAGGGCGCACCGCGCAAGGTCAGCCATCGCCACGTGCGCGCGTCCCTCGATCAGCGCGCTGATGCGCGCCGTGCGAATCAGCGCCTGCATGCCGCGCGGGCTCGCGCCGTAGCGAATATGGCGCTCGGCCACTGCGCTGCCACGGTCCGGATGCGTTGCGAGCACCAGCGCAATGGCGGCGTCGCGAACGGCGTCAGCAACAATCACCTCGCGCGCTCCGTTCATCACGCTTGCGGCCTGGACGGGATCCATCACGGGCTTGATGCTGGCGGCGGGTTCCTCATCGAGCGATGCGGTCAGCACATCTGCGAGGAAGCGGGTCTCGGGAAGTTCGACGTTGAGCTTGAAAACAAACCGGTCGAGCTGGGCCTCGGGCAGCGGGTAAGTCCCTTCGAGTTCGATCGGGTTCTGCGTTGCGATGACCCAGAAGGGCTGCGGCAGCGCGTGCCGGGTGCCGCCGGCGGTCACCTGGCCTTCGGCCATCGCCTCGAGAAACGCCGACTGCGTGCGAGGCGTTGCCCGGTTGATCTCATCCACGAGTACCACCGGTGCGAACAGCGGACCTTTCATGAACTGCGGGCGAGGGCCTTGCAGGCGCCCGTCGCGCTCGCCTTCCATCAGCACCTCGCTGCCGGTGACGTCGGCCGGCATGAGGTCAGGGGTGCACTGGATGCGCGAGAGCTCTGCGTCGAGGCCGCGCGCAAGCCCCTTCGCGAGCCACGTCTTGCCGAGCCCGGGAAGCCCTTCGATAAGCACATGGCCGCCGGACAGCACGCCGGTTACAAGATCGCGAATCAGGGCCGACTGGCCAACGATGGCTGCTTCCAGCGCGCCGGTAAGCGCGCCAATGCGGGTCGTCAGGCCCGTGAGGGTGGTGGGTGTGTCTGGAGCGGTCAACGTTGTGTCTCCCGGCGTTGTTGCCAGCGTGAAAGATAGTGTCGGGTTACCGGGTCGGCCTCGAGCGGTGGCGGCGCGATGTCTGTCAGGCCGCTCCATGGAGCCGGGTCACCGGTTCCGTCGGCAACATCGCTGTCGGCGTTGGCGTTGCCCGCACCGGGCTGCGCGCCGGCAGTGCGCGCGCCGCGGCGGCGAATGTCGACGAACTCGACCCGGTCCGGCGTCGTCGCCGTGTCCGCGATGCCGGACCCGTCCGCTGCCGGTAGTGTGGATGGCAGCTCACCCCCTGGCGTGTCGCCTGGCACGGCGCCAGGCATTGCACGAGGCTCCGCGTCTGCGGGCAACGGTGCGCCGCGTCGGGCTTCGGTGTCGGCAAGGGTCTCGCGCGTCTCCGGAGCTTCCTGTGGCGCGGGTGAGGAGGTGTCAGACGGTTGGTCGGGTGTCGCGTCGGAATCGCTAACGGGGTTGCGGTGTGCGTCGCGGCTATCGCCTGCCTCCGGACTTGCGGCGAGCGGGACCGTAGTAACCACTTCCTGGCCGCGCGGCTGCGCCAGTACGAGCAGGGATGCGGCGACCACGAGCAATGCCGCGGTGTAGCTGGGCCGCTGCAACGCGCTTCGGTCGCGATTAAGCGTGGCCAGCGTCTTGCTGGCGGTGCGCCGCGCGGTGCGTTGCACCTCGAGCGTGCCCCAGCCAGCGCTGCCGGGATCCGCCCGGCGCACAGACCATGCGCTCGCCATCAGCATGTCGGTGCCGGCCAGCTGGTCTGCTTCGCGCAGGCTGTCGTCCAGTGATGGCCGGGTTGCGCGGACTTGCCAACCCGCGGTTGCAACGATGGCGAGCACTGCCAGCAACAGTGTCAGCCCACCGGGCAAGGTGGCGATTGTCCGGTGCACCAGCGTCAGGCCAACCAACGCCATCGCGAGCACTGACCACACCGTGTTTCCCGTTTGCAAAAACCGGCGGCGCCAGAGCGTCTTGCGCGCAGCCTCGACGAGTGGTGTGACGGTATCTTCGGATGATCGTTTTGCGCGCATCACGCGACCTCGCGAAGGATGTGCTGCACAAAAAGTGCGACGCCGAGCAGAGCGACCTGCAGCGTTGGAGTCAGCCAGCGCGAAGCGGGCTGCACCAGTCGTTCGGCGGCGTTGCCGGCCAGGGCGATCACCACTGCGCAAAGCACGACCGCGGTTTGTCCGAGCACAAGGTCGGTAACTGCGACGGCGCCCACCGCCAGCAGAATGCCGGTGATCGGTAGCGGCGCGGCTGCCAGTGCCAGCAGCGAGGCGACGCGCTCACGCAGTGACAAACCGGTGACAGCCGCGATGCCGATCAGCATCATGCTCAGCACCTGGCTCCACACCAGCGCAGCGTTGCCGGCGGCGAGCGCCGTTGCTGCGTTGCTACCCTCGGTGAGCGCCAGCCGGGTGCTGCCGAGCACCCACGCAGCAAGCGCGGCGGTAACCGCGGCCCCCGCCAGTGCGGCTGCGCGCACTGCATTGCTCTCTACACGGATAATTGGGCGGCTCATTGCGCGGCTCGTTGTGCGTTGGGCGGCGCTGGCAGAAGCATCAGCCATGCGTTGTCGCCGGCGGTCGCGTCCGGCAAAAGCGCGGAGACTTCCTGCAGCGCGGCCTGGCGGCGCC
Organism: Pseudomonadota bacterium; assembly: GCA_038533995.1. Classification (GTDB taxonomy): domain Bacteria; phylum Pseudomonadota; class Gammaproteobacteria; order Steroidobacterales; family JBCAXP01; genus JBCAXP01. The sequence continues at coordinate 5,299 of JBCAXP010000103.1, forward strand.
AAAGGCGAAAGGCGGAATGCTGATCCACGTCCGTTGCTGGCTGGTCCGGCATCCATGCCGCGCCGGTCTTCAGGCGAGGAAGTGTGTAAACGTCTCCGCGCCAGTCGAGCAACCCGGCGGGTGAGGTGCCAGGCCCGGGGTTGAGTACACGTACCTGGCCACCTTCGTGAGTCAGTTGCAGTGGTGGTGACACTTGCCGGGTTGAGCGCACCAGGAAGTCTGCAACCGAAAACAGCCGCTGCGGAATGATCAGTTGCTCGCCGTCGTCCCCGCGGCGCAGGTTCGCGCGATTTCCCGACACGGCCTCCGGCAGCAGGCCGGTGTTGCCGGTGGCTACCGCGACGTCGCCCCGGCCAGTGCCGCTGATGCGCAGTAGCGTTGCCTCTCGGGCAATGTCACTGCCATTGTGCATTACGGTCCACGTGGCGCGGCTTGCGGAACCGCCGCGCACGCCAATCAGCAGGCTGAGCGCCACGGTGACCGCGGTGGTCGTTATCAGCGCGGCGGCGCTGGCTCGACGTATGCCGAGCGCGACCAGCACGCCGCAATAAAGCAACAGGAAAATGCTCACCGACCACCACGAACGCAGGCCGCTGCCGCTGCCCGCAAGGCTCGCCAAGGCCGACGGTCCTGGCATGGCCGCGGCGTCGCCCAGGCTGTCGAGCGCACTTGCAAGATCGTCATTGTTGGCCACGGCCCGTACGAAGCGGCCGCCGCAACCGGCCGCTTCCTGAAGGCGGACGGGTACGGTGTTCGTACCTGCCAGCGCGATGCGCCCGCAGCGGCTCGCAAACGCCGCAAGCGCGCCGGCTTGTGCCGGCTCCAAGGCGTCATATCGGCGTGCATCGAGCACCACCGTGCGTACCGATTCGTAAGCCTGGGGCAGCTTTGCGAACGCGGGCGCTCCGACGGACAGCGCGTCCGGCAGCGTTACACCGTCGAAGGCAACCACCGTGATGCCAGGCTTGTGCAGCGACAGGGCCAGTTCCCGAAGCACCGGTTCGCCTGCGCCGGTGACGACGAGTTCGACGATGCCCGAGCCATCAACGCGTACCGGCACGGCAACGTCAGTCGGTGTATCCGCTTCCAGCCGCAGCGGTTGCTCGATACTTGCCAGCGGCGTGGTGGCTGAGAGCAGCACGTCGACGGCGGTTGGTGAGCGCAGCGTCACCCGAATCTCCGTGACCCTGCCAGCCGCCACGGCGCCTTCCCAGGCGGGCAGCGCGCGCAACTGAGGGGCGGCCGCGGCAGCCAGTGGCAGCAGCGACAGACCGGCCGCTGCCAGAACCGCGAGGCCGCCGCGCACGGGCCTTACTCGCGTACCACGTAGTTGAGGGCGATGACGCTCCAGGCGGTCACCAGGTGGCGGTTGCCTTCCCACCAGCGCGGCGATTCCTCGTTAACCCAGGAGCCCTCTTGTTCCTGTCGTGAGAGGAGCATGGCGGCCAGGTCCTCGCGCCAGTTGTGCTTGACGCCCTCGCCGTCGGTAACGGTGGCCTCACCAAAGGCGTACATGCTCTTTGCGAAGGCGTTGTAGTAGTAAAACAAACCCTGCTTGTGCTTGGCGCCCGGGTTTTCTTCCAGCGTGTAGTTTTGCGTGATCCAACCATGCGCGGCCTGCACGCGCGGGTCGTCCCTGTCCACGCCGGCAAACAGCAGGGACAGAAGGCCCGCGTGCGTCATCGAACCGTAAGAACCGGTGCCGCCGTGCGGGCTGAAGCCTGGCATGTAGGTGAAGCCGCCGTCGTTGCCGGCCCAGGACTGGTCGTTGCTCTCGCTGCGGTTCTGCGTGCGCGTGACGAACTGAAGTGCTTTTTCCCACACGGGGTCGTCCGGGTCGAGGTCTGTATCGCGGAGCGCCTCGAGGGCAATGTACTGGTTGGAAAGGTCCGGCCGTTCATCGCCGCCGTAGCCGATGCCGCCGTAGTAGGCGTGCTCTTCCTCGTAGCCCTCTCCCTGGTCGATTTGAAGGCCAGTGAGAAACTGCCTGGCATTGGCAATGATCTCGTCGTACTCCGGGTTACCTGTTGCCTTGAGCGCGTTAATTGCAACCGCCGTGTTGTAGTTGCGGTTCTGGTTCGTTTCGGAAATCGAACCGTCGTCGTTCACGTGGCTTAGCAGGAAGGCAATCGGCCGTGTGATGAACGCGCCGTCGGATTCGTTGTACCCGCGGTGACTCTGCAGGTAGGCACGGGTGGCAAGCGCGGTGATGCCAACCGAATCTGACCACGAACCGTTTTCCGCCTGCTCGCCGCGCAGGTAGTGCAGGCCTGCGTCCACGGCACGCTTTGCGCGGCTCTGCAGACCCTCATCCATGGATTGCGCAATGGCCGGGCTGGCCCAGGCCATGACGACCGCCAGCACGGGCGCCAGTGCTATCGTGAGCCTTGCAAGGTATCTCATCATCGGTTCTCCGTTACGTTTCTCGGCCCCATTGTCTTCATAAGGGCGATTGTCCACAGCGCCGCCCCGCCAACCGCATACGCAACGACGAAGGCGCCGGCAGACGGGTAGCGGTAGGACAGCGCGCCGAGGGCGCTGTGCTGATAGAAAAAGGCCGTGCGCAGGTAGTCGTGGTCCATCAGTACGCCGAGCAGGCTCAACGGGCTGGCGCAGGCGACCAGCGTCGCCAGCGGTGCGTGCAACTCGGCCAGGGGCGCGGCCCAGAGGGGTGCGCTGCTCGCAAGGAACAGCACAGTGGTAAAACGCCAGTGGACGCCCGGCGGTGCGTTGCGTTCCAGCAGCCACCACAGCGCGGCGCCCGCAAGAACGACCAGCGCGGTGGCCACGGCGGCCGTGATGATGCCGCCGTCCCGTACGGCCGCGCCGACGGCCAGCGCCGCGCAGGCGCCGGCAAGGAAACTCCACGCGGCGCTCTGGCGCAGCGCGTCGAGTGTGCTGAAGTCAGCGCAAACGACCGCCGGCATAAGCAACAGGGCAGCGAGGGCGATTGTCGCCGGTAGCGACACGGCGGCCGGCTGCGGGAGCGGTAGCACCAGCGCCGCGGCAAGGCCGGCAGCACAGAGTACGAGGGTGGGAGCCAACAGCGATCGCAGCATTGGACTTCAGGCAGAGCGCTACCGGGACGAGTTGACCGTCTCCGTGCGGTCGCGTCCAGCGAGGTGGTGGCGAGTGTAGGCCAGCAGGCGTTCGAACTGCGGGTACAGCGCCATCTCGTCAACGTCGATCGGGTTCTTGAAGTACATAGCCAGGTGCACCATCGGACCGGATTCCCCTTTGCGCAACGCGAAATCAGCAAGGCGAGCCATGTCCAGCACCAGCGGCGCTGCCAGTACCGAGTCGCAACCCTGCCAGGTGAACTGCATCGTCATCGGCACGTCCATGAAGCCGCGGAAATGGATCAGGTCCCAGGCAGTCTTCCAGTCGCCAAGGGACGGAACGTAGTTGATGTTGACGCCGGAGTGAACCGGATAGCCAACCACCTTGTCCAGCACGTCTTCCTTGTTGCGCATCTTGGCGGCGCGATTGTCCTCATCGTCGAGCGCAAGGCCGTCGTTGTTGCCGAGCAGGTTTGTCCCCTCCCAGCTCATGATGTGCAGGTTGCGGCACGCGAACATCGGGCCGAGCGCCGTTTTGACGAGCGTCTCGCCGGTTTTTCCATCGTCGCCGTAGAACGGCAGCGACTGCTGCGCGGCGAGCTGTTGCAGCGCCTCGGTGCGTACCGACAGGTTCGGCGTGAAGTTGAGGTACGGGCAGTGTTCGGCAAACGCGGCGTATGCCGTGGCCATGCCTGGAGACACCTGGTCCTTGCGGTCGCTTGCGATCGCGCTCTGCAGGGCGCCGAGGTCACGGTGCGCCGACGCGTCCGCCGGCACCGGCTCGGCAGAGGTCAGGTTGACCACGACCACGGTGTCGAGCCCGTTGTCTTCGCGGAACGACCTTAAGCGCGATCGCAGGCGCTCGATGATGCGCGACAGCGTAGGGCCGCCGCGGGGCGGTTCGAGCGGGTTCCAGCGCAGTGCCGCATCCGTCGAAATGTTGCTGTCGACGGCCGGCAGTTCGTCCTGGATGGCGTCGAGGGTTTCCCGCGTGAGCGTTCGCGACCGGTGGTACACCTGCTCGACGGCCGCCGCGGTTGTACTTTCCGAAATGTCGATGCCGCCAAACACGATGTTGTCGAGCGGCGCGAGCGGCAGGTCGCGCATCGGGGGAAGGTCGGTGACCAGCCCTGTGCGTGACACGGCGCCGGCGTTCATCGCCAGCGTGCCGGCAATCAGCGTGGAGGCGATGTCGCCGTGAGCCCCGGCGATCCAGATGCCGAGCTTGGGGCGGCTTGCAATTACGTTGTCAGTGCTCATCCGTGGTGTCCTTGTTGTTGTAATCGGGTGCGATCCCTCGCGCCCATTGGATCTTTACACTACCGAAGCGCGTGTCGGGAGGGACCGCGCCGGGATTATCACATCCCGGCGCACGCCACCGTATCGGCACGCATCGCTCCTGGCCCTCGATCACTTTGCCGACTGCTGCCCGAGGGGGTAGGGCTGCCGGCGCCCGTTGTGCGTAAGGGGACACAGCGGGCAGGACCGCGATGCGCGCGCTTCACCGTAAACGGAGCAAAAAGCGTGCCACGCGTCGCCGAGCGTCGATGGTCGCTTAACCCTCTGACAGGTTTGGAATTTATCGTTCCAGGCCTTGCTGGCGGTTATGTCGCTGTGCCGCGCGGCTGTACGCATGCCGCGTCGCGGTGGCCTCTGCAATGCGGGAAAACGCGATGAAAGTCAGTAAGTTGTAAAGGGCCGGTGCGGATCGTGTACAGGCTGTACAGTTTCGCGTCGATTCTGCGGTTCCCTCATGTCACTCCTGCAGCTTCTTTCGCATCGTGGTGCGGTGCAGGCCGAGGAGACGCGAGGCGGCGGTCTGATTGCCGTCGGTCATCGCAAGTGCCTCGTCGATGATCGCGCGCTCCGCGGTGCCAACCAGCGCCTGGAACACGCTGTGCTCGCTGTCGGTTTCCTCAACGGCCTGGTGCAGCGCGTTGCGCGCCGCGGCCCGCAGGTGGTCCATCGCGGCGGTGTCCGTCGCGAGCGCAGCCGTGCCCGGCGCCGCCTTGATTTCAACGTCGTGCACGGTAATCAGTTCGCCGCGCGCCACGAGCACCGCGCGCTTGATGGTGTGCTCGAGTTCGCGCACGTTGCCGGGCCACGAGTGCGACGTTAGCCGTCGCAGCACGGCGTCTTCCACACCTCGCACCTGCTTGCCGATCTGGTGGTTCGCCATTCTTAAGAAATGCTCGGTGAGCGCCTCGATGTCCTCGCGCCGCTTGCGCAGCGGCGGGATGTGCAGCGTCACCAGGTCGAGTCGGTGGTACAGGTCCTCGCGAAAGCGGCCCTGCTCAACGAGTGCGTCGAGGCGGCGATTGCTCGCGGCAATGATGCGCGCGCGCAAGCGTTGCGGTTTCACGCTGCCGATGCGTTCAAAGCTGCGTTCCTGCAGCACCCGCAGCAGCTTGCTTTGCAGCGGGTAGGGCAACTCGGAGATTTCATCGAGGAATACGCTGCCAGTGCCGGCAGATTCGAAGCGGCCGGCGCGCTGTTCGCGCGCGTCGGTGAAGGCGCCGCGCTCGTGGCCAAACAGCTCCGACTCCATCAGGTTGACCGGAATCGCGGCACAGTTTACGGCGACAAACGGCTGGTCCCGGCGCTGGCCGTGATTGTGAATGGCGCGCGCCACGAGTTCCTTGCCAACCCCGCTTTCGCCGGTAATCAACACGGTGAGGTCGTTGCCTGGCAGCAGGCCCATCAGCTTGAAGATTTCCTGCATCGCGGCGCTGCGGCCGACGAGGCGGCGCATGTCCGGCGGCTCGGCTGCGGTGTCCACCGTGGCGGACGCGCTGGCTGGCTTGTGAAGCGCGCGGGACAGCACGTCGCGAATGCGCTGGAGGTCCACCGGCTTTCCGAGGTAGTCGAAGGCGCCGTCGCGCATCGCCTGCATGGCGGTGTCGACCGTGCCGTAGGCGGTCATCATCACCACCGGCAGTTCGGGCTGCTTCGCGTGAATTTCCTTGAGCACGGACAGGCCGTCGCGCCCGGGCATGCGCACGTCGAGAAACACGGCGGCCGGCTGCTCCGCGTCAACGAGCGCCAGCGCCTCGTCGCCGGTGGAGGCAACGATGGGAACGTGGTCCTCGGCGCGCAGTACGTCGCAGAAGGCCTCGCAGATTGCGCGTTCGTCGTCGGCAACGAGCACTTTCGCCATTAGCTACCCCGAATCAATGCAGCGAGCAATTGGAAAATACACCGTCAGGCGCGCGCCGCCCAACTTTTTGCTGGTGCCTGCCTCAATGCGACCGCCGTGCAGTTCGGCCAGTTCGCGCGTCAGTAGCAGACCCACGCCGAGGCCACCGCTGCTGCTGTCGACCGGCTCGCTGAAAAGCTCAAGCTCCGGCGGAGTGCTGAAACCGGCGCCACTGTCTTCCACCACAAGGCATATTTCCTCGTTGTGCGCGTGTGTGGAAACCAGTATGTCGCCGCCCTTCGGCAGTGCGTCCGCCGCGTTGGTCAGCAGGTTCAGCAACAGCTGCTTTACGCGGTTCGGGTCGAGCATCGTGTCCTCGATACTGCCGAGTTCCGCGTCAAGCCGGATGCCTTTGTGACGAAACGACGGCGCCATGAGCGCGGTGACGTCTTCGACGATGCGATTCAGATTGGTGCGCGAGGCCTCCAGCTTTGCCGGACGGCTGGACTCGAGCGTCGTGTCCACGATGAGTTCCAGCCGCCGCATTTCCTCGAGCAGGCCGCCGATGCGCCCGGCGTTGTCGCCGTGCACGCGCTCCTGCAGCAGTTGCAGCTGCAGCTTGATCGCGGTGAGCGGATTGCGCACTTCATGCGCAATGCGCGCAGCCATCTCGCCGAGTGCGGCAAGCCGGTTGTTGCGCGCAAGCTCTCGTTCGGAGGACTGCAGCGAATCGGCCATGTCGTTGAGCGCCTTCGTCAACGTATCGATTTCGCCGCTGCCGGTTTCGGCAACGCGAGTTTTGCGGTCGCCGCCTGCAATCGCGGCGGCCAGGCCCGCGAGTTGCAGCACCGGGTCGGTAATGCTGCGCGCAATGCGATGGCCCAGCCAGGCCAGCAGCGCCATGGCAACCAGCGCCGCGACGCCCAGCAAGGCCCCCGACCGTCGCGCTGCCTGCTGCACCTCGGATAGCGGTGCGAGCGTCGCAACCGCGGCGTAGCGGCGGTCAC
>JBCAXP010000104.1:0-12439 GCA_038533995.1 Pseudomonadota bacterium
GATCATGCGGCCAGTAGTCGTCTCGCCGGTGAAGGCCACCTTGGCGACGCGGTCGCTCGATGCGAGCGGCTTGCCGGCTTCCAGGCCAAAGCCGTTAACGACGTTCACGACGCCCGGCGGCAAGATGTCGGCGATAAGTTCGAGCAGCACAAGGATAGACGCTGGCGTTTGCTCGGCGGGCTTCAGTACTACGCAGTTGCCCGCGGCAAGCGCCGGTGCGAGCTTCCACGTCGCCATCAGAATCGGGAAGTTCCACGGAATGATCTGGCCAACAACGCCGAGCGGCTCATGGAAATGATACGCGTAGGTCTGGTGGTCGATCTCGGCGATCGATCCTTCCTCGGCGCGGATGACGCCGGCGAAATAGCGGAAGTGATCAATAGCCAGCGGCAGGTCGGCGTGCGTCGTTTCGCGAATCGCCTTACCGTTGTCGATGGCCTCGGCAAGCGCGAGCTTTGGCAGGTTTTCTTCGATTGCGTCGGCAATCCTGTTGAGCATCAGCGCCCGCTCGGTGAGCGACGTTTTACCGAACGCCGGCGCCGCCGCGTGCGCGGCGTCCAGCGCGGCCTCGACGTCCTGCGCGTTGGAGCGCGCAATCTGGCAGTACGCCTCGCCGGTAATCGGCGTCACGTTGTCAAAGTACTCGCCGGATTTTGGCGCGACAAACTGGCCGTTGATGAAGTTGTCGTAGCGCGACTGGGTGTACGGGTTTTCCAGGTCAAACTGGGACAGGCTCGGCCTCAGCACGTCATTGGGTGTCATGGTCATGCGAGAGATCCTCCGTTGCGAAGGTTTTTAAGAACGTTGGCGCACCGCGGAGTTAAGTTGCGGCCAGCAACGCGAGACGACGCGTGCGCATTCTTCAACGTAATCGGAACGCTGGGCAAACGCAAGGCGACGAAAGTCGTAGCTCTGCGGGCGAGAATCTAAAGAAACAGCAGCTTAGCGATGAAGGCAACGAGCACGACGTTAAGCACCACGCGAATTACCCGTTCACCGCGCACCACAGCCGTGTGTGCGCCGAGCCAGCCGCCAATGGAATTGCCGACCGCAAGGCTCAGGCCCAGCACCCATTCGACCCGCACCTGGGAGGCAAAAACGGCCAGCGCAACGCAGGTGTATACGAGCACGATAAACACCTTGTGCATGTTCACTCGCACGAGGTCGAGGCCGATGACGCGATGCAGTATCGGCATCAGGACAAAGCCCACGCCGATCTGGATGAAGCCGCCCCAGAAACCCGCACCAACCATCAGCACATGCCCCCACAGCAGGCGGCGGGGCGTTACCGTTGGCGCATCCTCGGTCGAGCCTTTACCCGCGGACTTCTTTCGCGCCATGACCACCATGACAAGCACCATGACGGCGGCCAGCACCCAGTCGAACCAGCGGCCATCGAGCCGGGTACCCACCATCGCGCCCGCGACTGCGCCGGGGACGGCGGCGGCTGCCAGGCTCAGGCTCAGTCGAAAGTCGGAATAGCCGCGGCGAAAAAACGTGGAAACCGCCACCGTGTTCTGCGCCAGAATAGCGATACGGTTCGTGCCGTTGGCCACCGGGCCGGGCAAGCCAGCGAGCATCAATGCGGGCACTGTCAGCAGCGAGCCGCCGCCTGCCAGCACGTTGAGCCAGCCGGCGATGATGCCGACGCCGGCGAGGGCAATGGGAACAAGCAAGTCTGACATCGGGCGCACTCTTGGCGGTTGGCGCGGGCAACAATAGCAGGGATGGATTGCTGGCGCCTGTCGCTCTACTATCCGGCTAAGCGCCCGCGGCCGTATGCACTACAAGGAACACATCCATCCATGAACGCTCACGAACAGATTGACCGGCTACGCAGCCGCATGCAGCAATCCATCATCGGCCAGCAGGAGGTTATCGAGCGCATCCTGATTGGCCTGCTCGCCAACGGCAACCTGCTGGTCGAAGGCCTGCCGGGACTTGCAAAGACCCGTGCGATCAAGGCACTCGCCAGCAACGTCGAGGCCGAGTTCAGCCGCATTCAGTTCACGCCGGACCTGTTGCCGTCCGACGTGACCGGCACGGAGGTTTACTACCAGAAGGACGGGCAGGGGGAGTTTCGTTTCGAACCGGGTCCGCTGTTCGCGAACATCGTGCTCGGCGACGAGATTAACCGCGCACCGGCCAAGGTGCAGGCCGCAATGCTGGAAGCCATGGAGGAACGCCAGGTCACCGTTGCCGGTACCACGCATCGCATGCCACCGCTGTTCATGGTGATGGCGACACAAAACCCCGTCGAGCAGGAAGGTACCTATCCGTTGCCGGAGGCACAGATGGATCGTTTCCTCATGCACGTGAACATTGGCTACCCGCCGGTCGAGGACGAGGTGGCGATCATCGGTCTCGTCCGCGGCGAGGAGACCGCTCGCCCGGCGAGCGAGGCTGCGCCGAAAGGCGAAAGCCAGAGCGATACTGAGTCCGGCAAGACACCGCAGGACGCGGTGTTCGAGGCCCGCTCGGAAATTGGCGCCATCCACGTTTCCGATGCCGTGCAGCGCTACATGGCCGACCTCGTGTACGCCACGCGCACGCCAAAGCAATACTCCGACGACCTCGATCGCTGGATCGATGTCGGCGCCAGCCCACGAGGGTCCATTGCGCTCGACAAGTGCAGCCGGACCCACGCCTGGCTGCACAAGCGCGATTTCGTGGACCCGGAAGACGTACGCGCCGTGGTGCATGACGTGCTGCGCCACCGTTTGATGTTGTCTTATGAGGCGCAGGGCGAGGGCGTGGCCACCGACCAGGTGATCGACCTGCTTGTCGAACAGGTTGCGCTGCCGTAGGCGGTGGCCGGCATGTTGCCCGACAACCGCGTATACGCAAGCCTGGCGCATCTTCGTGGCCTGGAGTCAGCGGCGCATGCCTTGAACTTCCTGCCGTCGCAGCCACCGTCCAGCGTGCTCAATGGCCGCCACGCCTCGCGCCTGCGTGGCAGGGGCCTCAACTTCGAGGAAATGCGCAACTACCTGCCGGGTGATGACATCCGGTCGATCGACTGGAAAGCCACCGCGCGCACCGGGCAACCGCACGTTCGCGTGTTCACGGAGGAGCGCGACCGGCCGGCGCTGCTGGTGGTGGATCAGCGCATGTCGATGTTCTTCGGCACCCGCCTCAACCTGAAGTCGGTGACGGCGGCCGAGGTTGCGGCGATCGCGGCGTTTCGCATTCTTAACGCTGGCGACCGCGTGGGCGGCATTGTGTTCAGCGATGACACCCAGGTCGACATGGTGCCAAAGCGGAGCCGGCAGGGTGTCATGGCGTTGCTTCAGTCCATCGCTCGGCTGAACGGTGCGCTCAATGCCAGCAAGCCAGCGACGGCGACCCCCGGCAGCCTGAACCGCGTGCTGGGCAGCGTGGCCCGCATCGCCCATCACGATCATCTCGTCATTGTGCTCAGCGACTTTGACGGCATCGACGAAACCACGCGCAGGCGCCTGAGCGGCATCGCTGCACACAACGACCTGGTGCTTGGGCTTGTGTACGACCCGGCGGCGAGAGAGCCGGGGGCAGGAAAAAGTAACGTCGTCGGCGATGGTGAGCAGCAGGCGGACATTGATCTTTCAAGCGCGCGGGTCGCGGACGCGCTGGTAGAGTTTTCCGGCGGACGCCTCGATCGCATTCTCGAGTGGCAGACATCAATCAACCTGTCGGTTCTGCCGCTCAGCGCCGGAGAGGAAACGGCTCCGCAGCTGCGGCGCTTGCTTGGCGCCATGGCCCCAAGGCGTCGCGTGCGATGAGTCGCTTCGACGGGCTTAATCTGCCGCAGCTTATCGAGCTGATGCACGAGGTTGTGCAGCCAGAGCCGGTATCGCGGTTGCCGCAGACCGTCGGCTGGTGGGTCGTGCTGGGCTGGCTCGTCGCTGTTGGCCTGTTGTTTGCCGCACGACGCCTGCGAGCGTGGCGGCGTAACCGTTACCGGCGCGACGCGCTCACGCTGCTGGCCGCTATCGAAGCCGATGCGCAAAGCGACCCGGGCGCGGCGGCAATTGCGGTCGCCGAGCTTGTTAAGCGTACCGCGCTCGCCGCCTACCCGCGCGAGCGGGTGGCGAGCCTGTACGGCGATGCGTGGGCACAGTTTCTTGTTGCGTCGGCCAACGACGACGCGGCCGTGCGCGACGCGGCAATACGCCTTGCCACCGCGGCCTACCGACGCGATGCCGATGGCCGGGAACTGGTGGCGCCGGCCCGCCGTTGGATAAGGCTGCACCGTGCTTGATTTTGCCCATCCGTGGGCAGCGCTCGCGCTACCGTTGCCGCTGCTTGCCTGGTGGCTGGCGCCGCCGCACCGGGAAACCGTGAGTGCGCTGCGAGTGCCGTTTTTCGACTCGCTCGTAGCAGCGGCCGGCGCGAAGGCGAACCCTGGCGCGGTAGTGGTGAGACGCGGCTGGATTCAGCGGGTAGCGTCACTGCTCGTATGGGCGGCGCTCGTGGGTGGCCTGGCGCAGCCGGAGTGGGTGGGCGAACCAATCGTGCGCACCGATGCTGCCCGCGACATCATGCTGGCGATTGATCTGTCCGGTTCGATGGACGCGCGGGATTTTCCCGGTGAAGCACCCGGGGAGAACGGCGGAAAGGCATCCCGGTTCGAAGCGGTGCAGCGCGTTGTGTCGCAATTCGTCGCGGAGCGCGAAGACGACCGCATCGGCCTGATCGTGTTTGGCGCGCGCGCGTACGTGCAGCTGCCGTTCACTCGCGACCTGCAAACCGCCGCGGCGCTCGTCGACTTGATGGAGGTCGGGATGGCCGGCCCGCAGACAGCGCTGGGTGACGCCATCGGCCTTGCGATTCGCCAGTTTGAGGACAGCGATATCGACGAGCGCGTGCTGATACTGCTCACGGACGGCAACGACACGGCCAGTCGCATGACGCCCGTTAATGCGGCCGGCATCGCGGCGCTCAACAGCGTGGAGATTCACACGATTGGCATCGGCAACCCCGATGCGACCGGCGAGGACCGCGTGGACTTCGACGTACTGCAAGCCATCGCGGAGCGAACCGGCGGTGGCTTCTACAAGGCAGACGACGAAGGCGCCTTGCGAGAGGTGTACCGCCGCATCGACGAGGCGACAACCGCCGAGGTCACCGTGCAGTCGTGGCGGCCGCGCGAGTCCCTGGTGCACTGGCCCGTGGGTATCGCCGTTGTGGTGTGGCTGATTGCCACCGGGCTGTTGCTTGCCCGCAGGCCGAGGGCGCAGGCGTGAGTGGTTTCATGGGCAGCCTGGCCTTGTTTCACTTCCTTCGGCCCCTGTGGCTGCTGGCGCTGCCCGTTATCGCCATTTGCTGGTGGCTGGCGCGCCGCCGGGAGGCGGCGGCAACGCCGGTGGGTGACTGGGTCGCCGAGCACCTGCGGGCGGCGCTTACAATTACGCGCAACGGCACCGGCGGCCTGCGCCCGGTGGATACCGCCGCTGCCGTTGCCATGCTGCTGGCGCTGGCCGCCGCCGGGCCGGCCTGGGACAGGCAGCTCAGCCCGTGGTTCTCGGAGGCGGCGCCACTCGTTATCGCGCTGGAGGTCTCCGATTCCATGCGCAGCAACGACCTGCTGCCCACCCGGCTCGATCGCGCGCGCTTCAAGATCCTCGACCTCGTGAAGGCACGCACCGGGGCGCGAACGGCGCTGATTGCCTACGCCGGCAGCGCGCACGTGGTGCTGCCGCCGAGTACAGACAGCACGGTGATCGCGCCTTTCCTGGAGAGCCTCGACCCGGCGGTCATGCCGGTGGCCGGCGCCGATGTGAGCGTGGCGTTGCCGCTCGCCCGCGATCTTCTGGGCGAGGAATCGGCGCGCGGCACGCTGCTCATTGTGAGTGACGGCTTTGAGCCCGCGGATGGCGCGGCGCTCCAGGCGTTCGCGCAGCAGGACGGCGCGCCGGCGCTGGTGGCGCTCGTGGTAGGGACGCAAAGCGGTGGCGTCGCGCTGATGCCCGACGGTTCGCCGGTGCGCGGTCCGAGCGGCGCACGCCTCGACACGTCCGTGGACGCATCGGTGCTGCGGCAGGTTGGCAGCGAGGCCGGCATGCCGGTCATCAGGGCGACGGCGGGTGACGAGGACCTTCGGCGCGTGTCGCGAGCGATCGCGTCCGCCCTTCAGAAAGCAGACGACGCGGACGCCCAGTGGCGCGATCGCGGGTGGCTGTTGCTGTGGCCGGCGGCGTTCTTGACGCTGCTGTGGTTTCGTCGTGGGTGGTCGATGCAATGGTAAGCCGAGCTTCGCAAGCCTCGTCGTCGAAGCCCCCGACAGTGCGTTGGCTGGAGCGAGCGGCGGCGCTGCCGGCGGTGGCATGGTTTGCGCTGATTACCGCGATTGCGGCAGCGCTGCTCGCCTGGCTCAGCGTTGGCACCGCAAGCGTTGCCGACCTGTTCCTTACGCGCGATCAGCAGGGCATGCGTTACCTTGCCGCTCGTGACTTCAACGCAGCGGCCGACACCTTCGAGAATCCCGAGTGGCAAGGGCAGGCGCTGTACCGCGCCGGCCGCTACGCAGAGGCGGCCGCCGCGTGGGGCCGCGTGGATACGGCTGAAGGGTTCTTCAATCGCGGCAACGCCTTCATGAAGGGCAGGGAGTACGCCAAGGCGATTACCGCCTATGAGGAGGCGGTAGCGGATGCGCCCGACTGGACGCAGGCGCGCGACAACCTTGAGCTGGCTCGCCACACGCTCGACTACATCGAGCGGGCGCGGGAACAAAGCGACACCGGTGATGAGACCGAACTGAGCGCCGACGATTTTGTGTACGACAACACGCGCAGTCTCGGCAGGGACATGGTGATTACACAGGAAAGCACTATCGAGGCGGAGTCTGCCGAGAAGTGGATGCGCTCGGTCGATACCGAGACGCGGGAGTTTCTGCGTACCCGGTTCCTCCTCGAAGCCACGCAGGCGGGCGACCGGTGACGCGCCTGTTACTCGCGCTGTGCCTGCTGCTGTGGTGCTACAGCACCGTGGCCGTTGCGCAGGAAGAACCGCTCGTGGAAATCAGCGTGAGTGACGAGACGGTGCTCGTCGGCGAAGCGCTCGAGGTGACGGTTACGGTGCTGGTGCCCACGTGGTTCGCCCAGCCGCCGGAATTTCCAACCCTGGAGATTGCCAACGCGGTTACCCGACGGCCACCGGATAGTTCCTACCCAACGAGCAGGCGCGTCGGCAGCGATACCTGGTCCGGTATCGTGCGCAGCTACGAGATCTACCCGCTCACGGCCGCGCGCTTCGAACTTGCCGGCCATGCCATCACCATAAGCTATGCAAACCCGGGTGCAGACCCTGTCACGACCGAAGTTGCTCTGTCGCCGATCGTGTTTGCCGCGACAGTGCCGCAAGGAGCGGGGGCGCTTGACCCGTATCTCGCCGGCACGGCGCTGACGTTCACTAGAGACCTGGAGTCGCCGCCAGACGCGCTTGAAGCCGGCGACGCGGTAGTGATGGTTTATTCGGCGCAGCTCACCGGATTGCCGGCAATTTTTCTGCCACCCCTCGCACCGGCCCTGGACCAGCTGGGCCTCGCCCAGTACGCCGACGCGCCGGTCGTGGAGGAGGGGCCACCTGCCACGCGCACCGAGCGGGTCACCGTGGTGTTTGAAGGCGGTGGCGAGTTCACGCTGCCGACGGTGGAGCTGCGGTGGTGGAACACGGCGACGAGCGAGGTTGAGGTAGCCTCGGTGCCGCCGCTGACGCTGTCCGTGGCCGGACCACCCGTCGCGGCGCCGAAGCCCACTGGACCTGTCTCAGACTCGCGCCCGTCGCTGACTCTGATGGCAATTGCCGTCATCGTTCTGGCGCTGGCGTGCTGGCGCGGCGTACCGGCGATGAGCAGCCGTTGGCACGCCCACAGGGAACGCGTGAAGGCGTCCGAGCCGGCGGCGTTTGCAGCGGCGAAGAAGGCGCTGCTTGGCGGCGACGCTCACGCAGGCCACACCGCCGTGCTGGCGTGGCTGGCGCGCTTCACGGGCGACAGCAATCTGCGCTCGTTTGCTGCACGCTCAGGGGACGAGGGGCTCAGGGCCGCCGTTGAGGCGTTTCTCGCCGCGGTTTATTCGCCGGACGCGGCGGGCACTGTCGATGGGCGACAGCTTGCAGCGGCGCTGGATGCGGCTCGTCGGCATCACCTGGATCGCACGGCAACGGGACAGTCCGGCCTTCCGCCACTCAACCCCGGTACCTAAGACCTGCCGTCAGAAGAGGCCTGGAGTCGTTCCCGAAGGGCCTTGCGGTACCGCCGGCTTACCGGCACGCGCGTGCCGTTTTGCAGGTGTGCCTCTCCGTCGCCGGTGTCGAAGGGCACGATCTGGGCGACCTGGTCCAGGTTCACGATCGCGGACCGGTGCACGCGCAGAAAGCCCGCGTCCGCCAGCCGGCTGGAGATGTTGGTCATCGTCTCGCGCAGGGGGTACGCGCGGCTGCCAACATTCAGATTGACGTAGTTCCCGGCCGCCTCGATCCACTCGATGTCGTCGACCTTGACGAGAAACTCGCGGCCGAGTTTCTTGACGAGAAAGCGGTCGGTAACGGGGCGCGGCGCATCGCGTTCGTTTTCCTCCGACAGAAAACCGGCTTCACCGCGAAGGCGTCGCAGTATGAAGCGATACAGGTAGAGCACACCGAGAAAGTAGGCATAGCTGCGAAAATCCTTGAGGTATTCGTACAGCAGTTCACTTGGCCAGTGGCCGAAATCGTAACTGGTCCCCTTGAGCACGTAGACCGCTTTTCGAATCGCAACCATCGACACCACGTGAAGCAGCGAGAACACCACTGAAAACCCGGCGTGGGCGACGGCGTTGCGCCGTAACTGGCCCGGTTCCAGGGGGAAACGCCGATCCCAAAGGAGAATCAGCGGCAGCAGGAGTAGCTGGGTCAGGTTGGATGAGCCCTCCCAAAGAAGCGGCTGCCAGAGCGGGGTCGTATTGCCTTCGCGCTGAAACTCCAGCCACTCCACCCAGGTGCCAGCCAGCCAGTTGACGACGAAAAACGCCGTCCACAGTCCAATTTCCCACAAGCGGCGGTGCTGTTCGTATTGATCAAGAGTCATGGCTTGAATGGGGTGGCGGGCATCGATCGTTCCGGTGCGCCATGGTGCGTCAAACCGGGGCCGGTTGCTGCCCGATTCGTCCCTGCATTCCGCCGCTTGTCACAAGTGCTTGTCATTGGGTCACTTTCCAGTGGGCGCGGCGCGCGGAGTGGTGGACAGTAAGCGGTGTTCATTGACGGGAGTGTATGCCATGTCCTCAACGAGTTCCGGCCGCCGGCACGATGTCGACGCGCTGCGCGTGTTCGCCTTCGGGCTGCTCATTCTGTACCACATCGGCATGTTTTACGTGAGCTGGGGCTGGCACGTGAAGTCGCAGTATCCGCTTCACTGGCTGGAGCCGGTCATGACGCTCGTGAACCAGTGGCGCATGCCGCTGATCTTCCTGATTTCCGGTCTTGCCATCAGCTTTGTGCTGAAGGAGGGCAGGCGTGCCGGTGACTATGGCCGGTTTGCCTGGCGCCGGGTCGTTCGGCTGGGGCTGCCGCTGGTGTTTGGCATGCTCCTGATCGTGCCACCGCAGGCTTACTTCGAGGCCCTTGAGAACGGCGTCATCCAGCCTGGATACCTCGCATTCCTGGGCGCCTACTTCGGTTTTGTCGGCTGGCCGGAAGGGGCCTTTGCAGGGTCCGACATTGGCATCACCTGGAACCACCTGTGGTACCTCCCGTACCTGCTGACATACTCCCTGGTTCTGCTGCCGGTGGCCGCATTTCTGAACGGGCCCGGCAAGGCTTTGCGCCCGCGGCTTTGCGGTCTGCGCGGCGTGGCGCTCTGGCTCGTGCCGGTGCTGCCGTTGATGGCGTGGGGCCAGTGGGTGTTTCCACGCTTTCCCTATATCAGTCACGATCTCGTGAGCGACGGCTACGCGCACTTTATGTACGGCACCTTCTTCCTGTACGGCTTCCTGATCGGTTCGAACGAAGGACTGTGGCGGGAGTTTGCCAGGCTGCGCAGGCCCATGTTGCTCATCGCCCTGGCGATGTACGCAGTGCTCATGACATACCGGGCAGTGCTGCCGGACGAGCCTGACGCGATGCAGAGTGTCGCGCAGCTCGTGGTGATCTATCTGAACCGCTGGGCCTGGCTGATGGTGGTGCTGGGTTGGGGGCACCATTTGCTGAACCGGCCGTTTCGCTGGTTGCCGTATGCGCGCGCCGCCGTCTATCCGTGGTACGTGCTGCACCAGACCATTACCGTGGTGGCCGGCTATGCGCTCACGAGGCTGGCACTTGGCGCTGGTGTCGAGGTGGCCCTGCTGGTGTTCGTCACGTTTGCCGGTTGTGCGCTCCTGCATCACTTCGTGGTACGGCGCCTGGGGCGCTTTGGAGTGCTGATGGGGTACCACGGGGAAGGCGTCAGCAAACAGCGGCGTGAAACGCCGGATGCCAGCGCATTGCCAGCGGCTGGCGAGTGGCGCCCCGATCAGGATTCGAACCTGAGACCTTCCGCTTAGGAGGCGGACGCTCTATCCAGCTGAGCTATCGGGGCATAGAGTGGCGCGTCGGCAAGTCCAAGAGAAAGTGGTGGAGCCGAGGAGGATCGAACTCCCGACCTCTGCATTGCGAACGCAGCGCTCTCCCAGCTGAGCTACGGCCCCACTTTGGCTGGCGGACACCCCGCCTGACCGCCGTGAAGTTTAGCACCGCCATCCGTACCGGGCAAAAGGCCGGTACGCTGGCAGCGGCCGCCTCGAACGGCCCCATTCGGGGTACTATTAGGCCACTGTCAGAGCGGTGGAGAGCACCCAATGCTAATCAAGGTTCGGGATGCAGTGGCGTCGGATTGCGCCGACCTGTGCGATGGCAATGCACGCATGGCACTGGAAACCGAGAATCATACGCTGCCCGCGGCAACGCTTAAGGAAGGCGTGCAGGCGCTGCTCGGTAACGCGGCTCTTGGCAAGTACTTCGTTGCTGAAGCGGACGGCAAAATTGTCGGCCAGATCATGGTGACCTACGAGTGGAGCGACTGGCGCAACGCCACGTTCTGGTGGATTCAAAGCGTGTACGTGTGGCCGGATTCCAGGCGCAACGGCGTGTTCGCCGCACTGTATGACCACGTCCGCTGCGAGGCGAAGGAAGCCGGAAACGTTTGCGGCCTGCGCCTGTACGTGATGAACGACAACGCAAAGGCGCAACGCACGTACGAACGCTGCGGGATGCACCGCACGAACTATGAAGTCATGGAAGAGCTCTGGACCGGCGCCGACAGCTAGACGCCCTTGAAAATTTCCAACGACACGACACCAGGACACGATCTATGTTGAAACCAGGCGCCAATGCCCCCGACTTTTCCCTTCCAGACCAGGACGGGGTCGAGCGAAGCCTGTCGGACTTGCTCGCCGAAGGGCCGCTCGTGCTGTACTTCTATCCGGCCGATTTCACGCCCGGCTGCACGAAGGAAGCGTGCAGCATTCGCGACATGCAGGACGACCTCGTGGAGTCCGGGCTGCGGGTAGTGGGCGTCAGTCCGCAGGATGCGGCGAGCCACACGCGCTTTCGCGAAAAGCACAACCTGAATTTCACGTTGCTTGCGGACGAGAACAAGGACGTTATTCGCCTGTTCGACGTCGATGGACCGCTGGGCATCGGCGTGCGCCGGGCTACGTTTCTGATTGGTACTGACAGGGTTATCGAAGATGCGGTCCTTGCGGACGTCATGATCTCCCGCCACCAGGACTTCATACGAAAGGCCGTGCGCGCCCAGGCCTGAGCGCGCGAGGTTAAGCCAACGACGCTACCCGTACACCGTAATTGTCAGGCGCCGCGTGTGCGGCGCGTGCCGATGTTCGTAAAGGTAAACACCCTGCCACACTCCGAGGCCGCAGCGGCCGTTCGTCACCGGCAGCGACAGGCTGTTGTGCGTCACGATCGAGCGCACGTGGGCCGGCATGTCATCCGGGCCTTCGTCCGTGTGTTGAAACAACGGGTCGCCGTCCGGCGCCAGCCGCTGCATGAAGGCCTCCAGGTCGCGCCGCACCGTCGGGTCGGCGTTCTCACACAGAATCAGCGAGGCGCTCGTGTGGTGCAGGAACACGTTGCACACGCCCGTGCCGATGCCGGCGGCGTTCACCTGCCGCTGGATTTCGTCAGTGATGTTCAGCGTGCCGCGGCCGGCGGTGGATACAGAGAGTTTGTGCTGGTAAACCATTGCAGTTCCCGTTCGTTATCTGGCATGGTCAAGTATAGCGGCACAGGCCGGCCGTCTGGACCGAAGGGAGGGACGCAATGGTTCGCGCAATATGGAACGAGCAGGTGATCGCAGACAGCGATGACACCATCGAACTTGAGAACAACCTGTATTTCCCGCAAGAGTCCCTGAACAAGGAATTCTTTCGCCGAAGTGACTACCAGACGGTCTGTCCGTGGAAGGGCACGGCCAGCTACCTGCACC
>JBCAXP010000105.1:0-12385 GCA_038533995.1 Pseudomonadota bacterium
CCATCATGGTAAGACATCAGCTTTTCAAGCTGAAGATGAATAGCTCTCTTTCACTCCTCCGGCGAGGCGCCTTGCAGCCACTGCTGCTGTTATTCGTTAGCCTTCTGGCAACGCCGGTGTTCGGGCAGGGTATGACGGAGGTACAGGTGGGCAGTCGGCCGGGTGCTGGCGGGCCACCGGACGAGGTCAGGGTTCGCTTCGGCCTCATCGATATCGTCGACGTCGATGACAGGCGGCAGAGGTTCAGCATCGACGCGTTCGTTGAAGTCCACTGGCGAGACCGGCGACTGGCCAGCTCGACCGTCAACGGTACCGAGTGGCGCACCCTGCCAGTGTCCGACATCTGGACGCCGCGCCTGCTCATTCTGAACAACCGTGGCTTGCAGACGACACTGCCAATGGTTGCGACCGTCGACGGCGCTGGCAACGTAGTGCTGCGCCAGCGGCTGGCTGGCCCCCTGGCGACTGATCTTGAGCTGCGCGATTTTCCTTTCGATTCACAGACGCTGGCAATCGACATCGGGTCGTACCAGTACTCCCCGTCAGAGGTGGTTTTCTCGAGTGACAGCGAGCTCATTGCCAGGACAGACGCCTTTCGCAGCAAGGGCTGGTCGTTCGAAACCCTTGAGCCGGAACACTCGGTGTACCGGATTGCCGAGGATGGTCGGGGCACGTCGCTGCTGCGCTACAGCGTTCGGGCGCAGCGCAAGTCGGTTTTTTATGCCCTGACGCTTGCGTTGCCGATGACCCTCATTCTGTTTCTTGCCTGGCTTGTGCACTGGATGCCGCCCCAGGTCATTCCGCCGCGGATCGGCATGTCCAGCGCTACCGTTTTCTCATTGATAGCGCTTGGGGTCAGCTTTCGGCTGACGCTGCCCGCCATCGACTACCTGACCCGGGCGGATCGCTTTGTCATGTTGTCGACGCTGCTGGTTGCCGTGTCCCTTGCGGTCACTGTGTTTGCCTCGAGCCGGGCCTCTCGTGACCAGCTCGATGTGGCAAACCGGGTGTCGGCCCGCATGCGGCAACTGTTCCCGGTTGCCTATGGACTGATTGTTCTTGCAACGCTCATCAACTAGCGAGGTGTAGCTGAATGGCACCGACACTCCTGCTGATCAGCAACTCGACCATGCATGGCGGGGGCTACCTCGCGCATTGCCATTCCGAACTCGAACAGTTTCTTGGGGCATCAAAGCGGGTGGCTTTCGTGCCGTACGCACTTGCTGACCACGACGGCTACGAGGCGGCGGCCAAGGCGGCGTTCGAGGCGATGGGATACTCACTCACGTCTGTTCACCACGGTGCCGACCCGCGCGACGCGCTGACGTCGGCCGATGCCGTGTTCGTGGGCGGCGGGAACACCTTTCGATTACTCAAGGCGCTGCATGAGACCGGTCTGTTGACCAGCATTCGCGAGCGGGTGGCGACAGGGCTGAAGTACATTGGCAGCAGCGCGGGAACAAACGTCGCAGCGCCCACCATCAAGACGACCAACGACATGCCCATTGTTATGCCACCGACTTTTGAAGCACTGGGGCTGGTGCCGTTCCAGATCAACCCGCACTACCTTGATGCCGACCCGGGTAGTACCCACATGGGGGAGACCCGCGAGCAGCGCCTGAACGAGTTTCACGAGGAGAACGATACGCCGGTGCTGGCGTTGCGCGAGGGCTGCATGCTGCGGGTTGACGGTGAAACCGCCCAGCTTCTCGGCAGCACGCGGGCGCGTCTGTTTCGAGCCGGCGAGGCACCGGTGGAGTATTCCCCGCCGTGCGACATGTCGTTTCTACTGCTTCCGCCGGGTCAGACAGAGCCTCAGAACTAACCGCAGTCTATTCGTGCCAGTAAACCGTCGCCTCGCCGGCACTCAACTCGCCTTCGACACCGGGCCAGTTGGCTTCCGACAGTTCCAGGAAGCTGGCTCTGTCGGCATTCCACTGGCTTGAAATCTCCGCATCCCAGTTCAGGTAGAGGCGCCCATCGTGAATGGTCCAGCCGTCTACAGGGTCGGTTTCCGCGGCGTAGCCCTCAGCCATGCCGTAGGCGCACCAGCCGCCGTAGGCCGGCGCGTAGCGCTCCGGGTCCGCGGCAAACAGATTGCGGTGCTCGGCGCTCGCGAACCACCAGGTCGTGCCGTTGTGCTGGGCATTGAACTCGGCGCTGCCCCGGGTGGGGGTGCCCAGGGTGAAGTAGGCGACGGTATCGTAGCCCCCAATGGCAACACCATCGGCAGTGGTCAGCGTGGTGCCTGCCTCACGGGCACTCTGGCTGCAGGCGGCAGTCAAGCCAGCCAGCAGCAACACGGCGATAGCATTTCTTGCAGTGTTCACAGTGCCTCCTTGCATTCTCAACGGAATGTTGCTCGACAGCGACGAATCTGACAAGGGTTTTCCGGGAAGATTCCCGTTCTTTGTGCAACTACCTCGGTAGCTTGTGTCGTGCTAGGTTGAACCTTTAGTGCAGCCCAAGAGAGAAGCAATGCAATTCAGTAGCTTTCGTATTGGAAATCTCCTCGTGGAATCCGCCGCAATCTTCTTCAGCGTTTTGCTCGCGTTCGTGGTCGAACAGTGGCGCGAAGACCGCAATGAGCGTCAGGAAGCCGAGGCCGCGCTTAACCTCGTTCGCGCTGAGCTGGTGCAAAACCTCCAGGAGCTTGAGCAGGTGGTGCCTGCCCGGCCGGAGCTGCTGAAGAACTTCATCGAGGTCATGGACGCATTCCAGGCCGACGGCAAGTTCCCGGCGAAGCTCCCAGATTTCGTGTCACCGGATATCACGAGCATTGCCTATGAGCTCGCTACAGACTCCGGGGCTGTCACCACCGTGGAGCCTCACGAGCTGCTGGTTATCGCACGGGCCTACGAATCCCTGGACAACGTACGGCGCAACGACACCTTTCTGAATAACCGCAACGCCCAGATTCGCTTCAACGACGGCGAACAGTACCTGTCCGGCTTTATCTATTATCTCAACCGGGCAACCATGAACGAGCCTGCGGCCGTCGAAGACGTGCGCACGGCGATAGACCTGCTCGACCGGCGAGCAGGGGGTGGCTGACGCTTTTCGGCCCCAGGGGGGCTCCGGAGCGCTCAGCACTGGAAGGTTTTCCCGTAGAACTAACGCGGTAGTACCGTTCGATTTCGAGCCGTGGCGTGATGCAGGTCACAGAAAGCGCACCGTTGGACCGATAAGCTGCTCCATACAGGAAGGTGGAGCAGTTATGGATAGCGTCAAGAGACAGAAGCAACGAAAGGTGCTGAAGCTGATCGGCGAGACGCGTGTTTTTTACGGTCTCTTCGAGAAAGAGCTCGAACTGTTCGTGCCGTCTATGCGGTACGTCAAGTTCGATGCTGGCACTGTGCTGCTTGAAGAAGGTGCGCCCCTGAAAGGCCTCAACATCGTGATGTCCGGCAGTGTGGAAGTGTTCCTGCCCGGCGTCGCCGAGTCGTCGTCGTCCACCCGTCTCAACAAGGTATCGCTCGCCACCCTCAAGCGGGGCGACTGCTTTGGGGAATACAACATCTTCGATGACAAGCCGGCGTCGGCGTCGGTGGTTGGTGTGCGGCCGGGCAAAGTGATCTGCTGCTACCAGGATCAGTTCAGAACCGTTCTGCGCGAAAACGATACCGTCGCGAAGAAGATCTACTACAACCTTTTACGGATCATGGTCGAGAGGCTGCGCGAGTCCGACCGCGATTTCGACGTGCTTCTGGGCGATACCGGCTAGCAACAACCCGTCACGGCGGCTCTCCCGCCACAGTGCCGCGAGCCGGGTCTAGCGTTCGCACACGGCCTTTTCAAAGCAAACATCTTCCCCGCCCAGCGGAATCCGCCCGGTCTTGTCCAGTATGCCGGACAGGAGCACGTGGGCAATGCTCACGTCGCTGTCATCCACGGTCACCAACGTCACGTGGTCGGCGGACCGGCCCGCGTTCGGGGGCTGCGAGCCACCGGTCGTTGCCAGGCGGATGTAGTCGCGCCCGTGCCGCTCCTCGTAGCCAAAGGTGTGAACGTGCCCGGTGAACACCGTATACGGCCGATCCGCCAGGGCCGCCTCGATGGCGCTGAACGTCGTGTCACCGTCCTTTTGCCAGGCGGGCTTGTGCACGAACACAAAGGTCCAGCGTACCTTGGGATTGGTCTCGATGACATCCTGGAAGTAGTCGGATTGCTCCTCACCGATTGTGCCGGCAACGCGCTCGGAAAGGCCGGCGTATTCGGTTTTCTCAAAGGCTTCCGGCCCTTCAGTTCTGAAGACCTCTATCGCCTCGTTCCGAATCTTCACCAGTTCCTGCATGCGCTCGGCTGTGTTGTCTTCCGTATCGAGCACCAGGAACAGCACGTCTTTGTAGACAAAATGGTAGTAACGGGGCCCGTAGCGCGTCTCCCAGACTGTGCGCAGCATGTCACCAGTCAGGTCATGGTTGCCGCCTGCGTAGAAGATTGGCGCCTTCGCATGGCTCGCGCGCTCATCGAAGGCGTCCCACTCTGCCGTCAGCCCGGCCTCATCCCTGGAGTTGCCCTCGATCAGGTCGCCGACGTTCATGATCAATTCCGGGCGAAGGAGGTTGAGTTGGGCCACGGCGATGTCGAAGACTCTTTCGCGGTCGCCGCCGGTCAGGTCTGAGAATACGGCGAAGGTAAACTTGTCACGGTCCGCGTCGAAGGCCTCATGAGTCCATGGCGTTGGGCCGGCGGCGCTGTCGTGCTCGAACCCGCCGACCGCATCCACCCCGGCACAGCCCGCCATGCCCAGCAGCCACAGCGTGATCGCGAGTCCCCCGGCGTATCGCCTGATGAGTAATTTCATCTCCACAAACCGTTCTTCCTCGATAACCCTGTCCGGATCGCGCGACAGTGTACTATTCTGCGCATCGTTCTGGGGAATAATCGGGCGCGGGAGAGCGAGAAGCGCGCCGGTTGGTCGTTGCTGGGAGTAAACATGGCAGCATTGAGAAGTTTCGCGGCACTGGGGTTAACGATAGCGATGGGTCTCGCGGTATCGGCCGCTGCGGAAGAACCGTCCGGCCCCGAGTTCGGTGGGCCCAACGCCGTCGAGAACCAGGTCGAGAGCGATTTTGGCGAGAGCTGGGCTTCCTGGAAGCAACGGCTCAAGGATGAACTGGGCCTTGCGCTGAGCGTGGACTACACCAGCGTTGTGCTTACCGCCAACGAGACGTTCGACAGCAAGGACGGCACGGGGGGGCATAGCGCGGGTCTTCGGTACCTACGACCTGTTCGGCGTCGAGAACGGCACGCTGGTTTATAAATTCGAGCATCGCCATGCCTACGGCACTGTGTCGCCGTTCGACTTCTCGTTGGGCCAGATCGGTTACGTCGGGCTGCAGGAACCGCCTTTCAACGACTCCCACTTTCGCACACAGAACCTCTACTGGCGCCAGCGCATGAACGATGGCCGGTCGGTGCTGGTTGCCGGCGTGCTGGACGTCACCGATTACCTGGATGCCTTTGCGCTCGCGAGCCCATGGCTGCATTTCATGAACTTCGCGTTCAGCACGGGTAGCGCGACTATCGGCCTGCCGAACGACGCCGCCGTCGGCGTCGCTTTCGGCACGATGCTGACCGACCAGTTTTACTTGATTGCCGGCGTCACCGACACCAACGGCGACCCGTCCAGGCCGCTGGAGGGCTTCGACAACTTCTTCAGCGACAACGAGTACTTCACGAGCGTCGAGATCGGCTACACGAGTTCGCAGGAACGCATCATCCTGGACAACTATCACGTGACGGTGTGGCACAAGGACGCGCAGGAAGCGGCCAACGTGCCGTCCGGCTGGGGCATCAACTTCTCGGCCTCCCGTTACCTGAACGAGAACCTCATGCCGTTTCTGCGCGGCGGCTACACCGAAGACGCAGGTTCCCTGCTCGAGGCGTCGGTCAGCGGCGGCATCGGCTACCAGACCGGCGTGCTCGACGGCCTGCTTGGCGCCGCGGTGAACTGGGGCCGGCCAAACGCGGACACCTTCGGCCCGGACCTTGACGACCAGCTCGCGTTCGAAGTGTTCTACCGGTTCGCAGCCGGCAAGCGAACGGCGCTAACGGCCGACGTACAGTACCTGACCGATCCTGCGATTAACCCGAACGAAAGCGCGATCTGGATGCTCGCCTTGCGCGCGCGGGTTGCGTTCTGAACGCGGAGATCCCAATGACGAAGACCTCATTGACCGTCGCGCTGGCGGCGTGTTTGCTGGTTGCACCCGCTGTCGCGCAGCAGGCACCCGCCTCCAGGGCAGGGTACGAGGATGTGCCGGAATTCGGCGGCCCGGAAAGCGTCACTGAACAGCTCAAGCGCGCCGATGAACTGCGGGACGCACTCTACGACTGGCCCGTTTTCGATGGCTATTTCGACTGGAAGCGGCAGATCCAGGACGACTATGACGTGTCCTTTGGCCTTTACTTCTACGGCCTGGGCCAGGTGGCGAGCGACAGCCTGCCAGACCAGGACAGCGATGCGGTCGGCAACATTTTTCGTTTCCTTGGCAACTGGACGCTGTTCAAGAAAGACAACGGCAACCTCGGACGCGTCGAGTGGCGGCTGGAGAGCCGCTCGGACATGTTCGGCTTCCAGGCGCCCGGGTCCCTGGGCGGTGCCACGGGCGTGACCACCGTAGTGCCCGGCTTTGCGTATTCGGATAACTTTGACCTGGACCTTGCCGTCATCAACTGGACGCAGGGCTTCGCGAACGGCAGGGCGGGTTACGCTGTCGGGCGCCTGGCCTTTGACGTCTACCTCGATGCGTTCCCGTTCCAGACCTTCTCACGGGGCTTTCTGAACCGCGCCTTCATTCTGAACCCGACGCTGCCAACAACGGGCGTGGGTGCGATTGGCGGCGTGGTCAAGGGCTTCGTGACCGACAACGTGTGGGTCGGCGCGCAGATTCACGATGCGAACGCCGCAAGCGGCGAGTTCGATTTCGACACGCTCGAAGAAGGCGAGTGGCTCAAAGCCGTAGAGGTTGGTTTTACGCCATCGTTTGGCCAGCGCAAGACGCAGCTCGTTCAGTTCACCTACTGGGACAAGGACGCGCGCTCGCTGGCGGGCGTGTCATCCGGCAGCGGCTGGGCGGTTAGCGCCGCGTGGAAGCTCAACGATCGGTACTTTCCGTTCGCCAGGTTCGGGCACTCGGACGGCGGCGGGGGCGTCGCTGCAGAGGACGCGTTCAGTGCGGGTGTTGAAATCGCGATGCCACGAGGTGCGGCGTGGACCCTTGGCGCCGGCTGGGCCTCGCCCTCCGAAGAAACCTTCGGTCCGGGGCTGGATGACGAAACGGTGCTGGAGACGTCCTACAAATTCCAGGTGTCGAGCAGCTTCTCGCTGCTCGGCGATGCGCAGGTCATTTTCAACCCGGCAAACAACCCCGGCGAGAGCTCCGTGTGGGTGCTGGGCGTGCGAGCAATCCTGGCCCTCTGAGTGACGCGAGTCGGCCCATCGCGAGCATGCCGACGACGAGCAGCAGCAGTGAAGATGGCTCCGGCACCTGCGTCGTTGTCATTACGTAGCTGCGAAAGGCAAAGTCCATATCACCCTGGAACACGGCACCGGTTTGTGAGTACAGCGTGCCACCAGCATACGGGTCGCCGAGAAAGCCAAACGGGTACAGTGAGCCACCGCCGCCCAGCGTGCCCTGCATACCGAAGATGAACGCGTCGCCGGCGCTCAAGAAGATGTTGGCGTCGGTCAGGTCGAGGTAGAACCACTCGGCCTGCCCAGGCGTTCCGAGGAAATGCAGTTCCTCGGAGAAGGCGAAGTTATTGACCTGGGTGCGCGGCTGGTAGGCCTCGCCGGGGTTCACAAAGAAGCGCCCCTCGCCCGGGTACATCCACAGGTCGATGCCAACGAGCTGTCCGGTGACGCCTGCCGTTACCTCCTGTTGCCACACCTTGATGTAGTGACCATTCAGGCCAACCTGGTGGCCGCCGGGCAGGCTTTGCTGGTCGACTATGACCGTCGCCGTGGCCATGCCCGGCAGCAGCAGCGCGAGTACTGCGGCGATACTATGTTTCATGGTTTCCGTTCCGTGTTCGCTTAATCCATAGCTTGCTGTCTCAATGCAAATTTTGCGCCAACGCCCGTCACAGAACGCAAGGGCGGTGCCCCCGCGCAGCGAGCAGAGCGATGCTGTAAAGTGCGCCGACGCTGGCTGCGCGCTATGTTCGAACGCATGGCTTGACATAGCGTCGGGCCGGATTGGTTCTACCCAACTTTTTACGGACGCAAGCGATGCCCGCACTGCGCGTAGTTGCCGACATTTCCGGCCACGGTTTTGGCCATCTCTCCCAGACCGCCGCGGTGCTCGATGCTCTTGGCGAAATGGCAGACGTTGATCTTGTGGTGCGCACAACGCATCCACAGGCTGTCGTAAGCCAGTTCATGGCGACGCAGCATCGAATGGCACCGCCGCCGCCTGACGCGACCATGGTGATGACAGGGCCGTCCCGCGTTGACGTACCCGCGACGCTCGCGGCTTACGCGGCACTGCATTCGGATCTGGACGCCGTCGTTGCGGTGGAAAGCGAACGCCTGGCCGCGCTTGCGCCCGACGTCGTGCTCGCCAACGTGCCCTACACAAGCCTGCTGGCGGCTAGCGCGGCCAACGTGCCGTCTGTGGGCTACTGCTCGCTGAACTGGTACGACATTCTGAGCGGCTACTGCGCGGACTGGCCCGATGCGCAGCCGATCCTCGATGCCATCAGGCGTGCATACCAGGCGGCGACAGTTTTCTTAAGGCCAATGCCGGCCATGCCAATGGCGTGGCTGCCCCGGGCAATGTCGGTGGGGCCGGTCGCGCGGCGCGCCGCTTCGACTGCCCGCCCCGCAATGCTGCCGACCGATGACGACAAGGCGTTGGTGTTACTGAGCCTGGGCGGTATCCGCAGTGACCTGTCTCTCGACAGCGTGCCCGCACTGCCCGGCGTTCACTGGATCATCGCTACCCAGCAGCAGCCCGTGGAGCGGGACGACGTGACCTCGCTCGATGACGTTGGCGCAGGTTTTCTCGACCTGCTGCCGCACGTCGATGCGATCGTCGCAAAGACCGGCTACGGATCGTTCGCCGAAGCCGCGGCGTTCGGCGTGCGCGTGTTGTACGCGAGCCGGCCGGACTGGCCGGAAGCGCCGGCGTTGGAAACGTGGATCGAAGAGAACGCCACGGCCGCGCGGATCAGCCAGGCGCAGTTGTACGACGGTGACTACGCGGCCGCGTTGCAAGAGCTCCTTGCGAGGCCGCGCTCGGCCCCCGTGCCTGCCAGCGGCGCTCAGGAAGCGGCGCGTTGCCTCATGGAGCTTGCGCTACGTTCACGGTAGCGCGTCGAAGTGCTCCGTGATTGCGCCGAGCACCTGCTGCGGCGCCTCTGTTTGCGGGTAGTGACCGATGCCGGGCAGCTTGACGATGTCCGGCCGCGGCACCAGTTCGGCATAGCGCTCTGCCATGTGCGTCCCGGATACAGGGTCTACCTCACCCACGATGAGCCGCAGCGGCATCGGCGCCTGGGCCAGCGCCGCCACCCACCGCTCCCGGTTCACCACCCGCTCGCCCATGTAATGAAGCAGGCGGTGCGACAGGCGGTGGCCGTCATTGTGGCTTGCGACGCGCCAGAATTCGGCCAGCTCCCGCTCGTCGGGCTGGGTGTCGGGGCCAAACACCGCACCAAGGCTCGAGGCGAGGCGGCGCTCGTTCATCAGCCGGCTGAGCAGCGGGCCCACGGGTGACACCAGCAGCTTCTGGATCAGCCGCGCGCGATGCGTCTCAGGAAACAGCCCGCCATTCAGCAGGCAGACCGCGTGCACGTTGACGCCATCGGCCTCGCTGCGCTGCCGGTCGAGTACGCGCGCCATCAGCTCCTGCGCAACGGTATCGCCGTAGTCGTGCGCGACGAGCAGCGTATGCCTGATACCGAGGGATGCGAGCAGCGTCTCAACAATGTACGCCTGCTCCGAGATGCTGTAATCGTGGGTTGGCGGCTTGTCCGAGAAGCCGAAACCCAGGAAGTCGGGCGCCACCACGCGATAGCGCATGGTGAGTGCCGGCCACAGCTTGTGCCAGTCCCACGATGCGGTCGGAAAGCCATGCAACAGCACCAGCGCCGGCAAGTCCCCCTGGCTGTCGCGGTAAAACACGCGATGGCCGTCAGGCGTCGTCACGTAGTCGCCGGCGGCGAGCCACGCGTCAAGTTCGAGGCGCGGATGGTCGCTCGTTTGTTTTTCGCTGGCCATGATGTGCATCCCGCTGCCGTTGGGACTATATTGCCCGCAGTGTCGCATACTTCTCATCTACCGTTTTGGAGGCCCTATGAAATTCCTGCCCGCTTTCTTTCTTGTTCTTCTGTTTGGCGGTAACGCCGCGCTGGCCGATGCGCTGGAAGACAAAGTCAACGCCGCACTTGCGGCCGACATTCGCACGGACGCGGAGAAAGAGCGCGACCGTAACCGCAAGCCGCTTGCCACCCTGCAGTTCTTTGGGCTTCAGGACGACATGCGCGTCATGGAACTGATTCCCGGCGGGGGCTGGTACACGAAGATTCTTGCGCCGGTGCTCGCGGAGAACGGCAAGCTGTATCTCGCACTCGGTACCCGGGGTGTCCGCGAGAACCTCGTCGGCAAAGAGGGCTTCGAAGAGATGGAAGTGCTCGACGTGGATGCATCGTTTGAGCGCGACGGGCCGTTTCGCACGAACAACGTCGACCAGGTGGCATTTCCTGTGGATGACCTCGACATGGTGTTGACGTTCCGCAACATGCACAACTTTACGGCGGACGCCCGCGCCAAGATCAACGCGGCCGTGTTCGACTCGCTGAAGTCTGGCGGACACTACGGCGTTGTTGATCATACCGCCCGCCACATGGAGCCGATGTCCGCAGAAAACCGCCGGCGCCTCGACCCCGTCATCGCAATCCAGGAAGTCGTGGCGGCGGGTTTTGAATTCGTGGGCTTCTCCGACCTGCACTACAAGCCGGACGACGAGCTGCGCTTTGAGGTTGGCCGCAAGTCGGTCACTGGCAACACCGACCGCTTTACGCTGTTGTTCCGCAAGCCGTAGGAGCGGCCTCTGTGGGAGCGGCTTTTGTGGGAGCGGCTTTAGCCGCGATAGAGCTAGTGCAGAAATGAAACGCCACAAGATTTTCTTAAGCTACCGGCGTGACGACAGCCCCGGCTACGTCAGCCGGCTTGAGGACGAGCTTGAGCGGGCGTTTGGCGACGACCGTGTTTTTCGTGACGCCACCGACATTCCCGGTGGCACGAAGTGGCGCAACGTCATCGACGCCAACCTGCACAGCGCCGCTGTGCTTATCCTGTTCATCGGTCCGCGATGGGAGGAAATCTGGGTCGAGCGCAAGGACGCGGAGGTCAACTACGTCGCGCTCGAGCTGAGGCGCGCCAAAGAGCTCGACGTGCCGATTATTCCGCTCACGCTCAACGGCACCGAGCTGTCGAACGATCTTGATCTCGGTGACATCGCGTTTATTCGCGACAGCCAGTTCCACGACATCTCCGATCGGCAGGGGCGCTGGAAGGGCGACTTCGCGCGGCTCGTGAGCCTGCTGGAAGGCTACGAGGGCATCGGAAAGAAGAAGGACAGCCGTCCCCCGCCGTCGCCGCCCGCACCTGAAAAGAAGTCCGGTGGCCTTGGCAAGGTCGTGGGCGCCGTGGCCGTGGTGCTACTGGCGTTGTTCGTATGGACCGGCATCATCATGCAGCCGGATCCGGATCCACCCCTTATTCTGGATTCATATGGCCCGGAGCCTGCGGAACCCGGCAACGACGAAACGGACCGGGTGGTGCCCGTGAAACCGGATCCCGAACCGGAACCACCGCCGGCAATGATCGTGCCTGACATCAGCGGCACCTGGCAGGGCGCCGACGAAACGATCTATTTCGTCATCCAGTATGACGACGGCACCTTTGACGTCGAGAGCCCGGGCTACGGTTCGGGCACAGGCCGCTTCCTGCCAGGCATGCCCAACAAGTTCGAGATCGTGATGCACGGCATCGGCCGTGGCGAGTTCGCCGTGTCCACCACGGGTGAGCGCGCAACGGGCTGGATCGTGGTGGACGGGCAGCAGGAATTCGACACGCTCGTACGCGTCGATTAGGTCGTTGCCCGTAGGAGCGGCTTCCAGCCGCGATCGGGCTGAGATGGCGGTAAATGAAATCGCGGCAAGACGCCGCTCCTACGGCTCAGTAATCACCGAAAAGCCGTCAAACGCGTACTCCCGATGGCCGTCGGTTTCCACGAACGGCGCATCGCCGCTGTCGATGGCGTCAAAAGCATCCCGAAGGGCAACGAGGTATGTCGGTGAAATGCCCGTTACGTTGTGGCCGGGGAATATCTGGTCAAGAGACGGCGCAAGCTCGGCAAGCATCCGGGCC
>JBCAXP010000106.1:0-12381 GCA_038533995.1 Pseudomonadota bacterium
AGCGCTCGTTGAGCCAGCGGCCCACCGCGATGCCGGAGCCAAAGCCGGTGTCGAAGGACGCGTCCACGCCCTGCGTGCCCATGCCTTCATCCAGCAACACCGACGAGTCGTCACCGGTTTGCACCAGGCCCACGTTCGCACGCACGTACCAACCGTTGTTCTCCGCCTTTGCCATTGGCGATGCCAGCGTGGCAACCAGCACCACCATTGCCGCAGGAGCAAGAAAATTGAATCTGTGTGTCTTGTCTTTCATGTTGCAACCCTCCCGGAAGCTCTACTTCGTGAGCGGGCTCTTTGCCCGACGGGTCACACGGTAGTTGGCACGGCGTGAGCGGCCCGTGAGCACCAGGTGAACGCGGCGTGAAGGCGGCACTTTTTTGACCGCAAAGGGAGAATTTTTCGAGCGCGACGCGACGCTAGGCCGCCACTTCAAGGCCTGCCCCGGCCTCCATCTGCTCATCTGAGGTTTCGGCGATTGCCACGCGGCCGTTAGCGACCAGGAGAGCCTGCACGCCAATGGCGACCATCTGCAGGCTGCGCCGCGTGGTGACCGCATCCTCGGTGACCGAGTGGGAGGTGCCGGTGTGCTGATAGTCATCCAGCGTGACCGCGAGTACCCGCGCCAGCCCTGCCACCACCATGATGCTCAGCGCGAGCGTGACGCCGAGGCGGCGACGCGGTGCTGGCTGTTGGCTGTGGGGGTGCGAAATCATTGGTGTGCCGGTAGTTTTTGAGGTTTTCTGGATTGGCTCACCGGTCATAGCGACGGCGCAGAGAAAATTCCCTCAATCGCGCCCAATCCGTGGCTTTTTTCGTCGTTTCGCTGGCGAGCGAGCGTTCCTGGGAAGGTATTCGTGGTCAGCCGGCGAGGTCTGACACGCCGCCGGAACCGGCGGCAGGAGTTGTCCCGAGTGAGCAGGACAAACATGAGCGCACGAGAGGCGCTCGAGAGGATGGGGTGGTGTGGAACCTCCGACCGGCGGTCAGCGCGGCCGGAGGGCCTTGGGGCTCACGTCATGAGCCCCAAGGAAATGATGCAGAGAAATGTTGCTTCGCTACTTGATCTGCAACGACTTCAGGAACTCGATGATCGTCGCCTGCGAGTAGTCGGACAACGCGAAGAACGCGTCACGAGACTCTCGGGCATCGCCACCGTGGAAGTGAATCGCCTCGGTCATGGTGGTGAGATCACCGCGGTGGCCGTACGGATCGCTGCTGCCGACGTCCCAGAGCCGGCGCGTCAGGAACGCCTCGGTCGGACGCGGCTGATCTGGCACCGTGAAGCTGGCCGGATCGGCGAAGCCTGCGAGCGTGCCCTGCGAAATCTGCTCGTTGCAGAAGTGCGCCAGCTCCTCGTCGCACAGGTTGTAGCGCTTAAGATCGGTGTAAGCGCGAACCACGGCGCCGCGGCCAAGCGGCTTAAGGCGGTTACCCATGCCCTCCGACGTCAGGTTGAAAGACACCGTGCCGATGTCCTGCGGGTTGGCGTTGCCCGGCGGGTTGAACGGGTTGGGCTCGCTGTACATCGCGTCTTCGAGCCGCAGGCGCGGCCGATGGCAGCCGGCGCAGCCAGTGTCGGCAAACAGCCGTTCGCCTTGCACGAGCACCTTGCGCAGCTCAGCGTTCGCAGGCCGCTGACGCCCGGGAACCGGCATCGCCGCCTGGAACAGGGTCACGGCCGTGATGTCGCCGACGGTGAGTTCGTTGGTGTAGCCGTCCATGTCCGGATCGGTATCGACGCCGAAACGCTCGGTCGTTTGAATGCCATGGTGGTGGTTCATGGCGTTGTTCGTAAACTCACGCAGGGAAACCACTGCGCCCTTCTGGTGGAACGGCTTCACGATCAGGTCCCAGTCGACGCCCTCGATGCCCGTCGGGTCGATGCGCCCGTCGGGCATGGCGGTCACTTCACCAAAACTCACGCCCTTGGTTCTAAGCGAGCGCGTCTGCGGCGTGCCGGTGTCCTGCGCGGCAGCAAGGGCCTCATCGCGAATCGCGTGCAGCGCGACCGTCATTTCGCGCGCGAGCATTTCGATGGCGCCGGCGCCGTGCATGCCGATGGTGTTGCGCTCGTTGCTGTTTGCCGCCGAGGTGTCGAACGTGACCGGGTCGAGCGCCTGCGCGAGCACGAATACGTTGACCGTGAAATCACCGTTGCCGCCGGCCACTGGATCGTTGTGGCACGAGCTGCAGGCGTTGGCATCCGGACCGGAGGTTCGCGAGAACGCCGGCTGCACCGGCAGACGCGGCGCGCCGGTGCCGGTGGACGCGGGTCTGCCCTGCCCGTCAAGCGCATTGAAGCGCGCGGTAAACAGCGCTTCGCCTGCGGCGATGATTTCCATCAGGCTGAGTTGACCGGATTCGATCTGTGCCTGTTCAAGGTGAGTGGTGACGGCCGGCTGTTCACCAATTGAAGTTCCGTTTCCCGCAACGACCTGCGCCGCGGCTGGCGCTGCGACGCCTGCAAGCACCGCGCACAAAGCTACCCTGTGAGCCCTCATAGCCCAAACCTCCCCAGCAAGTTATGCGGGTGTCAGTCCCCCGCTTTGCAGACCATTCTAACGGAGCCCTTTTTGACGAAGCTATAGGTATTGCTGCGAATTTCGGGCCTTATGGTTAATGCGCGTGGGATTTGCCTTCAGGCGGGGGGATTCAGGTGGGAGCGGCTTTAGCCGCGATTAACGCTGCGATCAGGTTTCGAAATCGCGGCTAAAGCCGCTCCCACAGAGTCAGCCCAACATCGAACCAGCCCAATACAGAGCTAGCCCAATTCGGCGCTTGTTTGCACCGCGTCGACAAAACTGCGGGTCGTCTCATCGACGTCGTACGCCTCCGGCTGCTGCTCGCCGATGCGCTTCAGATGATCGCGCTCGCGGCGCGCGGTGAACTCGCCGTAGAAATGCTCGACCTCGTCGGGTGACAGGTCAGGAAGGTTGAGAACGGAGCGGCGATGATTGGCAGGCCGCTCATCGAAGTCGGGTGGCAGATATCCGCGTTCATTGCACAGGTGGTAGAGCGCGGTGCCCGGATACGGATAGAACACGAAGTAGCCGAAGTCATCGGGCTTAAGCGCATCATGCAACGCGAGGGTCTGCTCGATTTCCGCGGCCGTTTCACCCGGCGTTGCAAGAATGTAGTTGGCCGTGGTGATGATGCCGGCTTCGCGAGTCCAGCGGAACACGTCGACGAAACGATCGTTGGGTGCATGCCGATGCATGATCTCGCGGCGAACGCGCTCGCTACCGCTCTCGACCCCGTACGCAATGTGCCGGCAGCCGGCCGCCGCCAGTTCGTGCAGCATCGACTCACTCACCGTCTCAACCCTGGCGTGCAGCGAGAACGGCACCCCGAACTCTTTGCCGTAGACCCGGCAGAAGTCATGCACCCAGCGATGATTTATCGTGAAGGTGTCGTCGAGAAAGATAACGTAGTTGAGGTTGTCGCTGTCGCGCAGCGCGGCAAGTTCAGCTATCACATTGTCCAGCGAGCGGCGGCGGCCGTAGTCAGCATACGAGCCGTACAGGTCCGAAAACTGGCGCGCCGCGCAGTAGGTACACGGATACGGGCAGCCGCGCTGCGTCGCCATGTGCACTACGCCGTACTGCTCGCCCAGCATGTCTCGCGCCATGAACGGCAGCTCGTCAATGGGGGAAAACGGCGGGCGCAGCGGGGGCGCCGCCTCACCGCGCACCTGGATGTTTGCGATGCCCCGCACCGGCTGCTCACGGCCCGCTTCGAGCGCGTTGACCAGATCCAGCATGGGCTCCTCGCCCTCACCCAGGCAGCAGTAGTCGAAGCCGTGCGCGGACAGCACAGTGTCGGCGGAAAAGGTGGGGTGCAGGCCGCCGGCAATCACCGGCGTGTCTGAGACCTCGCGAAGGGCGCCAACGATGTCCCGGCCACGTAACCACTGGCGGCTCGTCAACGAAACGCCGATCAGGCCGGCGCCGGCGGCGACGATGCGGCTGACGGCGGCGTCGACCGGCTCGTCCAGTGGTATCCGCAGCAGCGACACCTCGTGGCCGTGCTGGCGAAGGTAGCTCGCGATGAACGCGGGCCCGATGGACGCTACCGCCCACTCGCGCTCGTGATCCATCTCCAGAAACACTACCCGCACGAAGACAACTCCGAAGGTGACTTGCCCACATTCTAGCGCGCATTGACCGTGGCGACAGGCTGTCAGGTAAACTGGCGCGCGACTCAACTGGAGATAAGCTCTATGGCCGCACCGATTTCCGCCCTTTACGCCTCGTTGATTGGTTTACTGCTGTTGTTCCTGGCATTTCGCGTGGTGAAGGCCAGGCGCTCGCTGAAGATTGGCCTTGGCAGCGGCGGCGACAAGACAGTGGAGCACGCCATGCGGGTGCACGCCAATGCCACCGAGTACGCGCCCATCGCCCTCATCATGATCGCCCTGCTGGAAATCAACGGTGGCGCGCCCTGGCTCATTCACGCGCTCGGTGGCGGCCTGGTGTTCGTACGCCTGTTCCATCTGCAGGGCTTTGGCAGCAGCACCGGCACTTCACTGGGCCGGGTTGCCGGCACCGCCGGAACGTGGTTCATCATGGTTGTTGCGGCGGTCGCAAACCTTCTTAATTTTTTCATGTAGCCGTAACACTTCGCTCGTAAGGTGCGCAGGTATTGGCGTAGTGCACGACTGAAGGATCAGCCGGACGCACGCGCCAAGCTGGACACCGGGATGCGGTAGGCGAACGAGAAGCCGGCCATAATCGGCCCGCTGCCGCGTCGGGAGCACAGGGTGTCCGCCAGGTAGTTGCGGAGCTCGGCACAGGGAGATGGCCGGCAAATAGGCCCGGGGCTTGCCTGAAAGCAGTACAAGAAGAGCAAAAACAGGGATAACACTAAAACGCTTGATGCGTGGCCAGTGGTTGCAGACGGACCTGCAACCCGGCCAACAATTTTTCTTCTTCTTGTCCATCCCCTGGGCGCTATTGTCAGGCGGCGTACAGGTAATTCAACGCCGTTATCACCAGCACCCCCGCCAGGTTAATGAAGATACCGGCGCGCGCCATTTCCGCAATGCGCACCTTGCCTGAGCTAAACACGACCGCGTTTGGCCCGGTAGCCACTGGCAGCATAAACGCACAGCTTGCGCTCATGGCGGCAGGCAGCATGATGACGCGCGGGTCGATGCCCGCGCTCGTGGCGGCGGCGGCGAGAATCGGCATCAGCAACGTTGCCGTTGCCGTGTTGCTGGTGATCTCGGTCATAAACGTGACGGTAATCGCCAGCACGCCGATGGTGACCAGAAGCGGCCAGGCGAGAATCGCACCGGCAACTGTGGAACCGATAATCTCGCTAAGGCCGCTGCTCACAAACGCCTTCGCAATGCAGATGCCACTGGCAAACAGCAGAAGGATTCCCCAGGGAATTTCCGATGCTGTCTTCCAGTCCATCAGCTTATCGCCGGGCTTGTCGCCACTCGGTACGAGAAAGGTCACGATAACTGCGAGCAACGCGACGCTCGCGTCGTTGGCAGACGGCAGATCAAACCACTCCGACCAGCCGCCAAAGGGCTCCTTGCGTGTAATCCAGCCGACCGCGGTCAGGCCGAACACGATCAGCGTGCGCACTTCGGCCTTGCGCCAGGGCCCCGGCGCCTCGACTCGCGGCGTCGCTACGCCCTTAAGCCCGCGCGTGAGCCACAGCCCGGCGAGCGGCACCATGAGCACAACGACCGGAATACCCCAGCCCATGAAGTCGGTGAACGACAGTTCGCTGCCGGTGGTCTCGGCGTAAATCTGCATAAACACGAGATTGGGCGGCGTCCCGATGGGGGTGCCCAGGCTGCCGATGCTGCAGGCGTAGGCAAGGCCAAGCAGCAGCGCAACATGAAGCCGGTGATTGTCGATGCCCTGCACGGCAGCGAGGGCAATTGGCAGCAACATCAGCGCGGTGGCCGTGTTTGAAATCCACATGCTTAGAGTCGCCGCGGTGACCATGAAGCCGAACACCAGGGCGCGGCCGCCGCCGCCGAACGCGCGCAGCATCATGAGCGCAAGGCGCCGGTGAACGCCGCTTCGCTGCATGGCCTGGGACAGGATGAAGCCGCCCAGCAAGAGCAGGATCAGTGGGCTGCCGTAAGCCGCGCCTACCTCGGCCGGCGTCAGGATGCCGATAAGGGGAAAAAGCGCGATGGGCAGCAGCGAGCTGACGGGAATGGGAACGGGTTCGAATACCCACCACGTGGCGGTCCACACGGTGATAGCGGCGGTGGCTGCCACCGCGAAATCGAGGCCGGCGCGGATGACGGCAAAGTAGGCCAGCGCGCCAAGCAAAGGACCGCCGACGGCCGCGAGCCGTTGAAGCTGCGTCATGGGTCGGAGGTCAGGTTTCAGGCCGGAGCATCACGGCCCGATGTTACTACAGATCAGTCAGTTGCAGACTTCTGCATGAATTGCTTCGACCTATCGTGGCGCGACCCACACGCTGCCGGTCTCACCGGCGTTCGCAGCCTCAAGGGCGGCGCGCAGCGTGGCAAAAGGCTGATTCCAGGAACCGTTCCCTTGCTCGTCGCAGCCAAGCTCGCCGTCAACGAACAGAATCTTCTCAGCTTCGGACCGGCTGCAAACGGTGACCTTGTCCGCGGCGGCCACGCTGTCGCCGTTCAGAAGAAAGGCCGGTGCTTCGGAAGTGGACGGATTCATGGCGATAACACTCTGATGGAAATGGGTTTGCATGATCTTCGCGCGCTCCTGGGCTTTGACGGGTGGTTGGAGTTACCCTGGAAAGCGACAGAACCGGCGATACACCTTCATCGGCTCGCGCAGGGAAAACTGAAACAACGCGCAGCCGCTGCAGCCAGCTCGAAGGCCACCGGAGAATTGCTCAGAATTCGATCAGCACGCCCACTGCGGGCAGCAAGGGCATCCAGTAGTCGACGCCCCGCTCCAGCTCCGGCGTGCCGGTCGCCGGCCCGTCTTCTACGAAATCCCAGTCGAGGCAGCAGGGATTGCGACGATTGGTCAGGTTGGTGACCTCGAGGAACGCGCTGACTGTAGCGCGCGGCAGACGCCATTTTCGCGCCACCCTGACGTCCAGGCTCGCAAAGGTCCTGTGATTGCCCGCATTTCGTGGCCCGGGCGTCGCCACGAGCAGCGGCTCGCCGTCTTCATCGAAGCCCTCGTCGACTAGCTGCAACTCCGTTAGCGGCCAGCCGCTGTGGACGTTGGCCACAAGGCCGATGTCCCAACGGTCAGTGCTGAAGCTGAAGCCACCCATGAACGCGTGACGCTGATTCCAGCTGCGTGGCTCGTCGCGTCCGTCGATACGATCTTCAGCCCGGGAAAGCACGTACGTGGCCCACCAGTTCCAGGGCCCGCTGAGGTAATCGAAGGACATTTCGATGCCGCGTGCATTGGCCCGGCTCGGATCCAGGCGCACCCGGTCGGCTTCCACCTCCGGGATAAGCGCCAGCGGGTCATAGAGGTTCTCGAAGCGGGGGCGAACATCACGAATCGTCTTGTCAAAGAGCTCCACGCGCATCGAGTGCCGATCCGAAAACCGGTGGCGAAGGCCGGCTATCAGGTGATCCGCCTGCTGCGCCGGCCAGAAGCGCGTTATGCCGTCTTCCACCTGGAGCTCGTGGATGCCCTGCACCTGGTGATACCGCCCCCAGGAAAGGCGCAGCTCCGTCTCCGCGCCGAAGCCGTGCACAAAACTCAGCCGCGGACTGAGCTGCGAATCGGATGCCACATCGGTAAAGGTCTGGTCGTCCCAGCGCAGCCCCCACTCCACGCTGGTTCGGCGGCCGACACGCAGCCGGTCCGAGTAGTACAGCGCGTAGCTCGCGCCGTCGGGCTGCACGGCGATGTCGAGGGCGCTCGGCTCATCCCGCCCCGGAAAGAGCGCCGACAAGCCGCCGTACGATGCCATGTTGCGGTACAGGTATTCCGCCGACGATTGCCGGAACTGCACGCCCCACTGCACCAGGCGCCGATCCGACTGTCGGAACTGGAAGTCCTGGCGAAAGGCAAACTCACGAACGCGCCTGTTGTCCAGAACGGTGGCAACGACCTTCTCTTCGTCATTGAGTTCACCGTTGCGCGAGTTGTCGAAGCTTGTGGCCGCCAGCACCGTAGTGCTGCTCAGCCGCTCCGACCATGCATTGTCGATGCGCGTCCAGAGCTGCGCGTTGTCGGTGTCGCTGGACACCCTGCTGAGTTCCTCAGGATCGGCTTCGAGCACGACCTCCACCCGGTCCCAGGCAACGAGCGCATTGAACGCCACGCGGGTTGCATCGGACAGCTGCCACTCGTACTCGGCAAAAACGTCGGCGTAGGACGGAGAGCCAAGCTCGGGGTCGAGCACAAGATCAAGGTTGCCCCGGCGCGCGGAGACAAGCCAGCTGTCATCACCGCGACTGCCCGCTGCCAGAACTGAGGTGTTGTATACGCTAAGTCCGATTTCCGTGCGTCGCTCCTTTGCCGGTTCCAGCGACTCCATCAGCACCATGCCGCTCAGGCGATCGCCGTAGGGCGCGGGAAAGCCGCCCATGAAAACCTCGACACCCTGCACGGCGCGGGAATCGATGGCGCTGAAGATCGACTGGTAATCGCGCACGTGGAACGGGTCGAAGAGGCGAAGGCCATTCAGCATGATGCCGACCTCGCCGCGGTCGCCACCGCGCACAAAGGTTTCCGCCGACGCGCCGCTCGCGGCGGCGCCCGGCAGGCGCTGCAGCACGCGCAGCGGATCGTCGCCAATGTCCGGCATCGTTTCGATCGTGCGCCGGTCGATGGAGAACTGCGACGGCGCGACGTCTCGCAGAATTTCATAGCGGCTTGCCGACACCGTGATGGTTTCGATACGGGGGCCGGTGACAGTCTCGTCCGCCCCGGTGACGCTATCGCTTCCGGCCTCGTCAGCGCGCCGACTGTCTCGTACGACAAGCAGGACGCCGGCATCCATCTGCAGCTGCAAACCGTGCGGCGCCAGGATCTCGCGGAGCAAGTCAACCGGGTCCGTCGCCGCCGGCTCAGCGACAACCCGAAGCTCATCGCTCACCAGGCTGGAGCTGTAAAGCAGTGGCAAGCCAGCCTCCCGGTACTGATCCAGTACGGAGCGCACCGTCTGCCCGCGCAGGCTCCGTCCTTCTGCATGGGCGGCATTGATCGCAAGTGCCGCCAGCAAAGCGACACAGGCAGTGGCAAGGAGTTGCCTAGCGACCACCATCGCCGGCCAGGCTGACCCGTATCTGTCCAGCGGTGCTGTCGAGGGAATACGCAAGATCCGTCGTCAACATTCTCAACCTCAGCTCGGTTCGCGGATCAGCCGCCACGGTGCCGACAAGGAGCGTCTCAGTCGCCCGCTGTTCGACCTCGGGCGCTTCGAACACGATCGAGTAGCCGGTTTCCCGGCCCACCCATGCAAGAAAATCAAACGCCGAATGGTTATCGAGGTCGATGCCGGGCGACAGCGCTTCGCTCCACTCCCAGAGCGCACCAAAGCGTGCAACGGTGGTCACCACAGGTGGGGCCGAGCCACGCAGCGTCACCCGCCTTCCTGCCGTGACATTTCCGTCATGGTGTCGGCCGGCGATTTGCACCTGACCCTCGCGCACACTCACCACGAGCTCATCGCGCGCGACACTGGCGAGGTATTGAGTGCCGACATGACGGACGGAGCCCATTGGGGTTTCCAGCACCAGGTTGGACGGACCGGCCTGCGGATCAAGGTCGACGTAAAC
The DNA here is from genome assembly GCA_038533995.1 of Pseudomonadota bacterium. Taxonomy (GTDB): domain Bacteria; phylum Pseudomonadota; class Gammaproteobacteria; order Steroidobacterales; family JBCAXP01; genus JBCAXP01. The sequence goes on from JBCAXP010000106.1 coordinate 9,710, forward strand.
GTTGCCCCGATGCACCAGCGCCGTTGCCGCATCCACAAACTCGATGCGTGTATCGCTATCCAGTCGCAGGGAACCCCCGCCAGCCCACTTCAGGCCCAGCAAACCGTCGCTTCCGGTCTGCACGATCTGACCGGCGTAGACCGACGATACGGCGGGCAGCGCAATGAGCTCGGACCGTTCTGCGGCCAGGTAGATGCTGCCATGCGTCCGATCGATATCAGCAACCACCGCAACCGGAACCGGGTTTCGCGGCTGCAGGGTCAGCAGCAACGCGAGTGCTGCGATCACGCTAGCGGCAGCGGCCAGTTGCCAGCGGCGCCGGCGCCCCTGGCGCTGCGCAACGACTGCGCGCCATTCCGCGTGAACCGCCTGCCGAACGTCTTGCGCATGGTCGGCCGGCGGCGCGGCACGCGCCTGCGCGCGCTCAAGCACTGCATCGACCGGATCGTGCGTGCTGTGGATATCACCGTTGTTGGTAGTCATGATTTTTCAAACCCTTCATTGCGCCGGGCCACTGCTTCGAGGCCGCCGTAGACATCAGCGAAGGCGCGCTTGGCGCGTGCAAGCAATGACTGCGCCGCTTCCGTTCCGACACCCAGCCTTGCGGCAATCTCCCGTACGCTGTGGCCTTCCACGTATTTCCACTCCAGCACGTCGCCGTATTTCGTTGGCAGACGATCCAGTGCGACCTGGATAAGGCGTGCAAGCTCTGTGCGTTGGTAAGCGTCCTCGGGCCGATGCTCATCGCGTCGGTGCCATGAGTCGAGCGGACCGGCGGCTTCCGGCAGGTCCTCCACAAGTACAATGTGGTCTTCGTAACGCTGGTTGCGCCGGCACCAGTCGCCAATCTCGTTGCGACAGATGGCGCACAGCCAGGTGAACATCGCCGCTTCCGCGCGGTAGCTCGACATCCTGCGAAGCGCCTTGACCAGCGTCGACTGCGTAACTTCCTTGGCCGCCTCCGCGTTGTCGCCGAGGCGGGCGCTAGCAAACCGGTACAACCTTGCAAAGTTGTCATCGAAGAAGGCGTCGAAGGCGCGCTTGTCACCGGACAGAATGCGCTTGGCGAGCTGTTTGTCTTCGCGGTACATCGGCATGTTCGGAGGTTCCGGCAACGTCAGGGCTTGCGCGCGCCAGCTCGAAAACACGGGCACCGAAACGCAGCCCCACCTTTCCAGCCTAGCTCAAAAACACCAGGGCCAGCGGATAATGGCCGCTTCCCGGGGCCGCTCACGCGGAGCGGCCCCGAGTTGAACCAAGTGGCATCGGCCCGCACTGGCGATTACTCGTCATCAAACGCGCAGCCAGCCGCGGTTTCGTTGAGACAGATGTCGCCCTCTTCGGTAAACGTGGCGTTGTCATCAATTCCGATGGCACCGATTTCGATTTTTGCCGGCGTGTCGGGCGGCAAGGCGGCGAGGTAGCTGGCGGACACCTCGACCTGGAGCTTTGCCGAATCACCCGGCATGCGAACAACGTAAGTCATGGCCGACACGGGCCCTTCGACGTCCGGCTCAAGGACGACTTCCCAGGCCTGCACCGGCACCTCCGCGGGGGGCACGGGCAACAGATCCATGCCGTCGGAGCACTCGCCCAGGTCGGTGCCCGGCGCCCAGGCAATGGCGTATTCTGTACCGCCCGCTTCCACTGGTTCGAGCCACTCAAGGTCCACCGGCGCGGCCGGCAGGTTGAACGTGAGCTCGGTCTGCCCGTAATTCGGCACGAAGTTTTCACCCAAGCCGAAGAAGTAGTACGTGCCTGCGTCCCACCGGGCGAGAAAGTCCGTCAGCGTGACGAATTCCTCGCCGTCATTGTCCGGGTCGTCGTCTGTCGCCGGGTCGAAGCACAGCGGCTCTGCGCTCTCCGCAAAGGCCTCTGTCAGACGCTGGTCGCGCAGCTCCTCACGCACGCGGTAGTTGAAGATGCGCTCGAGCGAGGGGCTTAGCAGCGCCGCGGCAACCAGTTCGTTGCCGTCGGCGAGAAAGTGAAAGCCAATGTCACCATCGGACGAGTTGATCTCGACGAGCACTTTGCACTCGCCGAAATCGCCGCAGGGTGCCGTTGCCTGGGCTGACGCGCTGTAGAGGGTCGCCAGGGCCGCCGCAACTGTTGTTGCCGTGCCTTTGCTGGGTGTTTTCATTGCTGATCTCCGTTTGCACTAAAGTTGAAAAGAACCAGTGGCGTTCGCGCGAGCCATTGAGTGTTGCTACACAGGCTTGGACGGGTGCAAAAGCGAAAACCGGTCGATCTGCACAGGCGTAACGCCCGGCAAGTGGCCCGGAACCGTGGAGATCAGCCGAATGGCGTCGCAGCAGCCGCGGGCACGGCGACCCGGCGCCTAATGGGTGGCGGGGCAAAAATGGTGTATTATCTGCCGCCCACGCGCCCGTAGCTCAGCTGGATAGAGTACTGCCCTCCGAAGGCAGGGGTCACAGGTTCGAATCCTGTCGGGCGCGCCACTCCCTGCCCTTCTCGTTTCCGCAGGTTCTCCGCCTCTCCCCGTCGCGAACCCTGCGATGACGCTCGACTTCACTGCCGCTGCGTTTCTAGAAGCGCAAAAAAAGCGCCGCACGGTGGCGGCGCTTTTCCAGACTCAAGTCTGAAGACGGGATGGATCAGTCGTCGTCGTCGTCGTCGTCGTCGTCGTCGTCATCGTCATCGTCGTCGTCGTC
>JBCAXP010000107.1:0-12352 GCA_038533995.1 Pseudomonadota bacterium
CAGGAACTTGCGGATCAAGCGGCACGGTGAGTGTGCCGCACTCAGCGGCAATCGTGCGAAGGTCGTTAGCAGCACGCCGGCAGTCGCCGTTGAGCTGACTGACTGCCGTCTCGCGGACACCGGCGACCTTCGCACGATTGCCGCTGAGTGCGGCACACTCACCGTGCCGCTTGATCCGCAAGTTCCTGATGGCGAACAGATTGAGCTTTTCATCGCGCGCATCCCGGCCCTGAGCGCCCAGGCGCCAACGGACGCGTTCACCGTGATCGCTGGCGGACCCGGGGCCGCTTCCACTGAGTTCTATGTGAGCCAGGAGGGTGCGTTTTCCCGCATCCGGCGCGACCGCGACATCGTGCTGGTTGACCAGCGCGGCACAGGCCGCTCCAACCCGCTGGACTGCGCCGAGCCGCCGGAAGACCTCGACGTGGTCGAGTATTCGGCCGAGCTCGTGCGGCAGGCGAGCCGCCAGTGCCTGTCCAGCCTTGACGCCGACCCGCGCTTCTTTACCACGAGCGTGGCGGTGGACGATCTCGATCAGCTGCGCGAGGCGCTCGGTTACACGCAGCTCAACGTTTACGGCGTGTCGTACGGCACTCGCGTCGCGCAGCACTACCTGCGCCGCTACCCGGACCAGACCCGCAGCGTGATCCTGGACGGCGTCGTACCGGCGGACCTGCCGCTGGGTCCGGCCATTTCGCTGGACGCGCAGGCGGCGGTCGAGCAGATGTTCGCCCGCTGCGAGGAAGACACTGCCTGCTCCGCGGCGTTTCCAGGCCTGCGCGATGGTTTTGACGCGCTCGCCGCACGCCTTGAAGACGAGCCCGCGAACGTGGTGCTGCCGGACCCGCAGGTCGGGGGCATCACGAACCAGCTACTGTCCGCCCCGGACTTCCAGGCGGCGGTGCGGCTTCTGAGCTACAGCACGGAGACGGTGTCGATACTGCCGCTCGTGCTGCACAGCGCGTACGCCAATGATGACCTTACCCCGCTTGCCGCACAGGCCGCCATGGTCACGCGCCGCACGAACGAGATGCTGAGCTACGGCATGCACAACGCCGTGGTGTGTACCGAGGATGTACCCTTTTACGATGCCGCCGCCATCGAGCGCGCGGCGCTTGAGCGCACCTACCTCGGCGCCACGATGCTGGACGGGCTGTCGGACATCTGCAGCGTCTGGCCCGCAGGCGTTATCGACGAGGATTTCAAAACCCCGGTAGAGTCTGACCGTCCGGTGCTCATTCTCTCCGGCTCGGCCGACCCTGTGACTCCGGCGGCCTACGGCGAGCGCATCCGCCCGTCGCTTGGCGTGAACGAGCACATCATCGTGGAGGGGCAGGGCCACGGCCAGGCCGGCATCGGCTGCGTGCCGAAGCTCCTTGGCGAGTTCGTGGCGACGCCGGATCCGGCAGCCCTCGACACAAGCTGCCTGGACGCCGTTGGCCCGGCGCCGTTTTTCACCAGCTTCGCGGGGCCAGAGCCATGATCGAAGTCGACGGCGTCACCAAGGCGTTCGGCGAAGTGCAGGCGCTGCGCGGTGTGAGCTTCACCGCGGGCGATGCCCGCATAACGGGCCTGCTCGGGCCCAACGGCGCCGGCAAGTCCACCACGCTGCGGGTGCTGTACACGGTGATCCGGCCGGACGCCGGACGCGCCGCCGTAGACGGCATCGACGTTACGAAAGACGCGCTAGGCGTCCGCAACGCCATCGGCGTGCTGCCGCACGGCGCCGGCGTGTATCCCAACCTCACCGCCCGCGAGAACACGCGGTACTACGGCCGGCTGCACGGGCTGAAGGGCGCCGCGCTCGAAAAGCGCATCGATCACCTGATCGAGATGCTGGAGATGGGAGACTTTGCAGACCGGCGCGCCAAGGGCTTTTCGCACGGCCAGCAAACCAAGGTGGCCCTGGCCCGGGCGCTGGTCCATGAGCCGCGCAACGTGCTGCTTGATGAACCGACGAGCGGCCTGGACGTGATGGCGACCCGCTCGCTACGCGAGCTGATTCTGCGCCTGCGCGACGAAGGTTACTGCGTGCTCTTTTCCAGCCACGTGATGCAGGAGGTCGCCGCGCTGTGCGACGACATCGTGATTGTCGCCAAGGGAAGGGCCGTGGCATCCGGCTCGCCGGACGCACTGCGCCGTGCGGCGGGCACCGACGATCTCGAGGACGTGTTTGTCTCGGCGATCAGCGAAGCCGAGGTCCAGGCCGACGGCGACGGTGGGGAACGGTCGTGAGTGCCGTCGGCAGCGTCTTCTTCAAAGAAGTTACCGACAACCTCCGTGACCGGCGCACGCTCATGTCGTCGTTGCTGTTTGGCCCGCTGTTCGGCCCCGTCCTGTTTGCCGTGATGATGAGCTTCATGATCAACCAGACTGTGCGCGAAGCCGACGAGCCGCTGGAATTGCCGGTGGTGGGCCAGGCGTTTGCGCCCAACCTGGTGAAATTCCTGGAGCAGAACGGCGCGACGATCATGGACGCGCCGGACGACCCGGAAGCGGCGGTAAAGCGCGGCGACCACGACGTCGTGCTGGTGATTCCGGCAGACTTTGCGGAGCGGTTTCGCGCTGCCGAACCCGCGCGGGTGCAGCTGGTAACCGACAACTCCAATACGCAAACGCTGAAGTCTGTTGGCCACGCGCGGCGCCTGCTCGACGCCTACAGCGCCCGCACCGGCCTGCTGCGGCTGCAGGCCAGGGGGATCAACCCGCTTGTCACGCGGGCGTTGATGGTGGAGGAGCTCGATACCTCGACACCATCGGGGCGGGCGGTGCTCGTTCTCGGCATGATGACGTACCTCATCATCTTTGCGGTGCTGATCGGCGGCATGTACCTGGCCATCGACACAACGGCAGGCGAGCGCGAGCGCGGTTCGCTGGAACCGTTGCTCACGCTGCCGGTGCCCCGTGGCTCGCTGATCATCGGCAAAATCGCCGCGACCTGTGCGTTCATGATGCTGTCGCTGCTGCTGACGCTGTCCGCGTTTGTCGTGAGCCTGAAGTTCGTACCGCTTGAAACCTTAGGCATGACCGCGAGCTTTGGCGTGGCGGCCGCGCTCAAGGTATTCCTGATCATGCTGCCCTTCGTGCTGCTGGGCGCGTCGCTGATGACGGTCGTGGCATCGTTCACGCGCAGCTACAAGGAGGCGCAAACCTGGCTGAGCGCCGTGTTGTTCGTGCCGACCCTGCCCATTGTCTTCGCCGCGGTGAACTCGCTGCGTCCCTCCCTTGAGCTGATGGCCGTGCCCAGCCTTGCGCAGCACCTGCTGATCACCGACCTGATCAAGAACGAGCCGATCCAGCTGCCGTACGTGCTCGTAGCCTCGCTTTGCACCACCGTCATCGGCGTACTCCTCTCCGTGCTCGCCGTGCGGCTTTATCGCCGGGAAGCCATCCTCGGCTAGCGAAAAAAGCCGCTTCACGCGCGCCGTCCGGCGCTATGTAAAAAGCCCGATGCCATTTTTGTGGACCAGTTCACAGATTTAGGCTCAAGCGTAGCGGACACTCGTGGAATGACCGATGGACTGGCGATTCGATACATAACAAGCCTTACCACGGTGCGCGGAGAAACTTGCTAAACATCTACCCTAAGGACGACGCCGAACAGGCGTTGAGACTGAAACGCTTTTTTATGGCAGCAGCGTCTTACGCGCTGTGGCTCACGCTTGTGCTCGCCTGCTTTGCGACCGGCGTGCTCGTCATTCCCCCTACCCAGGTCATGCTTGCGACCGCCGGCGTAGTGGTAACCAACGTGGCGTTCTACGCCGTGATCCGCACCGGCTTCAACAAACGCTTCCGGGACCCGTCACTGACGCAGGCGCAGATAATCGCGGCGATGTGCTGGGTGCTCGTGCTGATGTTCACGAGTAGTGAGTTCCGGGGCCTGACCATGACCGTGTACATCATGACGATGCTGTTCGGCGTGTTTCAGCTCGACCGGCGCGAGTTCGTGACGCTTTCGGTCTTCGCGCTCCTGGGCTACGTCGGCGTTGTAGCGGTAGAGTACGTGTTCTACGCCGAGCGTTTTAACCCGGTCGTGGAAGCGCTGCGCGTCAGCGTGCTTGCCGGCCTGCTCGGATGGGTGAGCTTCTTTGGCGCGTACGTGAGCGAGCTCAAGCGAAAACTGCGCGAGCGAAACGCGGCGCTAAGCGAGGCGGTGGACGAGATCGGCCACGTGGCGCGGCGCGATCACCTCACCCAGGCCTACAACCGACGTTACATCATGGAAGCGCTGGGCCGGGAAAAGGCGCGGTCAGAGCGCAGCCGCACGCCGTTCTCCGTGGTTATCGTCGATCTCGATCACTTCAAAACTATCAACGACCGGTACGGTCACCTTTCCGGCGACCGCGTCCTGATGGCCTTTGCCGAACGCACCCTCGGCACGCTGCGCGGCATGGACGTTACTGACCTTGAGGACCGGGTGCGCACCTTCGGGCGCTACGGCGGCGAGGAGTTCATCGTTATTCTGCCCGCCACCCGCGCAGGCGACGCGCAGCGCTGCGCCGACCGCATCCGCACGGTGACGGCAGAGCAGCCGTTCGACAACGTGTTTCACGTGACCCTGTCAGCCGGCGTTGCCGAGTACCAGGCGGGTGAGTCAGTGGAAGACACCCTGCGCCGGGCCGACGCGGCGCTCTACGCCGCCAAGTCCACCGGCCGCAACCGCGTCGTGGTGGACACCACGTCGGCGAGCGACGGCCACCAGAGCAACGTCGTTTTCGGCGCGTTCTCCGCCCGGGGCAGCCGGGCCGAATAAATCAATTCCCCAGGCTGCGGGTGTAGCTCACGCCCCAAAGCCGCGGCTGGTTCACAAAACCGGTGAGGTTGTTGAAGTCGATGCCGCCCTTCAGGTTTTCCTCGTCGGTGATGTTGCGGCCCCAGAGCGCCAGCTCGTAGTTCTCCGCGCGGTAGCCAATGCGCAGGCCGCCTTCGAACGTGTCTTCGCTGAAAAACTCGGCGGTTTCGTACAGCAGGAACTGGGTTTCGCCCTGGTAGGCCCAGTCGGTGAACACAAAGATCTCGCCGTTTGCCGTCGGCTTGCTCCACCGGGCGGTGAAGCTGAACTGGAGGTCGGGCGCCTGGGGAAAGGCGTTGCCGTCAACCAGCGCGTTGCCGTTGCCATCGAGCGGGTCGAGCACGGTGCAAAGGCCGGTGCCGCAGGTGCCGGCGGCCAGCGTCGAGTCCTGCAGCTCCGTGTCGGTGTAGGCGAAGCCGGCGGTGACGAAGAAGTTATCCGTAATCACGAACTCGCCGTCGACATCGAAGCCGATGCCCACGCCCTTGTCGGCGTTCACCAGCTGCACAAAGTTGTTGGCACCGCCGATGGCCGACAGCTGCTGGTCTGAAATTTCGTACCACCACACCGAGCCGTTCAGGCGCACGCGGCGGTCGACGAGCTCGGACTTGATGCCGAACTCCGCGGACAAAATGGTCTCGGAGGTTGCCGTGGACGGCGCACCACCAAAGGCAACGTCGCGGCCCTGGATGGTCGGCGCGCGGAAGCCCTCGGCCACTCGGGCGAACAGGTTGACGCTGTCACTGACGGACCACATGGCCGCCAGGTCCCAGCTGATCTGGTCGTCCTGCACGTTAACCGGCGTCGCCCCGCCGCCAGTCAGGTCTTTCTCGTCATCCGTGTAGCGTACGCCGCCGGTCAGGGTCCAGCTGTCGTTCAGGTCGAAGCTCGCCTGGCCAAACGCTGCCCAGGCGGTGTTCTCATGGGCGACAGTGGTGGGCGGTATGAAAAACGGCGTCGTGGTTACCGCAAACTCGGAATCAAAGTAGAAGACGCCGGCCTGCCAGTTCCAGCTGCCGTCAGACCCGGAGGACAGGCGCAGTTCCTGCGTGAACTGATCGATGTTGTCGAGAGAGTCCTGGGTCTGCGACGGGAACGGAATGATTCCCGGACCGGATGGCCCCGGCAGGAACACCGCACCGAAGCCACCGTCGATGTCACCGAGGCTGCTGTACTCGGCGGTTTCATGGGCCGTGATCGAGGTCAGCGTGACGTCACCCAGCCCGATTTCGATGCGCACCGAGCCACCCAGGGAGTCCAGCGTCTGGGGGTTGTCGTTGCCTTCGTCGAAGAACACCTGGTCACGGTCGAAGTTGTCGTTGAGCTCGTTGTTGCCTGGCCCGATGATGTTGGCGCGGAAGATGGATCCCGTGCCGTTGAAATTGCGGCCGTGCACGTTGGCCAGCATGCGGAAACCGTCGTTGGGCGCGTACTCCACCTGCCCGCGGTAGGCGAACTCCTTGAGCCCACCCATCACGTCGTTGCCACCGGTAAAGCCGTTGTCGATCCAGTCGTCGCGATTCTGGTACAGCAGCGACAGGCGCCCCGACCAGGCCTCGGAACCCAGCAGCGCGCCGCCCAGGCCGAGCTGGGAGTTTAAGTTGTCGAACGAGCCGTAGCTGACGCGAAAATCGCCGTCGAACTCCTGCGTCGGCTTGGCAGTGTCGAACTTCACGATGCCGGCCGGCGTGTTGCGCCCAAACAGCGTGCCCTGCGGGCCGCGCAGTACTTCAACGCGCTCGATGTCGAACAGCGGAAAGGCCTTGAGGATGACGTTTTCCTGCACTACCTCATCGACCACAACGGACACGGGCTGCGACGCCGCAAGGTCAAAGTCGGTGTTGCCCAGGCCGCGAATGTAGAAGCGCGGCGCATTGCGGCCATTTGAGGACTCGGCGTACAACGCCGGCACGCGAACCGCCAGTGCGCGAATGTCCTCGCCCGATTCGATTGCCGCGTCGAAGCGCTCTTCGCTCATGGTGCTGACTGACACCGGCACGTCCTGCACGTTTTGCTCGCGCCGCTGGGCCGTGGAGACGACTTCCTCCAGCTGGCCCTGCGCCATTGCCGTGCCGACTAGCGCTGTGGCAACACCAAGGGCGAGTGACGAGACGCCCACGCGGGCAAGGTAATTTCCTTTGGAAGTGGTCATGCGTTGTGTGCTCCTGGGTGGCAGCAGGCTGGAAAGGCTGTTGGAACGCGCATTACCGGCGGCTGGGCTGCGGCCGGCGATGTTCGCCGAAGCATAGCAAATGCCCCCCGCCGCGCAAGGCAGAAAGTTGTCACACTTCTGAAACAGTTCGCACCAGCGGCCGGCGACTCACGGCGCGCGGTAAGCGCTCTTCTTTTCCCAGGCGTCGCCGGTGTAGTCCACCGTCAGTTCACTGCCGGTGTTGAACCAGAAAAACTCACGGTTGAACATCATGGACGGATGGTAGGACGGCAGCATCGCCGCCAGTCGCAACTGCTGCGGGCCCTGGCGCCGGTATTTTTGCGTCGCTTCCAGCACGTAGACGTTGTCGTCCCGAAACAGCGCCACCCAGGCGTGCCCTTCGTCGCGCAGCTTGCCGAGCACCACTCGTGCATCCTCGCCCATGCTGATCAGCCAGTCGGCGAGCGCAATGGCGTGGTCCTCGCAGTCGCCGCGGGCGTAGTAGAACGCTTCTCGACTGGTCTGCCACCGCTCCCGGTAGCCGGTAACGCTGGCGTGATCGAACTCGTACGTCTTTACGCGTGAAATCGTGTACAGCGGCACCCACAGGTTGGCCGTGGCGAACGGGCGAAAGTCTTCGAGGTATGCGTTGACGAAGTGATGACGATTGTCCAGCCCCGGCGCCGAGGCGGCAGCGTTCACATCGCCGGCGGCCGACCACAGCACGGTGGTATCCGGGGTGGCGCCGGCATCGGCGTGGCGCGCCCAGATGGTTGATTCGCGAATGACCCAGCCGGACTTGATCAGGTGGGCAGCGCCGCCGGCAATGCCGTTCGCATTGCCGGTTGCGTCCTGCGCGCGGCGCAGGCCGTCGACCGCGGCATCCACCTCGCGATCAAGACCAGAGTCCACCGGCAGTGTCTGCCGGCTTGCCGTTCGGCGCTCCGGCTGCTTCCAGGCACCGAGAACCTGTCCAAGTACGACCAGCAGCAGCGCCAGCGGAAAGGCGAGCCTGCGACTCAACCGCGGAATCCGAACGTCACGATCATGGCCACGAACAGCAGGATCGTCGAGGCAAAGATGGCCACCGCAATGTTGCCCTTTTTCATCTCGTCCTCGATGCTGATGTTGCTGAGCAGGCGGTCGTCAATAACCCGCAGCGCGATCACGCCGACAAAAAGTGCAACGATCGTGTAGCTGAGATTCACGAAGAGGTTCACGGCGGTAGCAATGAAAAAATCGGTGGTCACGGCGGGCGCTCCTTACAGGGTACAAAGTTATTGCCATCATCCCACGATGCCGGCTGCACACACAGCGTTTTCAATCGGCGTTTTCATTCGGCGTTTTCATTCGACGATAGACACGTTAGTATTCCGCGCGATTGACCACCCTGGACCCTGCGAGCGACCGTTTTGCCCTACATGCCCGACGCCAGCGCCGTCTTTGAGCGGCTCACGAGCGGCCCATTAAAATCCCTTGATTCCGGCGAGAAGGCCGTGTTTCGAGACCGCGTCGATATCCACTGGGACGACTGCCTGCGGCCGCTCGAGGCGCTCTACGGCGAGCGCAGTGACTTTGCGCGTTTGCCGCAGCGGTTCCTGCGACTTGCCGCTCGCGCCTACGCCGGCCGGCCGCGTTCCTTGCGCGAGTGGGATCTTCGGCGCCTGAATGAGCCCGATGGCTTTCAGTCCAGCAAGCACCTCGGCTACCTCTGCGACGCGGCCCAGTTTGCCGGCGACCTGAAGGGCGTCAGCCGCCGCGCGGCCTGGTTTGAGGACCTGGGCGTTACCTGCGTGCACCTTCTGCCCCTGCTCCAGACCCGCGACGGCGACAGCGACCACGGGCGGGCGGTTAGCGACCACCGCCGCGTGGATGCTGCCGTGGGCACCATGGGCGACCTTGCCGCCCTGGCGCGCCGCCTGCGCCGCGCAGGCATAGCGCTCGGCACTGACGTTGTGGTCGATCGCACCGCCCGTGAACACTCGTGGGCAAAGAAGGCGCTTGCCGGCGACAGCAAGTACCGGGACTACTACCTGAACTACCCCAATCGCGAACTGCCCGACCAGTTCGAGCGCACCGTGCCCGACGTGTGCCCGGGTTCCGCCGGAAACTTCACGTGGGTGGACGAACTCGACCGCTGGGTGTGGACGAGCTACCAGGATTACCAGTGGGACCTCGACTACAGCAACCCGGACGTGTTCGCCGCCATGCTCGAGAACCTGCTGTTTCTCGCCAATCGCGGCGCTTCGGTCGTGCGGCTAACCGGCGTCGACCGGCTATGGAAGACCCTCGGCACGCCTTGCGTGGGCCTGCCCGAAACCGACCTGCTGCTGCAGGCCTGGCGCGCGCTGTGCCGCGTGGCGGCTCCCGGCATTGTGTTGTGGGCACAGTCCGGCGATCCGGAAACGTCGCCGCCGCGCTACCTCGGGCACGGGGTCGCGAGCGGCCGGCAGGCCCAGCTTGCGAGCCACAACACCCTGACGACGATGCTCTGGAGTAGTATCGCTGAGCAGAACACGCGGCTCGCCGCGCAGGTGCTCGGCAACCTGCCGGACGCACCGGAGAACACCGCCTGGGTAACCCGCGCGCGCGGACACCGCGCCATCGACTGGCAGATTTCCCATCGGGATGCCGATGCCGTTGGCCTTGGCGCCGGCGCGCATCGCCAGTTCCTGGCACAGTTTTACAGCGGCGAGTTTCCGGGCAGTTTCGGCCGCGGCCGCAACGCCGAGCCGGAGTCGAGCTTCGGCGACTGGCGCACCCACGGTTCGCTCGCCGCGCTTGCCGGCCTGAATGCCGCGATCGAAGCCGGTGACGACCAGGCCGCCGAGGTCGCGCTCAGGCGCATGGCTTTTGTTTACGGTGTGGTATTCGCCTTTGGCGGCATTCCCTTCGTCGCCGCGGGTGACGAGATGGCCGCGGCTGACGCCGACGCGCCGCTCGACTGGGACGCAGCCGGCCGGTGCAGCGACGCCGGCACCGCTGAAGGCAGGGCGTACCAGCTGGTGGCCGACCTGGCGCAGGCGCGCAGGCGCGCTTTCATGCTGCACGCTGCGGCCACGACGCAGGTCGTCACCACCGGCAACGACCGCGTGCTCGGCGTGCTGCGCTTGAGCGCTCGTGGACGTCTCCTGGTTCTGGCGAACGCCGCCGACGAACCGCAAACGGTGAACCGCTTCGATCTCGGTCGGCTGGGGTTGCCCGACAGCTACCGCGACTGGCTGGTGAAAGACAGCGAGGCGACGAGCGGCGACGTGACCCTGGCCGGTTACCAGTGCCTCTGGCTGGCGCCTGAGTGAAGTTCGAAACGCGCGCCATCCACGCCGGGCAGCCCGTCGACGAGACGACGGGCGCCATCGCACAACCCATTCACCCGTCCACCACCTTTTCCCGTGCCGCCAACGCGGACGGCGAGGGCTTTTTCTACACCCGCTGCGGCAACCCGAACCGGCGCGCGCTGGAACAATGCGTCACATCACTCGAGGGCGGTAAAGACGGGGCGGCCTTTGGCTCCGGCATGGCCGCCATCATGACTGCCTTGCAGGCGCTCGACCCCGGCGACCACGTGATTGCACCGGATGACCTGTACTTCGGTGTTCGCAATCTGCACCGCGAGCTCTTCACGCGCTGGGGCCTTGCAGTCACGACGGTCGACATGACCGACCTCGACGCGGTCGCGGCGGCAGTGCGGCCCGACACAAAGATGATCTGGACGGAGACCCCGTCCAATCCACTGGTTAAGGTTACCGATATCGCCGCCGTCTCAGACATTGCAGCCAGGGCCGGCGCGCTGTGCGCCTGCGACAACACGTGGGCAACGCCGGTGCTGCAACGGCCGCTCGAACTTGGCTGCGACCTTGTCATGCATTCGTGCACCAAGTACCTCGGCGGTCACAGCGACGTGCTGGGCGGTGTGCTCGTGAGCGCGACTGACAGCGAGTACTTCCAGCGCATCCGCGCTATCCAGGAGGAGGGTGGCGCGGTGCCGTCACCGTTTGATTGCTGGCTGATTCTCCGCGGCGTGCAAACGCTGCCGCTGCGGGTACGCGCACAGTGCGACAACGCCGCCGCAGTTGCGGCAATGCTGGACGATCACCCCCGCGTGGAGCGCGTTTTCTACCCGGGGCTGCCCTCGGATCCGGGCCACGGCATAGCCGCGCGCCAGATGGACCGCTTTGGCGCGATGCTGTCGTTCTGCGTGAAGGGCGGCGAGCACGAGGCCATGGCGCTCGCGAACGGCCTGACGCTCATTCCGCACGCCACGAGCTTAGGGGGAACGCACACGCTCATCGAGCACCGTGCGTCAGTGGAAGGCGAGGCATCGATGGCACCAGACAACCTCCTGCGGCTGTCGGTGGGGCTGGAACACCCCGATGACATTATCGCCGACCTCCGGCAGGGGCTGGAGCGCGTCTACCAGGGCGGCTCGTAACCGGCCTCCGCGGCCTTGTTGAACGCCTCGAGCTCCTGCTCGACCGAATAGAGCGGCGTAGTCCGCAGGTCTCTCACCGCACCGCCGGCGTTCACGGCCATCGAGAACGCGGCCGCGGACACGGCATCGGGCATCTCCAGGATCACCGCGACGTCATACTCCCCAAACGTCAGCCACCAGCTTTCAATTGAACCACCCAGCGCCTTGACGGCCGACTCGACAGCCGCGGCGCGATTCTGCGGATTACCGATCAGCGTGGACCAGGCCTCGGCGGTGTACTTCATCTGAATTAGATAGTGTGCCATCGAAATCTCCCGCGTCTGGATGGTCGGCGACGTGCAACGCCCTCGAAGCACACTGTACCGCAGACGTCGCGATCATTGCCTGCGCCGTCCGACAATGGCTCACCCTGTAGGTGACCACGGTAGCTCGGGGTGGTATCCGAAGGCTCTTCACCCTGTAGGTGACCACGGTAGCTCGGGGTGGTATCCGAAGGCTCTTCACCCTGTAGGTGACCACGGCAGTTGCGGGTGCTAGTTCGAAGGGTCTTTACCCTGTAGGTGACCACGGCAGTTGGGGCACGCGTTTTTCGGGCCGCTGTGAATACGTCCGTGTACGCTCGACGGCGCCGTCCATGGCGCCGACGCCCGAAAATCACGAACCCCAACCACCGTGGTCTTCCGTCACCGCGAGATTTACACGTCGGAACTTCCGGCAACCGGGATGCTTCTACAAGTAGCTCCGTATCGGGCTGGAGGCGTCTCAGTCCCGCGCCTTGGGTTTCGGTCACTGCGGGCTTCCTTCCCGGGAACTGCCGGCAACCGATAGGTTTCTACGAGTAGCGACGCATCGGGCTGGAACGGTCTCAGCCTGGCAACTCCGCAGGTCCGGGGGAGAAGGGGATTTCTTTTCAGGACGTCGGCGCCATGGACGGCGCCGTCGAGCTCACAGGGACGTGTTCACAGCGTTCCTGAAA
>JBCAXP010000108.1:0-12245 GCA_038533995.1 Pseudomonadota bacterium
GTGCGACACGTGGAACACACGCCGCCCTTGCAGGAAAACGGCAGATCGAGGCCAGCCTCGCGGGCGGCATCGAGCAGCGTTCCGGCACCGGGCGCCATGTGAAAACGCTGCTGTTGCCCGTCCATGGTGACCAGCACCTCGGTACCGGCCTTCGGTTGATCGACAGCGGGTGCGGGCGGTGCCTTGCGGGCCGCGCGGAAGCGCTCTGTGTGAATGTGCGATGCCTCGATGCCGGCTTCGTTCAGTGCGGTGGTGACTTCGTCGATCATCGAGTCGGGCCCGCACACGAAGACCTCGTCCGGCGGGCTGCCGGCGAGAAAGGCTGTGTACAGTGCAGCGGTTTTTTCCGCATCGATGCGGCCGCTGTACAGGTCGATGTCGGCCGGCTCCCGGCTCATCACAAAGTGCAGCGACAGGCGGTCGGGAAAGCGGTTCTTCAGGTTCCACAAGTCATCGGCAAACATCGTAGAGTTGCGGGTCCGGTTGCCGTAGAACACCACAAAGCGGCTGTCGGGCTCGGTCTCGAGGGTCGTGCCGACAATCGACAGTATCGGCGTGATGCCGCTGCCGGCGGCAAAGGCGGCGTAGCGGCGTGACCGTTGCGGGTCCAGCTCGGTAAAGAAGTGCCCCTTGGGCGGCATTACCTCGAGCGTATCGCCCGGCTGCAAGCTGTTCGCGAGGTACTGCGAAAAGCGCCCGCCTTCCTGCACGCGCACGCCGAGACGCAGGGTGCGCTCGTCCACCGTTGAGCAAATAGAATAGGTGCGCCGGATTCGCTTGCCGTCAATTTCGGCGCGAACCGGCAGGTGCTGCCCCTGGTGATAAGAAAACTGCGCCGCGACGTCGTCCGGCACTTTGAGCTCAATGCGGAGCGAGTCGGGCGTTTCCTGGGCGCGCTTCACGAGCGTCGCCGGTACAAAACTTGCCATGAGGTTCAGACCTTATGCACTTGCCATAAACGGCCCGTGCGATCAGATGCATTTAAAGTAATCGAACGGTTCCAGGCAGTCGTCACACTTGTACGCTGCCTTGCAGGGTGTCGACCCGAATTCGCTGACCCGGGTCGTTGAAGTCGAGTTGCAGCGCGGACACGCTACGCCAAGCCCCTTGTCGAAAAGCTGGCGCACCGACGTTGCCGCTTCAGCCGGCGGCGCGATGCCGTAGTCCGTGAGCTTGCGGCGACCCGCGTCGGTAATCCAGTCCGTCGTCCAGGGGGGCGAAAGCACCCGGTCGATAGTCACCGGCTTGCCAAGCTCACGCTGCAGCGCTTCGCGCACGGTTGCCTCGATGACTTCAACGGCCGGACAGCCGGTGTAGGTAGGCGCAAGGCCGACGGTGGTGTCGGCGGCCCGGGCGTGCACGTAGCGCACGATGCCGAGGTCGACAACGCTGAGCACGGGAATCTCAGGATCCGGCACGGTTTCCAGTACCTGCCAGGCGCGCGCCTGAGGGTCAGCAACCGGGCTGATGCTCACCATTGCGCTCCGGGATAGGCGCGCTGCAGAAACTGCATGTCGGTGAGCAGGTGGCCGAGGTGTTCGCTGTGGCGGCCCTGCTTGCCGCCGCCGTCCATCCATTGTTCAGCCGGCCGCACCAACGTTGCCTCTTCGAGCGTGGCATTGATTACGGCGTCCCAGGCCGGCTTCAGCGATGCCGGGTCGGGTCCGACGCCGGCCTCGCTTGCTGCGCGGTCGGTCGCATCGGCGTCGAACAGTTCGCCCGTGTAGCGCCACAGCCGATCGAGCGATTCCTGTACCCGCTTGTGGCTGAAGTCAGTACCGTCGCCGAGGCGAATGACCCACGCTTGAGTGTGATGAAGGTGATAGCCAACTTCCTTGACGCCGCGCGCCGCGATCTCGGCGAGGCGGGTGTCCGACGACTGCGTCAACGCTCGCAGCTGCTCGCAGTAGAAGCTGTCGAAAAGGAACTGGCGCACGATGACGTCACCGAAATGCGCGCTCGGCTGCTCCACGAGGAGCACGTTGTGAAAGTCGAAGCCGTCGCGCAGAAACGCAAGGTCATCCTCGCTGCGGCCTTCGCCCTGCAGTTCAGCGGCGTGGGAAAGCAGGAAGCGCGCCTGGCCGATGTAGTCGAGCGCGAAGTTGGCCGTGGCCATCTCCTCTTCGAGCTCGGGGCCGCGGGTGACGAGCGCACCGAGCTGCTGGCCGAGCACCAGGGCGTTGTCGGCCAGGCGAAGCAGGTATTCAACGTGCGCCTCGCGCGGCATGGCGGCGACGGCGCTCACAGGTTTTCCACTCCGTCGGGAACCTCGTAGTACGTGGGGTGACGATAGTCTTTGTCTGCCGCAGGTTCGAATAGTTCAGCGGCGTCCGCCGGGTCCGAGGTGGCGATATCGGTGGCACGCACGGCCCAGATGCTGACGCCCTCGCCGCGGCGGGTGTACAGGTCGCGGGCGTTGTCGAGCGCCATTGCGGCGTCGGGGGCGTGCAGGCTGCCCACGTGGCGGTGACTGAGGCCGGAGCGGGCTCGAATGAAGATCTCGAACAGGGGCCAGCTTTCGTTGCTCATGCAGGTGTCTCCGTCTGATTAGGCCGTCTGCTCAGGCGGCCTGGTCACGTTTGGCAGCGCGCTTAGCGGCAAACGCGGCGGCCGCTTCGCGAACCCAGGTGCCGTCGTCGTGTGCCGACTGCCGGGCCTCCAGGCGCTCGCGATTGCACGGCCCGTTACCCTTGAGCACCTGGTGAAACTCTGCCCAGTCGATTTCTCCGAAGCGGTAGTGGCCCGTGGCTTCGTCAAACTTGAGCTCCGGGTCGGGCATCTTGATCCCGAGGTGTTCCGCCTGCGGCACGGTGACGTCGACAAACTTTTGCCGCAGCTCGTCATTCGTAAAGCGCTTGATCTTCCACGTCATCGACTGCGCGCTGTGTTTCGAATCGCTGTCGTTGGGGCCGAACATCATCAGCGACGGCCACCACCACCGGTTCAGCGCGTCCTGCGCCATGCGGCGCTGGTCGTCGGTGCCGTTGCACAGCACCTGCATGATCTCGAAGCCCTGGCGCTGGTGAAAGCTCTCTTCCTTGCACACCCGCACCATGGCGCGTGCGTAGGGGCCGTAGGAGCATCGGCACAGCGGCACCTGGTTCATGATTGCGGCGCCGTCAACGAGCCAGCCGATGGCGCCGATGTCGGCCCACGTCAGGGTGGGGTAGTTGAAGATGCTGCTGTACTTGGCCCGTCCGGTGAGTAGCTGGTCGACCAACTCGGCGCGGCTTGTGCCGAGCGTTTCGGCGGCGCTGTACAGGTACAGTCCGTGCCCGGCTTCGTCCTGCACCTTCGCGAGCAGAATCGCCTTGCGGCGAAGGGAGGGCGCGCGGGTGATCCAGTTGCCTTCCGGCAGCATGCCGACGATTTCGGAATGCGCATGCTGGGAGATCTGCCGGACCAGCGTCTTGCGGTAGGCCGCCGGCATCCAGTCGCGGGGCTCGATTTTCTCCTCCGCGTCGATACGGCGCTGGAAGGCGGCAAGGCGCGCTTCGTCCTCAACCTGTGCAGGTTCGTTTGCAGGTTTCTGGTCCAGACCCTGACTGTACATGGCATTACCTCTTAATCAGCCGCTCAATATGGCACAGAAATATTAAATCTTCAATTTTTTCTGTATCGCTTAAGTGGAGGGAAGCACGGGCTTGCTGGTGATGGCTGCCCGGCCCCGGAACAGCGCAATCGTGGCGCCGTCCTTGTTCGTGACGGTCACGTCGTAAACACCGGTGCGCCGTCCCCGGCGGCGCTCCCGCGCCGCGGCTACCAGCGTGTCACCCTCGAGAGCCGGGCGCAGGTAGTCGATGCTCGCGCCAGCGGCAACCGTCACCTGGTTGTAGGCGTTGCAGGCGAACGCAAAGGCCGAGTCAGCGAGTGCGAAGACGAAGCCGCCGTGACAGGTGCCGTGCCCGTTCGTCATGTCGGCGGTAACCTGCATGGTCATATCAACGGCACCAGGCTGCAGCACGGTGTACGCCATGCCGAGTTTTCGGGTGGCGGCATCGCTGCGCCAGAGCGCTTCCGCGCAGGCGGTCGCCAGCGCGAGTGCGGCGGGATCGGGGGCGTCGGTCATGAACCCTTGAAGGTCGGCTTGCGCTTCTCGAGGAACGCGGTGACGCCCTCGCGGTAGTCGTCGCTGCGGCCGAGTTCGCGCTGCAGGTCGCGCTCGAGATCGAGCTGCTCGTCGAGCGTGTTGTGCCAGCTCGCCTGCAGCGCCGCCTTTGTGGCCGCAAGCCCGCGTGTCGGTCGCGTGGCAAGGTGAGCACACAGCGCGGTGGCTTCTGGCAGAAGCTGGTCATCGTCGACCACGCGGTAGATAAGGCCAAGGCGCTCGGCGTCCTCTGCGCTTAAGGGTTCGCCGAGCATCGCCATCGCAGTGGCGCGGGCATGGCCGACCAGGCGCGGGAGATGCCACGTGCCGCCAGCGTCCGGGATGAGTCCAAGCCGGGCGAACGACTGCACGAACTTTGCGGAACGTGCCGCCAAAACGAGGTCGGCAGCGAGCGCAATGTTGGCACCGGAGCCGGCAGCGGGGCCGTTGACCGCGCACACGACCGGCTTTGGCAGTGCGCGCAGCGTGCGAATGAGCGGGTTGTAGAAGTTGTCGAGGGAGGCGCCGAGATCCGGCGGTGTGCCGTCCGGAGAGCGCTGCCGGTCGGCCAGGTCCTGGCCTGCGCAAAAGCCGCGGCCCGCGCCGGTGATGAGCAACGCCCGAAGCTCATTCCGCTCGCGCACGTTCGCCAGCGCGTCGGCGACTTCGCGGTGCATCGCTTGCGTGAAAGCGTTGAGCCGATCGGGGCGGTTCAGCGTAAGCGTCGCGTACCCGTCACTGGCGTCAAAGGCGATCGTCTCGTAGCTCATGGCGCACTGGCTCCGGGCGATGGCGCCAGCCCGCCAAAGCGCTGAAAAAAGGCCGGCTCCGCGGGCGGCAGCGGGCCATCGGCCGTTTCCATGCCTTGCGACAGGTGTTGCTCCGCCGCCTCCGATACGAGCATGTACAGGTTACGGCACAGCTGGTAGGCCGCGACGCCGTCCCACCGTCCGGGCAGAAGCTCTTCGGGCAGCATGGGGTCACGCAGGAGAATGCGCCGGTACTCGTGGATGAGCAGGGTACGAACGCGAAACGCGTGGGCTGGCGACAGCTCGGCGGCCTGGCTTGCCGCGCGGTAGGGGCCGCGAAAGCGTTCAAGGAAGCGCGCGTAGCGTTCGCCCAGCTCATCTAGCGACCAGGCCTCCCGCACCAATTCGCCCAGGTGGCCCGCATGGCGCTCATCGATGGTCGCCTGCATCAGCAGCGCCCGGTCGGCGCCGGCCACGTCGCGCAATCGCTCTTCCACCGCCGACAGGTCCGGTGCCGGGTGTGCCATGACGCCGGTGTTGAACGGCGCAAAGCCAAGCCACTTGAGCTCGCGGCGCACCGTTTCCCGGGCGTCCTGCGGAAGGCTGGACAGCAAAACCAGGCACCACTGGCCCGACCACTGCTGGCGCGGTTCGCTGTAGATGCGCCGGCTCGCTTCGCGAAAGCGGCCCCGCCCCTCCGGCGTAATGCTGTAGTAACTGCGCCGGCCGACAGGCTCCGACTTGAGCCAGCCGTCCCGCGACAGCCGGAACACCGCCGTGCGCACTGACCGCTGGCTAATGCCGAAGGGTTCCAGGGCGTCTATCAGGCTGCCAAGCCACACGGTGCCGCCGTGCGGCGCGATGGAATCGCCAAACATCGAGATAACCAGTGAGCCGGCGCGCACGGGCTGGCGCTGGCTGAAGTCGGCAACGAGGGCGTCGGTGGCGCGGCGAAAGCCGCTGCTCCTGCGGCTGTCGCCGTTCCTGTTTTTCTTCCGGCTCGCCTTCGGGCCGGCTTTCTGTTCGGCCTTCCGGACGGAGGAGGTGGCGCGCGAGGGCATTTTCTGGGCGGTCTTCAAAGTGATACTCATGCTAACATATCGCCCCCATTTCTGTTACACGTCACGCCGACAGGAGATAAGTCGCTATGAAACTTGGCAGCTACGTTGAAGGCCACTGGACCACGGGTGACGGTGACGGAGTGCCACTGGTCAGTGCGGTTGACGGCGCCGTCCTCGCCCACAGCAGCACGGCAGGGATCGATGTGGGCGCTGCTGCGCGCTACGCCCGCCAGGTCGGCGGGCCTGCCCTGCGCGCGATGACGTTCCATGAACGCGCACTCATGCTCAAAGAAGTGGCCAAGCACCTGAACGAGCACAAGGCGGAGCTCTACGCGCTGTCCACGCAAACCGGCGCGACGCGATCGGATTCGTGGATCGATATCGACGGGGGCATCTCGACCCTGTTCGTGTACAGCGGCAAAGGGCGGCGGGAGCTGCCCAACGACACGGTGCTGGCCGACGGTGATCCGGAGCTGATCTCGCGCAACGGTACGTTTACCGGGCAACACATCTTCGTGCCGCGGCGCGGCGTCGCCGTGCACATCAACGCCTTTAACTTCCCCTGCTGGGGCATGCTGGAGAAACTCGCGCCGACGCTGCTCGCCGGCATGCCCGCCATCGTGAAGCCGGCGACAAGTACGTCCTTTCTCACCGAGCGCATGGTGCGCCTGATGGTTGACAGCAATCTGCTACCTGAAGGGGCCGTGCAGTTTTTGTGTGGTGGCGTAGGTGACCTGTTTGAGCACCTCGACAGCCAGGATGTAGTGGCGTTCACGGGCTCGAAGGGGACCTCCGACCGGCTGCGCCAGCACCCGAACATCATCGACAAGGCGGTGCGCTTCACCGCGGAAACCGATTCGCTCAACTGCTCGGTGCTAGGACCCGACGCGGGAGCGGGCACGCCAGAGTTCGATCTCTACGTCAACGAAGTGGTCCGTGAGATGACCGCCAAGGCGGGGCAGAAGTGCACTGCAATCCGCCGCATCATTGCGCCGCGGGCGCTCACCGGCGAGCTGGTCGAGGCGCTCTCGTCACGCCTGGCGGCGGTGCGCACGGGCAACCCCGCGAACAAGGACGTGGACATGGGGGCGCTTGCAAGCCTCGGTCAGCGCGACGAGGTCATCAGCCGCATCGGCGAGCTGGCCGCCGACAGCGACATCGCGTTCGGTAGCGTCAGCGACTTCCCGGTTGTGGACGCCGATCCTGCGCGCGGAGCGTTCTTTGCCCCAGTGCTGCTTCACTGCGAAAAACCGCTGCGGGCCAGCGCGCCGCACAGCGTGGAGGCGTTCGGGCCGGTTGCGACCGTGCTGCCATACGACGACGCGGGCGAAGCGGCAACGCTTGCCAACCTTGGGGGCGGCAGCCTTGCCGCCTCGATCTTCACTCGCGACGACGAGCTGGCGCGAACGCTCGTGCTGGAAACTGCCTGCCACCACGGGCGCATGGTGCTGATCAACCGTGACTGTGCCGGTGAGTCGACCGGTCACGGATCGCCGTTGCCCCACCTGGTCCACGGCGGGCCGGGCAGGGCCGGCGGGGGTGAGGAACTCGGTGGAATCCGCGGCGTAAAGCACTACATGCAGCGTACTGCGCTGCAGGGCTCACCGCAGACGATCTCGGCCGTGACCAACCGCTGGCTTCGGGGGGCACAGGAGAGCGACCCGGGCAGCCATCCGTTTCGCAAGACGTTCGAGGAGCTGCAGGTTGGCGATACGCTAAACAGCGCCGAGCGGGAGATCACCGTCGAAGACATCGAGGCCTTCGCGCACCTGACCGGCGATACCTTCTACGCCCACATGGACGAGGCGCAGGCGGCGCGCAACCCGTTTTTTGATGGTCGCGTGGCGCACGGCTACCTGATTGTGTCGCTGGCCGCGGGCCTGTTCGTGGAACCTGAAATCGGACCGGTGCTTGCCAACTATGGCCTCGATTCGCTGCGCTTTGCCAAGCCTGTGTACCCGGGCGATCAGCTTAAGGTACGACTCACCTGCAAGCAGAAAACCTGGCGCCATGCGATGGGCTACGGCGAAGTGCGCTGGGACGCCGAGGCGACCAACCAGGAAGGCGAGATCGTGGCGTCTTACGACGTGCTGACGATGGTGGCTGGCGCCGAGACGATGGATGAACTGATGGCCGGGTGACCACCCGGCCCCTGGGCGAGCACGCGCGCAGCGCTACTCCGTGTGGAGATGAATCCGGTCGATCCGCAGATCGAAGGCGGAGCCGGTGTTGTCGCCGTCGGACGAAATCCATAGCCCGAGCACTTCCACCGGCATGTCGAACTGGTGGGTCATTTCGAAAACGCCCGGCGCATCGAGGTGCACGATGCGCTCCTCGTGCAGAAGTTCACTCAAGGGGTGAACGCGGCTGCTACCCAATTGCGTCGGGCTTTGAGTCGTTGACAGAAAGTTGATGCGTTCGATGCCCGTGCCCCTGGGCGCCAGGCTGAACAGCTGCCTGACCCATTTCGCGGCTATGCGCCGCTGGACCCAGCCAAGCGTCCTGTCGCCTGATTCAACGATGCCCAGCTTCAGTACGAAGTCGTCGGTATTCTCGTCGCCCTGCACCGCGCCGTCGGCAATCTGCAGGGCGCCGTTCCAGCTTGCGACGACGGTGATGCCGCTTACCTGCGTTGGAGCAGGCAGCTGGTGCACCAGCGGGCTGGCGGAGCTGTCCACGGCAATGTGAAGCGCCCCGTCGGTTGCTGACACCGAGTTTGCCGGAATGCCGTTGAAGGTGAGTGCGGTCCAGGCGTCGAGGTCACCCACGGGGACTTCGAGACCATGGGCGTAGGGGCTCAGGCATAAGAGCGCCGTTGCCAGCATTTTTCGCATTCAGCTCTCCCGGATTATTCGCGTTGTGACAGTTGACCGGACCGCGCCGCAAAATATTTCGCGGTTGTGGCATATTCGGTTCCCGTAATAATTTGTGCGGACACGCGGTCTTTATCCGTTCACCCGTTAACCGCGCGTTGCAGCCGGGGGATGTTGCAAGGCGCCGAGCTCGAACTTAACGAAACGAGATACCGCTCCATGCACAGCCTTTTCCTGAGTAATTTTCGCCGCCGGCTGGCGCCCGCCGTTGTTGCGTGCGTCAGCGCGTTTGCAAGCCCCGCCGTTATCGCTGCCATCGTCGACGTTGCCGTCAACGACACGGCGGGCGACCCGGCAATCGGTGAGACTGTCACTCTGCGCAACGCGCTCACCGGTTTCGAAACGAGCAGCGTCAGCAACCGCAGCGGCCGGGCGCGCTTTTCCGGCGTGCCCGCGGGACCGGGCTACGAGGTGCGCGTGGACGGCGTTACCCTGGCCACCGATATTCGCTTGCGCAGTGACGAGGCGCGCGCGGTGAGCGTGCGCATTGCGGAGACGATTGTTGTGACGGGCAGGCGTAGCAGCCTCGCGATCAATGCGCTCGACGCCGAAGTGAGTGCCAGCCTCGAGAGCCGCGAGCTGCGGGCGCTGCCGATAGAGGCACGCGACCTGTCGCGGGCGCTGGTCCGGTTGCCGAACGTGACGCCGGCGACGGGCTTTTTTCCGGAGGCGCCGCCCGTGTCTATTAACGGCTCCAACGGTTTGTACACGCAGTACCTGATCGACGGGCTGGACAATAATGAGAACTTTCTGGGCGGCCCGCGCTTTCCGATCTCGACCGGCTTTGCGTCCGACGTTACCGTGCTCGCGTCGTCCTACTCCGTGGAGTACGGCCGCACCGGCAACGGTGTAGTCAACGTCACGTCACGTTCCGGCAGCAACGAGTGGACCGGCGAGGCGTTCTACCTGGTCCGTCCGGGTTCGTCGATTGACGCTTCCTCGCCGTTTGCTTCCCGCGACCTTTCCGGCAACGCCGTTCGCGACGGCTTTCGGCGCGACCAGGTCGGCTTTTCGCTCGGCGGGCCGATTCGCCAGGACAAGACCTTTTTCTTCGCGAACCTCGAATACACCAACGACGAAAAGGACAACCTGCTGTCGTCGCCGGAACTCGGCGTCAACGCTACGGTGCCCGGCGAAAACGAAACGCTGCTCGGGTCTGTGCGCTTCGATCACAAGCTCACCGACGACTGGTGGTTGTCGTTCCGCGTGAACTCCGGTTCCGTCGACATCGAGCGCCAGGGCGGCGGCCTGGAAGGCGGCGTGACCTTTCCCTCTGCTGGTTCGGTACAGCAACGCGACTCGCTCGCGACGGCATTTTCCGCCATCTACGACACTGGCACTTTCACGTCGGAAACGCGCTTCCAGTACGCGAGCTTTGACTGGGACTACGCGCGCCCGCTGGCCAACGACGACCCCCAGGTGATCGTCGAGTCGCCGGACGGACTCACCGCCGCGGTGTTGGGCCACCCCGGCTTTACGTTCGACGAAAGCGAGGAAATGCTGCAGCTCAAGCAGAGCTTTACCTGGCTTGCCGGTTCCCACGCGCTGAAAGTCGGCGCCGACCTGCTTCACTCGGACTTCAGCCTCGCGGGCGGCGGTAATCCGCAGGGCAACTACCGGGTCCGCCTGACGGAAGAAGAGCTGGAAGCAGTGCGCGCTCTTGACCGGGGCGTAGACCTTGGCGTTGACGACATTCCAGCCACGGCGGAAGTGATTAACTACGCGGTTGAACTACGCCCAGCGCGCTTCGGCGATACGCAGGATCAGCTGTCGCTGTACTTCGAGGACCAGATCAGCCTTTCGCAAGACCTGACCGTAACTGCCGGCCTGCGCTGGGACTACGACAGCCTCACGGAGGCGGGGTCGGGGTCCGCCGATACGGACAACTTTTCACCACGCCTCGCCTTCAACTATCGCGCCAGCGAGCGCCTTGCGTTTCGCGGCGGCGCCGGCGTGTACCGCGAGCGCATCCCGTACGCGATTCTGTCGGACGCGCTTCAGCAGAACACAACTTCCGCAGCCTTTCAGGATCAGTTGCGACAGCTTTCCGATGCGGGCCTGCTGCCAGCCGACCTGAACCCCGCGCAGGTGACCTTTGACGGAAACTTAAGCGTCAACCCGGATTGCCCTGACGGTTACCTGCAATGCCCGACCCCCGAAGAGGTGCCGGACCTGCGCGAAACGGCAGTGTCGAACGAACGGCGCATTCTCAATCCGGAGGGCCTCGACAGCCCCTACACGGTGCAATTTTCCGCCGGCGTGCAGTGGCAGGCGAGCGACCAGTGGCTTGCTTCCGCGGATCTGCTGTACTACCGGGGCTACGACCTGTTGCGGCTTCGGGATCTCAATGCGCCGGCGCGGTTCTCGCCAAACGTTGACAACCTGACCGATGAAAACATCGCCGCCCTGCGTGCGTTACCCACGGACGCAGAACGACGCGTGCTTGCCGAGTCTCTTGGCCTGATTCGCAGCCAGGAGGCCGCCGATGCGACGCGCCCGGTGGCGCCAGTGCCTGGCGGTGCACGCCAGATCGTGGTGTCGGAAACCGGCGGCGAGTCGCGTTACCGCGCGCTCAACCTCGTGCTTCAGAAGGCCGCCGCCCCCGACTGGTGGGGCTTGCGCGTTGCCTACACGCTGTCCGAGCTCACGAACAACACCGACGACATCAACTTTCGTTCCGCCAACTCCAATGATTTCGAGGCGGAGTGGGGCCCGTCGATCAACGACCGGCGGCATGCGATTTCCAGCGTGCTGTATTTCTACCCCACGGAATCGATCACGGTCAGCCTCGCGGGCCAGTTCGAGTCGGGGCAGCCGATCAACCTGATTCCCGACACCAGCATTTTTGGCACGACCGACCTCAATGGCGACGGCGCATCGTTCACGGACGCGTACCTCGGCAATTCCGATCGCGCCCCGGGCGTGTCGCGCAACTCGGACAGGCTGGACTGGTCGGCCGTGGTTGACGTTGGGCTGCGCTGGCAGCCGCGCCTGCCCGGTGCGGGCCAGCTCGAGGTGTCCGCCGACGTGTTCAATCTCTTTAACCGGGAAAACGAGTCCGGATTTGCGAATTCGGCCACGCAGTCGAACCAGATCCAGGTCTTCGGCCAGCCGTTTGTTCGCCGCAATGCCGGCGCTCCCCGGCAATTCCAGTTCGGCATGCGCTACTTCTTCTGATGCGGCCGACCTGGCTCATTGGCCTGACCCTGGCAGCGTTGCTGCCAGCAGTGGCGCAGGCCGAGCCGTGGGAGGACGTTGTCGCGGAAGCCGCCGGGCAGACGGTTTATTTCAACGCGTGGGGTGGCGACCTTGCGATCAACCAGTACATCGACTGGGCGCGTGAAAGGCTGCGCGACGAGTACGATGTGGAACTGCGCCACGTGCGCGTGGCGGACATCGCCGAGGCGGTCGCGCGCATTGTGGCGGAGCGCGCCGGCGGCAGGGACAGCGGCGGGTCGGTGGATCTGCTCTGGAT
>JBCAXP010000109.1:0-12205 GCA_038533995.1 Pseudomonadota bacterium
CGAGGCCGAGTGCCGCGAGGCGCTCTTCGAGGTAGTGCAGCCGGTCGACGCCCCAGTACCACTCGCCCTCGTAGTGAAACATCGCGCCCGAGTAGTGCTTGAGCTCGGCGCGCCGGTTGGTGCCTGCCTCCAGACGCCCGGCCACCTCGGCTGGCTCGGCACGGCGAGCGCCGCTGGCCAGTTGTTCAAGCCGGGCGATATCCCCTGACCAGAAAGCATCGCTAACTGCCGCAAGCTCCTGGACGAGCGTAGTCGCGTCAAGCGAGGCAAGAACTGACAGCGCGAGCTCAACCGCCTGACCGGCGGGTGCGTCCCTGGCCACAGGAAACGACAGGCCATAGTGAGAGGCGATAAGCGAACTGTCGTACCGCGCAAGCCTTAGCAGGAGATCCGGGTCGGATACGTTCTTGCCTTCGGGACCGCGCACCAGGTGGCAGCGAACCTCAACGCCATAACGCTCTGCCAATGGCTGCAGCAGTTGAGCGGCGAGGTGGCTGTAGCCATCGTCAACCTGGTGAAAGTACTCCACCACGTGAGGGCGAGCGTCCGCGCGACGCCGCCTTTCGGCCTTCTGCCGTTGCTTGTGGAGCTGCCCTTCGCTGGATCGAAATGACACATACTTCGACAGCAGCCAGCGGCGAAGCGCCGACGGGTCCATCGTTGCGGCGCCGCCCTGGTCCTTGAACTGCTGTGTCATCTGGCGGTCAAGCTCGGCGGCGCGTTATGCATCAGGGCGCGAGCCTGTCTGGCCGAACCTCTTGCGGGATCGTGCCTGTGCTTTGGCTTTCTCGACTTCCCGATTTTTGGGCGGCGCCTTTGAAACAAGCGACGACAGCAGCCTGGTAACGGCGCTGGCAACTTCCGCCCGCGCTTCATTGAACGCGCGCTCATTCGCCTGGGAAGGCTTTGCAGTACCGCTGATCTTTCTGACGAACTGCAGTGCCGCAGCGTCAATCTCTTCAGCGGTCGCGGGCGGCTCAAAATTATGCAGGGTTTTGATATTGCGGCACATGATGAATTCTCCGTCGAGACGCCAGACTATCACTCCGGGGCGTCGCAGGGGCACACATACGGCTCGCTTCCGTAAGCGTTAAAAAGGTCGCGCACCATTTCCTCTGAAACCTCGCCGGACTCGGTGCTTTCGTTGAAGCCGAGTAGGTGTCCGATTTCCAGGGCCAGCATCTCGCCGGACGGCAGTGGTTCCACAGGCGGCACGCTACGCACCCGTCTGGAGGGCATTGAGCGCAGGCCGGTCGTAAGCACGAGCGCGTCTTCCGGAAACTGCGCGAGGCGGTCCTGGGGCGTGGATTGAGGATCCGCGGGTACGTAGGTGATGGAAAGCTCGATGCGAAGGCCAGCCGCGAGCATCGCCGGCGCCTGGTTCCAGTGGGTCTCGACCGACTGGCGCAGCGCGGCCAGGAATGCGGGCTCGCCGATGTCTGTGTACACGACAAGCTCAATGCGGTGGCGTGAGGGCGAATCGGAATGCATCACAAGGCCGGGCATCGGTTGCAATGCCGCGAGGGCCGGCGCCGCGCCGGCAAGGCCGGTGAGCGCCAGCAGCAGGACTGGCAGGAGAGTGCGGCGTTGGTTGCAAGGGGTGGATCGCATGGCGGCACTATACTAGTCTCGCGCTCACGAAGAGCAACAACCTGTACCCAGCCGAATGAACGAGCAGGATAGTCCAGAACCCCACACCCGCCTGCGCCGCCAGCTCGGCCTCGTTGGCCTGGCCGCCACCGGAATCTGCTCCATGCTCGGGGCGTCGGTGTACGTTGTTCCGTTCATGATTCACCGCGGCGTGCCGGGCATTGGGCCCTGGGTGCTGCCGGCCTTTCTCTTCGCCGCGGCCCCGGCCCTGCTTGCCGCGCTGGCCTATTCGATCCTGGCGTCGGCGATGCCGCGCGCGGGCGGAAGCTACCTTTACGCAAGCCGCGGGCTGCACCCGTACCTCGGCTTTGTCGCCAGCTTCTCTCAGTGGTTTGGCCTTTCAATTGTCATCGGCGTCATTGCCTACGTGATTGTGCCGTTCCTGCGCGATATCGCCGTAACGCTGGACTGGCCCGCCACCGCCCAGACGCTTGAGAACGGGGCGATCCGCGTTTCACTGGCGCTTGCGATGGTGTGGCTGTTCGTTGCGGTCAACATCCGGGGCACCCGGTTTTACGAACGCACCCTGATTCCCCTAATGATCGTCATGTTCGTGCTGGGAGGCGTCGTTGTCGTCGCGGGCTTCTCCTTCGACCAGGCGGCGTTTGAAGCCGCGCTGCTCGAAAGTGAAGGTCGGGTGCTGCCCGACACGCCCGCTTCGCCCTTCGATTTTGCGATTTTTCTCGCCGCCGCGGCCGTGCTTTTTTCGAGTTTCATCGGCTTCGACTCGATCGCCCAGGCCGGCGGAGAGGCGCGCAATCCGGGCCGCAACCTGCCGCTCGCGATTGGCATCGCAATCGTGACCGTGGGCAGTTACTACTTCCTGTTCACCGCTGCGGTGTATCACGCGGTTCCCTGGGACTTCGTTGCAGCCGAGGCTGCTAACCGGGACGTTACGGCGCCCGGCCTTTTCACGTACCTGCTGCCCGTTGGCTGGACCGCTGCGATCATTGCGGGGGCCGCAATTGCGCTGATCAACGACCTGCCGGCCATGCTGCTGGCCGTGTCGCGGCTCATGTTTGCCTGGGCTGAGGACGGTATCTTTCCGCGCTGGATCGCGCGGGTAAATCCGCGCCGGCATACGCCACAGGCAGCGCTGCTGCTCAGCGGCGCGATGGCCAGCATCGGTATTCTCGGCAGCCACTTCGCCGGCGATTTCTTTCTCGGCATCGACATCATGGTCACGTCGATGCTGGTGAATTTTTTGCTGATGTGCCTTACGGTGCTCACGCTGCCGCGTCGCAATCCGGCGCTGGCCGGCGAGGTCAAGGTGCTAAAGTCCCGGCAGGGGCAGGTCGTGCTGGCTGGTCTCGGTGTCATCCTGCTCACCGGCTTTCTCATTGTTCACGTGACGAGGGATCTCTCCGCGGACGTGGAAGCCTGGTACTTCCACTCCACCCCGGTCTGGCTGATCGTGATGGCCATAGCGTCGCTCATCTACTTTGCTGAATTGCGGAAGCAGCGAAAGCTCGGGGTCGACATGCGTACCGTCTTCGACAGGCTTCCACCGGAGAATGCCGATTGGGAGCACACACGCTGAAGGATGTGATATTCGCGCCATGAACGACAAGACCCTCTACACCGAGCTCGCACCGAATCTGCGTATCTCCCGCATCGTTACCGGCCTGTGGCAAATCGCCGATATGGAGCGTAGCGGCCAGTCCCTCGACCTTGATGCGGCGGCACGCAGCATGAGCCCGTACGCCGACGCTGGTCTGACAACTTTCGATATGGCTGATCACTACGGTTCGGCAGAGGAGATCGCCGGCATCTTTGCCAGCAAACATGCGCGTGGCGACGTGCAGGCGTTCACCAAGTGGGTGCCACAGCCCGGCGGCTCGACCCGGGAAACGGTTCGCGAAGCGGTCGAGCGTGCGTTGAGCCGTTTGCAGACCGAGCGGCTGGACCTGTTGCAATATCACGCGTGGAATTACGCTGACCCGACCTACGTCGACGACCTCTTGTACCTAAAGGAGCTGCAGGGGCAAGGGTTGATCCATCACCTGGGCCTCACGAACTTTGACACGGCGCATCTCGAAGTCGTACTCGACGCTGGAATCGACATCGTTTCCAACCAGGTGTGCTTTTCGCTTCTAGACCAGCGTGCAGCGGGAGACATGGCAGCGCTTTGCTGGCAACGCGGCGTTCGCCTGCTCGCCTTCGGCACGCTGGCCGGTGGCTTTCTCACGGAGCGTTGGCTCGACAAACCCGAGCCGGCCATCGACGATCTTTCGACCTGGTCGCAGATGAAATACAAGCGCTACATTGACGTGGCGGGCGGCTGGCAGGTCTTCCAGCGGCTGCTCAGGGTGCTGAATGAGACCGCGCAGCGGCACGGCGTATCAATGGCCAATCTCGCGACGCGCTACATCCTTGACAGTCCCGCCGTTGGCGCCGTGATCATCGGTGCTCGGCTGGGCCAGAGCGAGCATATTGCTAACAACCTCAAGCTACTCGAATCCGACCTCGACGACGCGGGACGTGACGCCATCCAAGCGGCGCTCGAAGAGCTCACTCCCGTTCCCGGCGACTGCGGCGACGAATACCGCAAGCCGCCTTTCCTGACCGCATCGGGTGACCTTAGCCATCACATCGACAGCCTGCCGCCGCCTTTC
Organism: Pseudomonadota bacterium; assembly: GCA_038533995.1. Lineage (GTDB taxonomy): Bacteria > Pseudomonadota > Gammaproteobacteria > Steroidobacterales > JBCAXP01 > JBCAXP01. Next base: position 4,266 of record JBCAXP010000109.1, read on the forward strand.
CCGACGGAAGCGCGCGCCGGCGGCCGCACCGTTGCGCTCAGCGGCACCATCTGGGAAGACGTCGCGGGCTTCAGTCGCGCGACGCGGCATGGCGATCGCATTCTGGTGTCAGGCACGACGGCGACCCACGGCGACCGCGTCATTGGCGAGGGTAACCCGGCAGTGCAGGCACAGTTCGTGATCGACAAGATTGAAGGGGCGCTGCAGTCGCTGGGCGGCGCGCTCAAGGACGTTGTGAGAACTCGCATCTACGTTCGCGATATCGATCACTGGGAAGTGGTGGCGCGGGTACATGGACGGACCTTTGCGCAGATACAGCCGGCCAACACGCTGGTTCGTGCTGACCTCGTCGGTGATCCGTACCTCGTCGAAATGGAAGCAGAGGCGATTGTCAGCGGCTAGAGGGCTGGTAGTACAGAAGCGGCGCCCTCACGCCGTCGTGAGGGCTGCCGCTGGCCGGGCTGCCTTGCGCCCGCCGGCCTCGGGGTGAAGCGTTTCTAGTTGTGCCGGTGATAGGCCAGCATTTCGACAATGCCGGCAGCCTCGTCACGACCCTTCTCGTAGGAATCGCGATACTCCGGTGGTATCGGCCGGTGCACCATCAGCCGCGCAGCCGACAGCGCTTCGCCGTCCTCGTCCTGGCCGCTCAGCAAGGCGTAAACGTACGCCACGAGCTGCTGGATTCTCGGGTCGAGGTCCAGCCGCTCGCACAGTCCACTGATGAGCCCGCCTGCAAGGGCGAAGCGGTCTCCTTCGCTCAGGTGATCGGTCATGCATAGCGCCCTGATCCACAGGTGCGCGGCGCGCGCGACGGCATCCACCGTTTCGAGGTTGTTGTCAGAGTCACCAATCCCGGGTGTCTTTTTCTCCATTGCTTGCGTTCCCTGATATGTTTTTCTCATGCGGGAACGGTACGGTGCGGGGCCCTCGCGCTCTTGTTGTTTCGCGTCAGATTCGATTCAATAGGCGTCAAATGTTTCACGAGCCAACAACGCTGGCATCCGCCGCCCAGATCTTCGCGGTCGCGCTACGGGAAGGCTATGGACTGGACCCGGCACCAATTTTTGCCAGTGCTGGTGTGCCGCTTGAGGTGCCGGTCTCGCCGAAGCAGCGCTATCCTCTGGCGTCCATGTCGCGGCTTTGGCGGGCGGCTCGGGAGGCGACCGGGGACGAGTGCGTGGGTCTGAAAGTCGGCTGGTTTGTGTTGCCCCAGCACCTCTATGCCCTCGGTCATTCATGGCTGGCAAGTTCAACGCTTCGAGATGCGCTGGAGCGCTTCGTGCGCTACCACCAGCTGCTTACCACGGCCTCGGTGGAGTACGGACTGCGTGACGACGGCCGCCACTACGTCCTGTCGCGAGCTTTTCCCGAAAAAGACCGGGCGCCGGTCGATGAGGCCATTGACTGTGGCAACACCGCGTTGCTGTCGCTTCTGGATAGCATTGCCGGCACGGAGATTCGCCCGCGCAGACTGGACCTCACGTTCGGAAACGAACGGCATCCCGACGCGTACCGGGAGCATGTGTGCGCTGACATTCGCTTCAGCGCACCGCTCGATTGCTTCTATTTCGACAAAACCCAATTCGATGAACGCCTTGCAGGCGCGTCTCCCGATATCGCCAGGGCCACCGATCACATCGCCGAGAAGTACATTGAAAGTCTGAATCCGGCGAAGACCGCGTCCAAGGTTCGGCGGCTGCTCATTGACCTGCTGCCGTCAGGCAAAGCGGATCAGGAACTCATCGCGGAGCGGCTTCATCGCAGTCCGTCCACCTTGCAGCGCCAGCTGCAGGCGGAGGGCCTGAGCTATCGCGCCGTATTGCAGAGTACGCGCCAGAGCCTTGCCCAGCAGTACCTTCTCGACGGCCGCCACACGCACGCACAGATTGCCTACCTGCTAGGATTCTCGGACCAGAGCAATTTCTCCCGTGCATTCAAGCGCTGGACGTCGGTGAGTCCGCGGGAGTTTCAGAAGCGCGGGGCCGACAGCTAGCACGGGCCACTCAGCCGTAGCCTTGGCCGAGCATGGCGTGGGCAACTTTCCGAAAGCCGGCAACGTTGGCGCCGCGCGCGTAGTTGACTCTGCCATCGTCGCCGGTGCCGTGTTCGACGCAGGCGCCATGGATGCTCTTCATGATCGACTGCAGGTCCTCGTCCACTTCGTGCCGGGTGTGTGACCGGCGCACGCGGTTCTGGCTGATCTCAAGGCCCGAGACTGCCACGCCGCCGGCGTTTGAGGCCTTGCCCGGGCCGTAGAGTAATCCGGCGGAATCAATAAACGCGCGCGCTGCATGAGTCACCGGCATGTTCGCCCCTTCCGCAATCACGGTGCAGCCGTTGGCAGCCAACGCGCGCGCCGCTTCCTCGTCCAGTTCGTTTTGCGTCGCGCACGGCAACGCGACGTCGCAGTCGACGTGCCATGGCTGCTTCCCGGCGAACCAGCGCGCGCCGAACTCCTCGGTGTAGGGTTCCAGGGTGGTACCGGGCTTTTCCTTGTGCTGTCGCACCCAGTTCAGCTTGTCACGGTTAAGACCTGCTTCGTCCAGGATAAATCCACGGCTGTCAGAGAGCGTCACGACGCGAGCCCCCATGTCGACCGCTTTCTCGACGGCGTGCGTCGCCACGTTGCCGGCGCCCGAGACGACGACGCGCATTCCATCGATGCTCTTGCCTTGCGTGGCGAGCATTTCGCGCACGAAGTACAGCAGGCCATAGCCGGTTGCCTCGGTGCGCATCTGGCTGCCGCCGAACGACAGGCCCTTGCCGGTAAGTACCGGTTGAAACTCGTTGGTGATTCGCCGGTAGGCGCCGAACAGGTAGCCAATTTCCCGTTCGCCAACGTTGATGTCGCCGGCGGGCACGTCGGTGTCCGAGCGGATATGGCGATGAAGCTGCAGCATGAAGCTGTTGCAGAAGCGCATGATCTCGCCGTCGCTGCACTCGCGGGGATCGAAGTCCGAGCCGCCCTTGCCGCCGCCCATGGGCAGCCCGGTCAGTGCGTTCTTGAAGGTTTGCTCAAAGGCAAGGAACTTCAGGATGGACGGGTTTACCGTTGGGTGAAACCGCAGACCGCCCTTGTAGGGGCCGATGGCGCTGTTGAACTGGACGCGGTAGCCGCGATTGACGCGCACGTTCCGCTTGTCATCTTCCCAGACTATGCGAAACCCGATGACCCGCTCCGGTTCAATGAGCCGGTCCAGGATGCTCGCCTGCTGCAGCCGGGGCGAAGCATTGATAACGGGCAGAATGTCGTGAACGACTTCGGCAACGGCCTGGTGAAACTCTGCCTCGCCGGGGTTGCGGCTGCGAAGGCGCTCGAGAAACTGGTCGAGGTCGATGTTGTCCGCCATGCTCGTCTCCGGAGCGCGCCGCCGGCGCGGTTTGCGGTACCCTCTTGTACCAGCGATCAACAGCTTGCGCTATACGTGTATTGACTGGTTTCAATCGGCGTCGAATTGCCGTAGTGAGCGGCCCGGGAGCCTGTAGTACATGACGCGGCGCTCGCTGGCGTTGACTAATACGCTAACCGAGTGGGACGTGTCATTCTGGATCGTCACCCTACCAGCCAATCTGGAAGCCAAGGCTGACCATCACGCCCTGCGGCAGGTCACGGCCTTCGATGCGTACCGTGTCGAAGGCCGACGCGAGGTCCAGGTTGACGTATTTGAAAAGCGTCGCGCCGGCCGTGACATACGACAGGCCGGTGCCCGCCAGGTTTTCCCGGTAGCCGGCGCGCAGGGACGGCAGCCACCAGGCGTCCGTGGTAAAGGCGGCGCTCGCCGTGAGCCACTGGAAGCGGTCGCCCAGCGGGTCAGTCACAGGGTCGACCTCGTAGCCCAGGTGCGCCGACCACCGGCGCTTCTCGTCAAAAACAGACGCCTCGACGGTTAGCTGCCTGTCCATCGTGTACACACGATCACGCTCCAGGAAGTCAATGATGTCGGGCGCCGAGTAGGGCGACAGGTCCACCCCGGGGAATGCAAATTCAGGCTCGTTGAGGTTGGTGACCTGTGCGCCAAGCTGCACGTTTCTGCCAACCCACAGAGCGCCAACGTCCAGGCCGAAACGCGTGTCCGACGTGAAGTCCGCGTTGCGGATCTCGTCAAATAGCTCTTTCGAGTCGGTGACGTCACCAAAACGAACGCTCGCACGGGAGAGCTGCATGAAGTAAAGGTTGGCCGTGGTGCCAACGTGCAAAGTGCCGCCGCCAAAGGACCACGTCGGGCGGCTGTAGCCGACGCTTAGCTGTGTGGTTTGCGTGGACTTGGTAACGATGGAGCTGTCGTTGGCAATTCGCATGGCAACCGAGTTGGTTTCCGGGTCGACTATGAGTTCGACCTGGTCGTCAATGGGAAACACCTCCGGACGGTCAATTGGGAGCGTGTCGAACCAGTCTTCCAGTGCCATGCGCGCCGCGTCGGTGTCGAAAGAAATGCCTTCCGCAAGGCCAAAGGCCCGGGAAGCGCCGGACCAGTTGAGACGCGCTGTCCATGTTCCTCCGAGCCCGTCATAGCCGGTCAGCCACGGCAAATCGGCTGTTAACCAGGCCTTGCCGTAGCCCTCTTCGCTGACGAGGGCCAGCAGCGCAGCCTGGGTGGCGATCTCTTCGGCAACGGACGTCACCGCATCCTGAATGTCAGGATCAAGCCGGTCCCAGATCTCACCGAGGTCGATGCCGTCGTCATCGTCACCGTCCCCTGGGTCACCGCCGCCCCCATCGTCGGGGTCGCTGGGCGTGTAGCCCCCGGTAATGCGATCGTAGAATTCGAAGATGTTGTCCAGGTTGCCGTACTCAAGCCCTGCAGAGCCGGTGAATCCTGTACCCCGGTTCGAGCCTCGGGCCGCGTCGGCGGGCCATGCGCTTGCCGCCGCCGGATTGCCCATCGCGCCCTGCACCGGCAGCGTGTGCGAGAGGTTTCCGAGGGTGAGGTTGGCGCCGGGCGGCTGGAAGGGCGGGCCGCCCAGCGCGGGTCCGGCGCATAGCGCTGCGGTGCCCACAAGCAGGGCGCCGAGGCGACGAAAAATCATTGGCTGATCTCCATAGCGAAATGGTATCGCAGAGCCTGAACCGGACTGTAACGCGGTGCGCCCGGCAATTTGCCGCAATCCGTGTCCAAAAGTGCGGTAAAGGCACCCTTGCGCCGCGGGAGCGGACTCTGATAGAAGGTTTGCATGACACAACGCCAAACGACCCGCCGCCAGTTCCTGCGCTCAACGGGTGCCGCCGCCGGGCTCTCGCTGGCGAGCGTTCACCTGCCGGCCTTGCTTCCGCTTGCCAGGGCAGCGGCCGCGGCGCGCGACGCCGGGGCAGGCTTCAAAAACCTGTCGTCGGACGACGCGGCCGATATCGAGGCACTTTGCGCCCAGGTGATTCCCACCGACGACACGCCTGGCGCCCGGGAGGCGGGCGTTGTGTATTTCATCGACAACGTCATCGGGGGTGAGTTCGCGCACATGCGTGAATCACTCATCGAGGAACTGGCGGGCATCAACGCCATGGCGGGCAAGGGCACCCGCTTCGCCGAGCTGGACAGTGCTCGCCAGGTCGCTCTCATGGAGGCGGCCGATGACGCCGGCGGGTTGGGCATGATCGTTACTCTGACGCTGTTCGGTATGTTCTCGATGCCGGTGTACGGCGGCAACCGCAATCACGTTGGCTGGGACCTGATCGGCTTCGACCACCGTCACGCCTGGTTCCCGCCGTTCGGGCATTACGACGCGAAGCCTGACGACGATGCCGACGGTGGGGTGAGCGCCGATGGGGTGAGCGGATGAGAAAGCCCAACGACATGCCAGCGTTTGCGCTGGACAAGGCGGTGGACTTCCTTGTAATCGGCTCGGGCGCCGCCGGCGGTGTACTGGCCCGTGAGCTGACGGCGAAGGGCCTCGACGTGGTCGTGCTCGAACAGGGCAAGTGGCTCAGCGAGGCCGACTTTACACACGACGAACTGGACGTGATATTTCGTGCCGGACTTTCCGGCGGTGCGGACCAGGACAACACCCAGTCCTTTCGGCAAAGCGACGAGAAAGAAGCTGTTTCTGTAAAAGGCTTTCAGCCGGCCTGGTACGCGCGCACCGTAGGCGGCAGCAGCGTCCACTTCTCCGGCAACTACTGGCGGTTTCGCCCGCTCGACTTTAAGGAAAAGAGCCTGCTTGGCGGTATCCCCGGCACCAACTTTGCCGACTGGCCGGTGAGCTACGAGGAGCTTGAACCCTACTACACCCGTGTCGACTGGGAGGTCGGCGTGTCCGGCGCGCCCGGGCCGTTCGACCCGCCGCGCTCGAAGCCCTATCCGCTACCGCCAATGCCGGTGAAATCCTCCGGCGTGCTGTTCGAGAAGGGCGCGCGAAAGATTGGCCTCAATCCGCAGGTAGCGCCCGTGGCGATCCTGTCGAAGCCGTACCGCGGTCGCGCGCCGTGCATCAATTGCGGTTTTTGCATGGGCTTTGGCTGCGAAACCGGCGCCAAGTCATCGTCGCTGTCGGCCATGCTGCCTGACGCGATGGCCAGCGGGCGCTGCGAGGTGCGCACAGAGAGCACCGCGTACCGCATTGTCACCAACGACAAGGGCAGGGTCAGCGAAGTGCAGTACTTCGACGCTGACGGCGCCGAGCGTTCCCAGAAGGCGAAGGCAGTCATCGTTGCAGGCAATGGCCTGGAGACGCCGCGGCTCCTGCTCATGTCCGAGTCGTCTCGTTTTCCGCAGGGCCTTGCGAACGGCAGTGGCATGGTTGGCCGCAACCTGATGTTCAATTACCACACGAGCGTGAACGCCACCTTCGAGCACCAGCTCAACGAGTACAAGGGCATCCAGTGCACGCGCATCGTGCATGATTTTTACGAGACCGATCCGAAGCGTGGTTTCTACGGCGGCGGCGGCCTCGACGGCCGGCCGCTGTTCCTGGCCACGCCGGTGCTTTACTCACAAATGTTCCCGCCACCAGGCATGCGCCGGTGGGGCAAAGAGTTCAAGGAGTATCTGGCCGACAGCTTTACTCGCAGCATGTCCATAGTCGCGTCCACGACATCGCTGCCGCTGGACTCCAACAACGTGACGCTCGACCCGAAGGTGAGCGATCGCTTCGGCCTGCCGGCAGCCCGCATCACCTACCACGATCACGAAGATGACATCGCGATGGGTCGCTTTCTGCAGGCAAAGGGCGTTGACATCATGCACGCCGCCGGCGCAAAGAAAGTCGTGGCGTACGACGAGGGGCCCAGTACCATTGCGGCGCACCTGCTGGGTACCTGCCGCATGGGCAACGACCCGGAAGCGTCAGTGGTCGATCGCTTCCACCGCAGTCATGAGGTGCCCAACCTGTTTATCTGCGATGGGAGCAGCTTCGTGACGTCCGGTCGGGGGCAGCCCACGATGACTATCCAGGCGCTGGCCTTCCGCGCCGCCGAACACATTGCCGGCCTTGCGCGCCGGAATGAAATCTAGCTACTGCAAAAGGAGCAACACCTTCATGAAAAGCCTATCCTCCTTTCTCGTCGCTTTAAGCCTGCTGATCGGTGGCGGGGCCTTCGCCGGCGACGCTGACATCGAGTACCTGGCCGCGCCCAATGCCGGTGATCGTGAGCTGCCGTTCTCCGATGCCGTGCGTGTCGGCGATGTTCTCTACGTGTCCGGCAAGCTCGGCAACGAGGCCGGCACCATGAAGCTGGTGCCGGGCGGCATCGAGGCCGAAACCCGCCAGACGATGGAGCACATCAAGGCCACGGTAGAGCGGCACGGCTTCTCCATGGAAAAACCCATCAAATGCACCGTCTTTCTTGCCGACATTGCTGAGTGGGGCAAGATGAACTCGGTGTATGTGCAGTTTTTCCCGGAGAACAAGCCGGCCCGAAGCGCGCTTGGCGTGAGCGGCCTGGCCCTTGGGGCCCGGGCGAACATACACTCGATCTCCACCCGGGCCCCAAGGGCCAGGCCGCTCAC
>JBCAXP010000110.1:0-12198 GCA_038533995.1 Pseudomonadota bacterium
CTCACGGGCACCGACGTCGCCGGACAGGCGCAAACGGGCACGGGCAAGACCGCGGCCTTTCTGCTCGCCATGTTCACTCGCCTCGTCAACACGCCGGCCTCACCGGAGCGGCGGTCGAGCGATCCGCGTGCGCTTATCGTTGCGCCGACCCGTGAGCTCGCGCTGCAAATCCACGATGACGCGCAGGTGCTCGGCCAGTTCACCGGGATGAACTTAGGCCTGGCGTACGGCGGCACCGACTACGAAAAGCAGCGCAAAATTATCGAAGACGGCGTGGACGTGCTTATCGGCACACCCGGCCGGCTCATTGATTACCTCAAGCAGCGCGTTTACTCCCTGAAGTCCATCGACGCGGTCATTCTCGACGAAGCCGATCGCATGTTCGACCTCGGGTTTATCCGGGACATCCGTTACCTGCTGCGGCGCATGCCGGCACCGGACAAGCGACTCAACATGCTGTTCTCGGCAACGCTGTCACAGCGCGTGCTCGAACTTGCCTACGAGCACATGAACGACCCCGAGCTCGTCCGCATCGAACCCGACCGGGTTACCGCGGACAACGTACGCCAGGTGATCTACTTTCCGTCGAACCGCGAGAAAGTGCCGCTGCTCATCAGCTTGCTGAAGTCGATGGATCCGCGCCGTACGATGATTTTCGTCAACACCAAGCGCACTGCAGAGAAGCTCCAGCGCACCCTCGTCGCCAACGACCTCGAAGCACAGGCGATCTCCGGCGACGTGCCGCAGCGCAAGCGCCAGCGCATGCTCAAGGAATTCCAGAGCGGTTCGCTACCTATCCTGATCGGCACTGACGTCGCCTCCCGGGGGCTGCACGTGCCCGAGGTCAGCCATGTATTCAACTACGACCTGCCGCAGGATCGGGAAGACTACGTGCACCGCATCGGCCGCACCGCCCGCGCCGGCGCCACCGGCGATGCAATCAGCCTCGGCTGTGAAGACTACGTGGCAACGCTGCCGGAAATCGAGGACTACATTGGTTACAAGATACCGGTGGCCAGCATCGACACCAGCACGTTCGAAGACGTCGTCACGCCCCCGCCACCTCCGCGGCGCTCTCGTGGCGGGCGCAACGGCAAGCGTCCACCCCGCTCCGGCGGTGGCGGCCGCAGGCGCTCTCGCAGCAGAAACTGATAACGACCATATATGGTCCAAACGGACCATATATGGCAAAAATTCTCATTCTTACCTTCTGACAGGACGCTCCATGGACCTTAAGCGCTTGCTACCCCAGGTAGTCGACATTGCCCGTAACGCCGGCTCGGCCATTCTCGAGATCTACGAACAGGACTTCGACGTCGAACACAAGGCGGACGATTCACCGCTGACCGCGGCCGACCTGGCGGCGCACAAGGTCATCGTTGCGGGCCTCGCCAAGCTGGATCCGGTGTTGCCTGTGCTGTCCGAGGAGTCCGCGCAGCAGCCCTTCGCCGAGCGCGCCGACTGGGAGCGCTACTGGCTGGTGGACCCGCTCGATGGCACCAAGGAATTCATCAAGCGCAACGGTGAGTTCACCGTGAACATCGCGCTGATCGAGAACCACGAGCCTGTTCTCGGCGTGGTGCACGTGCCGGTGATGAACAAGGACTACTTCGGTGCCCAGGGCCACGGCGCCTTCCGCCAGAGCGAGGGCGGCGAACCCGAGGCCATTCGCGTGGCCAGCGGCGATGCCGGTTCGCCGCGGGTCGTCGGCAGCCGCTCGCACCGCGGCGAACTGCTGGACGCCTACCTCGGCCGCCTCGGCGACCATGAAATGGTACCCATGGGCTCCAGTTTGAAGTTCTGCGTCGTCGCGGAAGGCAATGCCGACGTATACCCGAGGCTGGGCCTTACCTCCGAATGGGACACCGCTGCCGCCCACGCCGTCGTGAACTGTGCCGGTGGCAAGGTGCTTGCGGTCAGTGGCGAGCCGCTCCGCTACAACGCGAAGGAAGACATCCTGAACCCGCACTTTGTGGTGATCGGCAACACGAACCGCGACTGGATGGGGCTCCTGTAGGCGCCAGACTGGCGCCGATTGGCAACTACCGGGGCAACGCGCTATGCTTTTTGCAGTGGGCCGGATGCACCGTTTGTGTGCGGCCAACGTCTAAGATGGCAGCAGGAAGGTCCCGCCCGAGACCATGAGTTCAAACATCGACACCGAGGTATTCCGGAACCGGGAGCGCCTCAAGGATCTCCGGGTCGCTCATCGCGATCTCGACGACGTCATCACGCGCCTGGCTGATGACCAGGGTGTGGACCAGCTCCAGCTCAGGCGCCTGAAAAAGCGCAAGCTGATGCTCAAGGACTGCATTGCCCGGCTGGAAAGCGAGCTGATCCCCGACTTGAACGCCTGACTTGTCGCGCGCCCTCCTCGGCTTTTCGCTCACCGCGACAGCCCGCGGCACCCCGACACACCAACGTAAACACACGTGGCTCTACTTCGCATCACACCCTCCGTCGCCATCGATGACGGCGAACTGCAGTGGCAGTTCGTGCGGGCTTCTGGCCCGGGAGGACAAAACGTCAACAAAGTGGCGACCGCGGCGCTGCTGCGCTTCGACGCCGCGCGCTCGCCGTCACTGCCGGCCGACGTCAAGAGGCGGCTGCTGGCGCTTGCCGGTAACCGGGCGACGGAAGCCGGTGAGATCGTCATTCACGCACAGCGGTTTCGCACCCAGCACCAGAATCGCGACGATGCCACAAAGCGCCTGGTCGCGTTAATTCACCGCGCAACCATCGTGCCGAAGAAACGCCGCAAGACGAAACCCAGCCGCGCGCAAAAGCAGCGCCGCCTCGACGACAAGCGCAAGCGCTCCAACGTCAAGAAGCTGCGCCGCAAGGACCACGGCGGCGATTAGAAAAACTGTGTCAGTCGTTCGCGACGGGATGCGCGTGGTGGTACTTCTCGGGCACCAGCCAGCTGGCCAGCGCCGGCAGTAGCAGGATGGATCCCAGCATGTTGACCAGGAACATGAAGGTCAGCAGCAAGCCCATGTCGGCCTGGAACTTCAGCGGTGACATGATCCAGGTGGCGACACCAATGCCCAGCGTAACGCCGGTGAACACAACGCCCGCGCCGGTTGTTCGCAGCGTCGCGAAGTACGCGTCGTGCACATTGAGCCCCTCCCGGAGGAAGCCCTGGAAGCGGCTGTAAATGTAGATGCCGTAGTCAACGCCGATGCCGACGCCCAGCGCCACCACCGGCAGCGTGGATACCTTCAAACCAATCTCGAGTACCGTCATGAGTGCGTAGGCAAGCAGCGACACCAGCGCCAGCGGAATTACGATGCACAGTACCGATCGCGCTGTCGGCAACACCACGAGACAACCAATCATGTACAGGCCGAGCGCGATGCTCACGTACTGCCTGAATCCGCTCGCCTCGACCCCGGGAGCAAAGTGCATGAACGCCAGGATCGCCGCGGGCACCAGAGTAATCAGCGCCGCGCGACGCGATGCAAAGGTCACCACGCACAGCACAATGATGGCGGCAAACACACCAATGAGAATCGGGAATTGGGCGGCCTGCACTTCCTCGTTCGTAGCCGCCATGACGCCGACGTTGCCGGTGGCCAGCCTGAACGTAACGACATCGTCGTCAGTCTCGCTACGGTACGTTTTCACGGCGTCGGTAATGCGAGTGAGCGTGCTTGCCTTGTGGTCTTCGGTGAACATCAGCACGGGCATGACGCTGCAGTCATCGTTGAGCAGGCCCGTGGTCGTTTCCACGCTGGACACCGACTGGGACAGACTATCGACATTGCGCGGCAGTACCCGCCACTTCATGCTGCCCTCGTTCCAGCCCGAGTTGATGCGCTTGGCAACCATCGGCAGGGTCACGACGCTCTGTACGCCCTCCACGTTGGTCATGTAACCGGCAAAGTCGTCGATGCGGTACATGGCGTCGTAGTCGACACAGGCCTGTGACTCGGCTTCGGCTATTACGGTGATGATGTCGACGCCAATCGAGAAACGGCTGGTAATCACTCCGCTGTCGATGTTGTACACGGAGTTGGCACGAAGCTCGGGCACGCCTTCGTGCAGGTCGCCAATCTTGATGCCCGCACCCTTCCAGAAGCCGATTGCGAACAGCACCAGCCCGATACCAATGGCGATGGAAGCCGGCTTGCGGTAGGCGATACCGGCTAATTTTTCCCACAGCGGTCGAAGCTGTGCGGCGCGCTTGATGAGCTTGGCCTTGTACTCCTCACCGAACGTGACGTACGACATCAGCACCGGCAGAAGAATCAGGTTGGTGAGAATAATCACCGCAACACCCAGGCTGGCGGTAATTGCCATCTCCTGGATCATGCGAATTTCGATCATATAAATCGTAATGAAGCCGATGGTGTCACTGGCAAGCGCGATGCTGCCCGGAATGGCGAGCTTGCGGAAGCTCATACGCGCGGCTTCCAGGCTGGACAGACCGTCAAAGATCTCCGCACGCGCCGCCGACACCATCTGCACGCCGTGACTAACGCCAATGGCGAAGACCAGGAACGGCACGAGAATTCCCATGGGATCGATACCGAAACCCATCGCGGTGAGAAGGCCAAGCTGCCAGACCACGGCGACGACCGAACAGACGAGCGGCACGATGCTGAGCTTGACCGACTGCGTGTACAGCCACACGAGAAGCGCCGTGATGATGAACGCGACGATGAAGAACACGATGACCATCTGCGCGCCGTCGGTAATATCGCCGATTACCTTGGCAAAACCGATAATGTGCACGTCGATTTCGTCGCTGGCGTATTTCTCCCGAATGGTCTCATCCAGCAGGTGTGACACCCCGACAAAGTCCAGCGGCTCACCGGTATTCGGATCGAACTCCAGGAGCTGGGTGCTGATGATGGCGGCGGAAAAATCATTGGCCACCAGGCGGCCGACGTAGTTCGACTTCAGTACGTTGTTGCGAACCCGCTCGAGACCTTCCGGCGTTGGCTGGAAGTCCGCCGGCACCACGTTACCCGCCGCAATGCCGTCTTCGACTACCTCGGTGTAGCGCACGTTGGGCGTAAACAGAGAGCTTACGCTCGGCCGGTCCACGCCGGGAAGGAAGAAAACGTCATCCGTTGCGTTTTTCAACGCCTCCATGAACTCGGGGCTGAAGATATCGCCGTCCTTCGCCACAAGCGCAATCAGCACGGTATTTGCGCCACCAAAACGCTCCTGGTGCTCCAGGTACGTCTGCATGTACTCGTGCTGAGTGGGCAGCATCTTTGTAAAGCCCGCGTCGACGTGCAGCCCGCGCGCGAACCAGATCATCACAACCGTGGCGATGGCGAACAACGCGATCACAACCTTGCGGTTGTTGAAGATCAGGTTCTCCGAAAAGCGAATGAACGAAAACGAACTCATGCCTTGTGTCCCGTTGTGCCCGGTTTATTGTTTGCCACTACTACTGCCCACTGCTTATTGCCCACTGCTAAGGCTCTCAACTGCGCGCCGCTGCACGCCGGCCTCGCCGATGAGGACAACGTTGCCATTGCCCGCGGCGAGCACCGTGGACAGGCCCTTGCGATCCGGCTGCGCCACCAGCTCGAAGCTGCTGCCGGCATCATCGCTGACCAGCAATGCGCCGCCCATGCCAACCACCAGCACCGTGCCATTGCCGGTAACCGCGCCGCCGCTCAGCAGCGAAAGCGTATCGGTGTCGAGATCTTTCAGGGTCACGCCGGCATCGTCCGAGCGCAGCAGGTGCCCGCGCATCGCGCACAGCAACAGCGAGTCGCCCTCCAACGGGACAGTGGCGTAATAAGAACCCTCGTACGGCGTGTTCATGGCGATCCAGTTTTCGCCGCCGTCATCCGAGCGGAAGAAGTGCCCGGCTTCGGCCGCAATGTAGAGTCGGCCGGCCGCGTCCGCGGTAATGTGATTCAGGTGGTAATCGAAGAACTCGAATTCATCTTCGTAGTATTCGTCATCGCTGGGGTCGTCCTCGGCATCGTCCGCTTCCTCGTCGTCGCCATCAGCTTCTTCGCCGTAGCGCACCGGCGACAGGTCCCGAACTTCCCAGCTTTGCCCGCCGTCACTGGTGGTCATGTACAGGCCGTACGCACCCACCGCCATGCCGTTGTTGGCATCGGTAAACAGCACGCCGAACAGCGGGCGCTGGTCGGCCGGGTCAAAGTACACCTTGCTCCAGCTTGCGCCGCCGTCGGTGGTTCGAAGAATAACGGTGTCATGGCCGACGGCCCAGCCGTTGTTGTCGTCGAAGAAATACACGGCCGTGAGTAGCGAGCGCGTCGGTACGGGCGACTGGGTCCAGCTCTGGCCGCCGTCACTGCTCAGCAGCACGTGGCCACGCTCGCCAACCACCACGATGTCTCCCGACGGCTTCACGGCACCGTCGATGAGCATTGAGCGGTCGGCAAGCCGGGCAATGTAGGCCGGCTCGTCGCTGTAGGAATCGTCAACCTGGGCCGTTGCGGCAGCGCAGGTCAGGGCCAGTAAGCATGCGCCAAGCGCTCGCTTCCAGCGGTCAGATGTCGGCATGGGGCGGCCTCCAAATCATCGGTGGAAACGAAAGAAGGACCGGCCCTCCCCAGGGACCGGTCCCGCTTGCTGTCACACTTAAACCTAGGCCGGCTCGGTTACCCGTTCCGGCCCGTTTCAGCCAGTGGGAACCCCCTAGCGGGTGCCCGCACGACGCAGCGCGCTGGTGGTGAAGTCTGCCTTCTTGGGCACCGTCGCCAGGTTGTACATGCTCGCCTCGTTGTCGAGTCCGAAAGCAATGTAGCGGTTTGACTGCAGGTCGTAGTGTGCTTCGAGCGTTGTCCAGTAGTTCAGCACGTCATAGTAATTGATGCCGTGCCCTTCCGACACCCGCCACAGCTGGTCACGGTTGTCGTAGACGTCGACAGACAGAATCTGCCAGGAGTCTTCGTCGATGTAGAAGGTGCGTCGCTTGTACTGATGCCGCATGCCTTCCTTCAATACGGAGTCCACCACCCAGACGCGGTGCTTCTCGTAGCGCAGGTATTGCGGATCCACGTGCAGCGGCTTCAGGTAATCAGCGTACTTGAGATCAGGCTGGTGCACGCGGTAGGAGTTGTACGGCACGTACATTTCGCGCTTGCCAACGAGCTCCCAGTTGTAGCGCTCGGGGCTGCCGTTGAACATGTCGTACTGGTCACTGGTCATCAGACCATCGGAGCCACTACGCGGATTGTCGAACGCCACGTTGGGCGCACGGCGCACACGACGCTGGCCGGGGTTGTACACCCACGCCTTGCGATTCTCTTTTGCCTGGTCGAGCGTTTCGTGCACGAGCAGCACACGACCGGCAAGGCGAGCCGGCGCCACGGTCTTTTCCTTGAAGAAGATGATGACGTTTTCGAGGTCTTCGATAGACAGCGAACTGTCGGCATACGGTACGTAGATCTCATCGGAGAACTGCACCAGCGTGAACTTGCCGCTGCGGGTTACCGCCGCCTGACCGTAGAAACGCTCACCGCCCAGCGCGCGCCAGCGAAGAATGTGGTTCCAGATCACCTCGAGACCGTTCGTCGGAATTGGAAACGGAATGCCGACCATCGCGCCGAGCACACCGTTGCCGCCTTCCGCGAGCGTCGCGGTGGTCGCGATGTTCTTGGTGGCGTCGTAGACGCGCTGCGGTGCGGAAGCACTGCGCCGTGTCGGGTAAACGTCCATGTAGTACGTGTCGCCGTAGGCGTTAAGCAGCGCCTTGTGGCCTTCGGTCAGCAGGTCCGCGTGCTCGGCCATATTGCTGGCGTCAATGCGCATTAGCGACTCATCGTCGGCGAAGGGATCCGGGTGGTGCTGGCCTGCCTCGTAGCCGGCCGGCGGCTCGGTGATGCCACCTGTCCACTCAGGGATACTGCCGTCATCGTTGCCCGCCTTGATGCCACCCAGCGGTGTTAGGTCGTTGCCAAGGCGGTTGGCTTCGTCCTCTGAAATGCCGGCGTTACCTTGCAGCGCAAAGCTCGCGAGCATTGCCGCTGACACGGCACGAAGCAGAAGTTTGTTGAGCATCAAATGACTCTCCAATCGTTAAAAATTGTACTTGAGGTTCCAGGACAGGAAGTCGCGATCATTTAGCTGGTTAGCATCACCAGCACCCCAGAAGGTCGTGTAACTCAGGTTACCTTCCCACTGCTGCTGGTATGTCGCCCTCACTCCAAGTGTTAAGGCCTTTCGACCCTCGATAAAGTTCCCGGCCGGACCGGGCGAGATCCCGTGAAGATCGTGCTGCCACGAGAAGCGCGGCTGCAGGTTGATGGACCCGATCGCATTATTGTAGTCGAGAAAACCCGCCATTCGATAACCGTAGGAAGTCGCGTCAGCAAAGCGATCCGCGGGCAACACAGGCTTGCCCGGGTGAGCGAGATCCGCGAGCGCGGCGTTGCCGGACACCCACGTTGCAGGCCCGTTGAAGCGCAGTTCGTCCTTGTCAGGAAATTTGTGAACATGTGTGATAGCGCCCTCAAAAAGGAACGCGCCCTGTGTTGCACCGAAGATCGGACCGAACAGTTTCGTTGCCGTCGCCTGCAGCTGCGATGAATTGAAGCGGCGGAAACCGTTGATGCGCGTCAGCGGCGGCGTGTCCGGGTTGAACTGCGGGCTGATGCTGTTGAACGAAAAACTGCCGAGCTGGCCTTCCGCCGCGAAGGGATCGCGCAGCGAACTTAAGCCCGCAAACAGCAGTTCGAGGTCGTCGATCTGCAGCGGCTTGTTGATCTGCATCGAGTACTCGCCCTGCCACGCCCAGGTACCGACCGTGGTGTTGAAACTCACGCCGACCATCTCGATGTCTTCCGGGAAGGTCGTGAAGTACGCGGCCGTATCGCCGTTTGCATCCGGCGTGTTCGCAAAGGCGTCGGTAGCGTACGCGCCGCCGATCAACGCGACGTTGCCGCCCGTGATCGCGGCGTCCGCAATGCCAAGCGCGGCGTACTCCGGCACCAGTCCGTTAGCAGCCGCAGCGCCGGCTGCAAGCGCTGCGTCACGATCGCCGGACATGGCGAACTCAGCGCCGGCAGCAGCGGCGATTTCCGCAGCACCGCCGCCGTCCGCACCAATGCCGGCCGCAATCTGCAGACCTTCAAAGGTGCCCGTACGTGCGCTGATCAGTGGCAGACGGCTGTGGTACTTGTAGTAGTACAAGCCAATTTCCGTGCCGTTGTTGAAGTTCGGCAGGAACCAGCGGAATGCCACACCGTACTGATCATCATCGGGTGGATCGCCGCCAAGGTCGCCGTAAATCCGCGGAATCGCGTTGAACGCGTGATTCGGGTTTGAGAATTCGGGGTTCGGCACGTCCGGCGTGTCGCCAAAGCCCAGTCGCACTGCCCGGCCGTCGGCGGGCACGAAGTCGTTCACTCCGAAGAACGTACCGACGTAGTCAGGCTCGGTGTTGTCCCAGTCGTACTGGTACACAAATTCGAGTGACGTGTTCTCCGAGGTGCCCAGGGAAAAGGACACCAGGTCCTGCGGCAGCAGCGCCTCACGCAGCTCCGCGCCCGGCACGCGAATCGCAGACACGTTGATGTGGTTAATAACGTTGATGCCGCCCTGGATGAACGTGCTCTCACCCCAGTTGATCACCTGCTCGCCAACGCGAATCTCGGCGGGCATGTTGCCAATGTCAAAGCGGTACCACACGAACGCATCCAGCAGGTCGCCGTAGCTGCCCACCCGATCAAGAGTGGTGCTGGGCAGTTGCGTACGCTGGCGCTCATCGTTCATGAGCTCCATGTCGTAGAAGTAGAACGCGCGAAAGAAGCCGCCGAAATTCTTGTAGTTGAGTTCGAGTTCGCTGGTGATCTTGGCGGTGCGGCTTGTGGGCTTGCCCCGCTGGAAGTTCAGCGTGCCGTCATCGTTGTTGACGCTGAATGCCTCGCCGCCATTGGCGATGCCAACCTGCCCGGGGCTGGCCCGCTCCATGCGCCACGACTGACCGTAGCTCAGCGTGGTGTCCCAGCTGCCGTAAAAGTCCCCGCTTTCGCTGGAGAAGCCCACCGCGTGTGCCGTTGAGCCGCAGGCCAGCGCCAGAGCAACGGCGCTGCCTAGTGCGCTCAGGCGTAACGCACGGTCGCGCTGCGCTGGAGTCTCACGAACATCTTTCATTTGCGTCCTCAATCGGTGAATTAAAAGAGTTTTAGTAGTTACCGCGAGGCTATGTGTGTGTCCACCATAAGGCGGTGCGTCCCTCTCACGCCTGCGCGCCCCCAGTAGCGCCTAAGCGAAAATACACCGTCGCCAGCAGCACAACACGCCGCATTGCAGCAAGCCAGGAACGGGAATCAGACGCGCCTTGCGCAAAAGCCCTCGTCGCGTGACGTTTTAACGCGTAACCCCTCGGGTGGCAAGGTTTTGCGCGAGAAGTTTTCCGGCGCGACATCACTCAGTAGTGCGGCGGCCGCTCGTCAATGTCGGTTGCGGCCTCGCTCGCTCCTTCGCGACGCTCCACGCGGTCCTTCAAAATGGCGATCTGTTGCACAAGGTCGTCGATTTGCTGCTGCTGCCGGGTCACGACATCGTCGAGCGTGGTAATCGTGTCCTCCTGGAAGGCGAGCCGCGTCTCCAGGTCAATCAGTCTGTCTTCACTCATGGGTCATACCGCTTCAATCGCGAGGGCGCCTACATGTGGGTGACCTGCAGGATGCTGTGGCGAATCTGGTCGCCCAGCACCAGCCGCGCATCCACGCCAACCTGGTTGATGCTGTCGCCGAAACACAGAAGACCGTTATCGTCGGCCCATACAACCTCACTTTCCCGAAGCTGGTCGATAAAGCCGCGAAACAGGTCCTTCGAGAAGAATTCCGGCGCGTTCAGCTCATGCAGCATCGACATGCGCTGCGCCATCAGCCGGCACAGATTCTCGAGGTCGGCCTGGCTGATCGTGCCGCTGCCGTGTTTGACCAGCAGCGCAAAGGTCATGTAGTAGCGCTCGAGCGTTTGCAGAAGCCCTTTGGCCATCACCGACAGCTGCACCGCCTCGCGGGTACCGGCCGGCGGCCGCTGGTAGGTGGTGCCGTCCTCCGACAGCGTCAGGAGGCCATGGCCGGCAAACACCTGCAGCATTTGCCGCACTGCCGCCTCGAACTCCTCGACCTCCCAGCGCAGGAACAGCTCGTTCCTGACGTACCGGTAAACCATGCGGCCAAGCTGCACGATCTTGTCCACTTCCATTCGCCGGTTGTTCATGAAGCAGCACGCAATCATGGAAGGCAGCGCGTAAAGGTGCAGAATGTTGTTCCGGAAGTACGTCATCATCACCGCGTTGGCGGGTGAAAAACTGATGATGTCGCCAAGCGGGTGTGGCCGGCGCTCAATGAGCTCCAGCTTGTCAGCCACCGCGAGCACGCCGTGACTATCGACGTCTGGCAGCGTTACCCGGTCCGAATACGGCGCCTCGCGGGCGATCGCAAGATAAAGATCAAGGTGATGCAGCAGCTCGCTTTCAACCATCGCGTGCTTCGGCGATGACAGCAGCACAAGCGACAGCAGGCTCATCGGCGTGACCGCCGCGGCATCGTTGATGTTCGTCTGAATATCCAGCGCCAGCGTATCCACCGCCTGTGGCAGCCACCGGGGCCGATCGTTGTCGTCGTACTCCAGCTCGCGCCAGTCAGGCGCCGTGGCATTGAGCACGTCATGCAGAAAAATCGGCTCGCCAACGTTCACGTAGACCTTGCCGAACTTCTTGCGCAGGGCGCCAAGCGAGCGAAAGATGCCGCCGAGGCTCTCCTTGCGCTTGCCCCCACGGACCAGTTCGCCGATGTAGGACCGCCCCTCGATCAGCTTCTGGTAGCCGAAATACACCGGCACGAACACCACCGGCCGTTTCGACGCCGCGAGGTAACCCCTGACGGTCATCGACAGCATCCCGGGACGCGGCCGCAGCAAACGGCCTGTACGGCTGCGCGTGCCCTCGATGAAGTACTCGATTGACACGCCGTTGGCGAGAATCGTAGCCAGGTAACGATTGAAGACGGTGCTGTAGAGCTTGTTGCCCCGAAACTGGCGTCGCATGAAGAACGCGCCGCCGCGGCGCAGAATCGGACCAACGATGGGCAGGTTCAGGTTGATGCCGGCAGCAATGTGCGGCGGCACCAGCCCGTTCACGTACAGGATGTAGGACAGCAGCAGGTAGTCAATGTGGCTGCGGTGACACGGCACGTGGATACGCTCAAGCAGGTTGCCGAGGGCAACGAGATCATCTACGTG
>JBCAXP010000111.1:0-12187 GCA_038533995.1 Pseudomonadota bacterium
GAGTGACGGAGCGTAACCCATGAAGTCAAGCCAGCTATCCGTAGTCCTTCTCGCGCTGCTCGTCGGCAATGTCACCTGTGGCCTCGGGGGCTGTGTCATCGTGCAGGAAGGCGATCCGCAGGGCGAGTGGGGCGCGACGATGCCCATTGCTCCGCCAGCAATCCCGCCGAGCAGCGGCGCCATCTACCAGTCGTTCAACTCGGTCTCCCTGTTCAACGATCTGCGTGCGCGACGTGTCGGCGACATCATTACCGTGCGCCTTTCCGAGCGCACCGCCGCCAGCAAGTCGTCGAGCACCAACAGCTCGAAGACGACCGATGTCAGCATTGCCTCTCCGACCGTTCTCGGCACTGACGTGACGTACAACGGTACCCAGTTCCTAAGCGGCAGCATGGAGGCCGATCAGAGCTTCTCCGGCGCGGGCGACAGTGCCCAGAGCAACAGCCTGACCGGTGACATCAGCGTCACGGTGATGCAGGTGCTGGCCAACGGCAACCTCGTTGTGCGCGGTGAGAAGCATGTGACGCTCAACCAGGGAGGTGAATTCATCCGGCTGTCTGGCATCGTGCGGCAGGCGGATATCCTGCCAGACAACTCCGTGCTGTCGGCGAAGATCGCCAACGCGCAGATCGCATATAGCGGCACCGGCGCGCTGGCCGACGCCAACCAGATGAGCTGGCTTGGCCGGTTCTTCAATTCACCCATTATGCCGTTCTAGGCGGAGACCGTTGAACATGTCAGCCCGTTTGAAACTGTTTGCCTTTGCCGTAATCGGCGTGTTGTCGGCTTTTGCCGGCGAGCAGGCCCAGGCGGAACGCGTGAAAGACATCGCATCCGTTCAGGGTGTGCGAAACAACCAGTTGGTCGGCTACGGCCTGGTTGTGGGCCTGGACGGCACCGGCGACCAGACCAACCAGGCGCAGTTTACGATTCAGACCCTGAAAAACATGCTGCTCCAGTTTGGCATTACGCTTCCGCCCGGCGCCAACCCGCAGCTACAGAACATCGCGGCGGTCTCCGTGCATGCAGACCTTCCGCCGTTTGCCCGGCCCGGCCAGCTGATCGATGTGACAGTTTCGTCTATTGCCAACGCGGAGAGCCTGCGCGGCGGATCCCTGCTTATGACCGAGCTGAAAGGCGCCAATGGCCAGGTCTACGCCGTGGCGCAGGGCAATCTCGTGGTTGGTGGCTTTGGCGCCAGCGGCAGGGACGGCTCAAGCGTCACGGTAAACATCCCGAGCGCAGGGCGCATTCCCAATGGCGCGACCGTGGAGCGCTCCGTGCCGACCGATTTCGGCGACACCGCGACGCTGACGCTCAATCTCCACAGCTTTGATTTCACGACCGCCGACCGGCTGGCCAAAGGCATCAATGCCTTTCTCGGGCCTGCGACGGCCATGCCGCTGGACGGCGGCGCGGTGCAGGTGCTGGCGCCGCAGGATCCTGGCCAGCGCATAGCGTTTGTGTCTGAACTGGAAAACCTGGAGATCGAACCGGGAGATGCGCCGGCGAGGGTCATTATCAATTCACGCACTGGCACCGTGGTAATCGGGTCGCACGTGCGCGTGACGCCAGCGGCGGTGTCGCACGGCTCGCTCGTTGTAACTATCACCGAGTCGTTCAACACGTCGCAGCCAGAACCGTTCGCGCGCCGTGGGAGAACGGCGGTCACACCGCAGTCCGACATCACCGTGGAGCAGCAGGAAGACCGCATGTTCCTGTTTGAACCCGGTGTCACGCTGGATGAAATTGTGCGTGCGGTGAACAACGTGGGCGCGGCGCCAGGCGACCTCGTGGCAATTCTCGAGGCGCTTAAATCAGCCGGCGCGTTGCGTGCGCAGCTCGTGGTGATCTGATGGCCGGGCCGACGTTTGCAGACGTCAACGTGCTCGGTGACATGCGCGCCGAGGCGGCGCGCCAGGATCCGGCTGCGCTGCGTGAGGCGGCGCGCCAGTTCGAAGCCGTGTTCACCCACATGATGCTGAAAAGCATGCGTGCTGCGAGCCTCGGCGAAGGGATTTTCGACAGCAAGCAAAGCGAGTTTCACCGGGACATGTTCGATCAGCAGATGTCGCTGGAACTGTCCAAGGGCAGGGGTCTGGGGATTGCCGAGATCATGGTTCGGCAGCTCGGCGGAGTACCGGAGAGCGAGGAGCAGGGTCCTTTGACAATGCCGGTGCGCCAGTCGGCCGCGGTGGCCTCGGCGCCGCCAAACCCGTCTGACAAGCCGGTCTCGTCGCCTCGCGACTTTGTCGCGAAGGTGCTGCCGCACGCACGCAAGGCAGCACGGGTGCTCGGTCTTGAACCGCACCTGCTGATTGCGCAGGCGGCGCTGGAGACTGGCTGGGGCAAACGGACCATCGCCGACGCGGCCGGCAAGGATTCCAACAACCTGTTTGGCGTGAAAGCCAGCGGCGGCTGGCAGGGTGGCAAGGCGCGCGTGTCGACGCTGGAATTTGCCGACGGTGTCGCCGAGCGGCGGCAGGAAGACTTTCGCGCCTACTCGTCGCTTGCCGAGGGCTTTGCCGACTACGTCAGGCTGCTGGCCGGCAACACGCGCTACTCGGAGGCCCTGAACAAGGGCGGCGATGCAGCGGGCTTTGCGGCAGCGCTGCAGTCCGGTGGCTACGCCACCGACCCCAAATACGCCGACAAGCTCGAGGCGATTGCCAACGGCGATACGCTGGCGACCGCGTTAGGTTCAATAAAGGAACCGATAAATGAACCGAAACAGTAGTACTCGCGAGACTCGCGACGGAGTTCGATATGCCTGACCTGCTTTCCACGGGTGTCAGTGGCCTGCTGGCGTTTCGCGCAGCCCTTGACGCCACTGGACACAACATCGCCAACGTCAACACGCCAGGCTACAGCCGCCAGTCGGTGAACATATCGTCGCGGCTTCCGGTTGCGACTGACGGTCCGCTGATTGGCAGCGGCGTGCAGGTTGATAACGTGCAGCGCACGTTCAACGAATTCCTTGCCGGCGAGGTGCGTCTGTCGATGTCGTCATTCGGCCGCATGAACAGCTTCGCGGCGCTTGCCAATCGTGTCGACTCGCTGGTGGCGGACACGACCAGCGGCGTGGGTCCGGGGCTGCAGGATATGTTCGATTCTATCCAGGCAGTGGCAGACGACCCGGCATCGCTGCCTGCACGCGACGCGTTGCTCGGCAGCGCCGAGGCGCTGACAGAGCGCTTCCGTGGGCTGTCGAGCAGTTATGACCAGCTCGAGTCCGAGGTAAACGATCGCGTCAGGGACAGCGTGTCGACCATCAACGGCATCGCAACGGCCATTGCGGATCTGAACGGGCGCATTGCGCTGGCGCGCGGCGTCAATGCCAACCAGGAGCCCAACGAGCTGCTGGATCAGCGCGAACTGCTCATCCAGGAGCTGTCGGGGATGATCGCCCTGACTACCAACGAGCAGACTGACGGCTCCATCAACATCTTCATCGGCAATGGCCAGACGCTGGTCATTGGCAGCCAGAACGCCGAACTTGGCACCGTGCCGAACCAGTTCGATCCAACGTCGCTGGATGTCGTATACCAGGGCGGCGGCGGCACCGATTCGCCCATTACGACCAGCCTGGTCGGCGGCGCGCTTGGTGGCCTGCTGGACTTCCGTCGCGAAATGCTGGACCCGGCCCGAAACGAGCTCGGCCGCATCGCGACCGCAATGTCACTGACGTTCAACGAACTGCAGGCTGGCGGCATGGACCTCAACGGGCTTCCGGGCACCGACATGTTTTCGGTGGAGGGGCCACGGATCCTCGGATCCTCGCAAAATACCGGCGCGGGCGTCGTGGACGTCACCATCAGTGATCTAAACGATCTTACGCTGAGCGACTACACGCTGCTGTACGACGGTGCGAACCATATTCTCGTTGACAGCCAGTCCGGCCAGGCTGTCCCCATGGGCGGCAGCGGCACGGCGCTTGACCCATACACAGCCGATGGCCTAGAGATCGTGGTAAGCGGTATGGCTGCCGGCGACCAGTTTCGCATCGAGCCCACCGTGGCCGCGGCGTCGTCGCTTGCGATGACGCTCGAGGACCCGAGCGAATTTGCCGCCGCGTTACCGATCCGCACTGAGGCGGACGGCGCAAACACGGGCAGCGGCATCATCTCCGCGGGCACCGTGGTGGATGGCAGCGACCCGAACCTGCAGACCACCAGCGTCATCGAGTTTACCGGACCCAACACGTACTCGATCAACGGCGCCGGCGCTTTCGCCTACACGGATGGCGACCCCATTACGATCAACGGCGCCGAGTTTACGATCTCCGGCACTCCCGACGTTGGCGACACCTTCACGCTGGAGGCCAACACGGGCGGCTTCGGCGACAACCGCAACGCGCTCGCCATGGGTGAGCTTAGCGTTGCCGGTGTGCTCGACGGTGGCCGCACCGGCATGCAGGACGCCTATGGGCAGCTCGTGGCCCGCGTTGGCTCCTCGACCCGGCAGATCAACGCGGGGCTGGAAGCCTCGTCCATGCTGCTGAACAACGCGCAGGAGCTGCAGGCGGGAACGAGCGGCGTGAACCTCGATGAAGAAGCGGCGCGCATGATCCAGTACCAGCAGTCGTACCAGGCGGCTGCGCAGATCATCAACGTCGCCGACACCCTTTTCCAAACACTGATTTCTTCCTTCCGGTAACTTCTAGCATGCGTATTTCCACCGCCTGGGCGTTCAACACCAACAGCCAGCAGCTGATTTCGCTGCAGGCTCAGCTCAATGAGACGAACCAGCAGATTGCGTCCGGCCGCAAATTCTTAAGCGCCGCCGATGACCCGGTCGCGGTGGCCCGCGTGCATGAAATCAACGCGGCACTTGGCCGCAATGACCAGTATCAGCGTAACGCGGACTTTGCGCTCAACCGGCTGAGTCTCGAAGAGCAGGCGCTCAAGGACACGGGGGAGCTGCTCCAGCGCGCCCGTGAGCTCGGCGTGCAGTCACTGAGCGATGCGCTGTCACCGGGCGACCGCGCGATGATCGCATCGGAAATTCGCGACAGCCTCGAGCACCTGATGCAGCTTGCCAACAGCCGCGATGGCGACGGCAACTACCTCTTTTCCGGCTACAGCGTCGAGACGCAGCCCTTCACGCGCACGGCTGCGGGCGTCACGTACCAGGGCGACCAGGGGCAACGACTGCTGCAGATCAGCGAAACGCGGCAGATCGCAGACGGTGATCCCGGCTCGCTCGTGTTCGAGCAGGTGCCCACAGGCAACGGAACGTTCGTCACGAATGCCGATCTTGCCAACGTTGGTACCGGCGTCATTGGCGAGGGCAGCGTGCTCGACCCCGCGGTCCCTTTCGACGGTCCGTACGACATCAGCTTTCCTACGCCGGACACCGCCGAGGTGCGAAACGGCTCAGGCGTGCTGATTGCCACCACGCCGTTTACCGAAGGTACCTCGATTCAGTTCGACGGCCTCGCGGTGGAAATCGACGGGGCACCTGCCGCCGGTGACAGTTTCCAGGTGACCGCGTCCAGCACGCAGGACATCTTTACCACGCTGGAGCTGTTCGCCCAGGCGCTGGAGTCACCGCCGGCGGACCCGGCGGCCCGTGCGCAGTTCAACAACGCGGTGAACAATACGCTGGCTGACGTAGACCAGGGCATCGATACGATTCTTCGCACTCGCGCGAAGGTAGGCTCGCGGCTGACCGCCATCGAGCAGCAGATCGACAGCAACGAGAACTTCTCGCTGGTGCTCAATGAAAACCTGTCGAGCCTGCAGGACGTCGACCTCACCGAGGCCGTTACCCGGCTGACGCTGCAGGCGACCTCACTCGAGGCGGCACAGGCGTCATTCACCCGCATCCAGGGCCTCAGTCTCTTTAACTACCTCCGGTAGCTATTAAATAAGTGTGGGAGCGGCTTTAGCCGCGATAAAACCGCGATAAAACCGCGATAAAACCGCGATTGAGAGTTTTCTGTGGGAGCGGCTTCAGCCGCGATTGAACCAGCAATGAGGTGTCTGAATCGCGGCTAAAGCCGCTCCCACAAAGTAGTCTCGTAGCTCCCACAGGCAGGATCTATCCCTCCCACCAGCTGCGCATTCTGTTAAATCGCCGACAGACCGCACAGAACCGGCACAGATTTCCTCAAGTTTCCGACGCTGGCACCGCTACACCCCTTGTACGGTGATCTTGCGGCTGAATGTCCACGACTTCACTGGCAAGAAACACCACCGGCCGTCGAGGGGCCGTGCAGTTTGAAACAGGAGATTTTTTGAAATGAGTCAAGTCATCAACACCAATGTCGCTTCGCTCAACGCGCAGCGCAACTTGAGCAAGTCGCAGGGCATGTTGTCGACGTCGCTCCAGCGCCTGTCTACTGGCCTGCGCATCAACAGCGCCAAGGACGACGCAGCTGGTCTCGCGATTTCCGAGCGTTTCACGACGCAGATTCGCGGCCTGAACCAGGCGACGCGTAACGCCAACGACGGCATCTCGCTGGCCCAGACCGCGGAAAGCGCGCTGTCTGAGCTGACCAACAACCTTCAGCGCATTCGTGAGCTGGCCGTCCAGTCGGCCAACGCCACGAACTCCGCTTCTGATCGTGCCGCGCTGGACTCTGAAGTGCAGCAGCGTATCGCTGAGATCGACCGTATCGCTACGCAGACGTCATTCAACGGCGTGCGCGTGCTCGACGGTTCGTTCGGCTCCGCCGCTTTCCAGGTGGGCGCCAACGTCGGCGAAACGATTAACGTCAACCTGAGCACCGGCGTGCGTTCCGGGCAGCTTGGCCAGATTGCCAAGTCCACCGGTAGCGTCACCGGCAACGCCCTGACCGACAATGGCCTCACGATTTCCGTGGGCGGCGCCGCCGCTGTCTCCGTCGGCGCGTCGGCTTCTGCCAGCGCCGCCGACAAGGCCGAAGCCATCAACTCCGCTGGTGTTGCCGGTCTGACCGTGACGGCTTCCAACTCGGTGGACGGTGCGTTCACGACCGTGTCTGGTGTCGCAACGGAGCTGTACAACCTGACGATCAACGGCGAGAACATCTACTCGTCCTACGATCTGGGTGACGGCGATCTCACCGGCAGCGACGTTGCTGAGCAGATCAACCTGTTCTCCGCTGAGACTGGCGTTTCGGCGTCGTTTAACGCGACGTCCGGCGATATTACGCTGAGCACCACCGACGGCCGTGACATCGTTGCGACCGAGACGCTTGGCGGCTCCGCTACCGGCGGCATCGTCAACACGGTGGCCGGCACGACGGCGACCACCACGCGGGGCGAAGTGACGCTGAGCGCGTCCGAAAACATCGTCATGACCGGCGAGTTTGCCGAGCTGGGTCTTGCTGCCACGATCTCGCTTGATGCCACGACGCTGGACAGCGTCGACATCAACACGGTGTCGCAGGCCGAAGATGCCATCAACCGCATCGACGCAGCGCTGTCTTCTGTCAGCACCTTCCGCGGTGAGCTGGGTGCTATCCAGAACCGCTTCGAGTCGACCATTGTGAACCTGCAGACGGTGAGCGAAAACCTCTCCGCTTCTCGCAGCCGCATCATGGACGCCGACTTCGCCGCGGAAACCGCAGACCTGACGAAGGCGCAGATTCTGCAGCAGGCTGGCGTGGCCATGTTGAGCCAGGCCAACTCGCAGCCGCAGATCGCGCTGAGCCTCCTGGGCTAACGTCGACGCTTAAAAGTGTCGACGAGGGCGGCTAACAGCTAGCTTGCCCGTTCGCAAAAAAGAGCGGGCCGCGGTGGAGTTTTCCATCGCGGCCCTTTCTGGACAGCAAATTTGATTTTAGTGGAAGAAAGGTCATGCCTACCGATGCCATCACATCCGTCCAGAGTGGGCGGAACAGTGCAAGTCAAACGGTGCCTGCCAGTGCCGATTTCACGCTTGAAAAGCCGGCCGAACCCAACAAGCCCGTAGCGGCGCAGGGTGACGCTCTGCCGCTCGGCAGCGGCAGTCAGAACGACGAGCAGCGCCAGCAGCAGATCCGCGAGGCCGTCGAACGGCTGCGCGAGTATGCCAGCAGCATGGACCGGACGCTGGAGTTTCGTATCGATGACGAGAGTGGTTACACGGTCATCGAGGTGAAGGACCCGGAAACCGGCGATGTGCTGCGGCAGATCCCGGGTGACGACGTGCTCGAACGTGCGCGGAACAATCCGGACAGCCTCAACCTGTTTGACGAGAAGGCCTGATGATCATATCCCCCGGTATTGGTTCCGGACTGGACGTCAACTCGCTTGTTACGCAGCTCGTCGCCGCCGAGGGTGCCCCTGCGGCGTTTCGCCTGGATACCCAGGAAGTCGGCGTGCAGGCGGAGCTCTCGGCCTATGGCACGTTGCGCTCGGCGCTCGATGCCTTCCGGACGACACTCGAGCGCTTTTCCGATCTCGAAACCTTCCAGGGACGCACAGCGATCTCCGGCAATGAAGAGCTTTTCACCGTCTCCGCGACCAAAGACGCCAACCCCGGCAGCTACGACGT
This sequence comes from Pseudomonadota bacterium, assembly GCA_038533995.1. GTDB lineage: Bacteria > Pseudomonadota > Gammaproteobacteria > Steroidobacterales > JBCAXP01 > JBCAXP01. The sequence continues at coordinate 8,464 of JBCAXP010000111.1, forward strand.
AGAAGTCGAACAGCTTGCGACGGGGCAGAAGCTGACCTCCGCGGCGTATGCGGATTCGGATGAGACCACCGTTGGAAGCGGCATTCTAACGTTTACCAATGGTGTTACCGCGGAACCGCCGGCGACTGATCCACGGTTCAGCGTAAGAATTGACAAGGAAGAGAGCACGCTCGAGGACATTCGAGACGCCATCAACAACGCTGATGACAACTTCGGCGTTTCCGCGAGCATCGTTAACGGTGACGACGGTGCGCGGCTGGTTATTACAACCACAGATACCGGCGAAGAGGCGGCGCTGACAATCACGGCCAGCGACGATGATGGCGCGTTGGCCGGCTTCGTTTACGACGTGGACGGTGGCACCACGAACCTTACTGAATCAGTCGCTGCGCAGAACGCTCGCGTACAGATCGACGGCTTTCTCGTCACGAGCGACAACAACACGATCACCGGCGCCATTGAGGGCGTGACGCTCAACCTCCTCAAGGCGGAGGTGGGCGAGACCGCGTCGCTGGACATCAGCTTTGACCGGGACGGCGGCGCCAAAGCCGTCCGGGATTTCGTTGACGCCTACAACGAGGTGGTCAACACCATGTCGGCGCTGTCGAGCTTTGATGCTGAGAACAACATCGGCGGCACCCTCTTGGGCGACTCGACGTTGCGCGGCCTCTCCAGCTCACTCAGCCGGGAGATCGGCACGCCGACCAGCGGAACCGACAGCGACTTCAGCTTTCTCTCAGAACTCGGCATCAGCACCCAGTTCGACGGCACGCTGGAGATCGACGGCGAAGTGCTCAACGAGCGGCTCGCCGAGGACTTTAACGCTGTCGGCCGGCTTTTCGCCACCGAGGGCGGCTACGCCGAGCGCCTGGACGCGGTGCTTGGCCTTTACATCGACGAGGGCGGCCAGTTGGACAACCGAACGGAAGGCCTGCAATCCCAGATAGAAGACATCGAGCAGCAGCGCGAGGATCTGGACCGACGCCTGCAGTCAGTCGAGGCCCGTCTACGCGCCCAGTTCAATGCGCTGGACTCACTAGTGGCATCGCTTAACTCCACCAGTAACTTTTTGACCAGTCAACTGGCGTCCATTCCGACGCCGTCGAGCGGGAACCAATAACCATGAACTACGCAGCACGCGGCAACGCCGCCACGGTATACCAGGACATCAATACGCGCAGCACGGTGGCGGAAGCCTCGCCGCACCGCCTGATCCAGATGCTCCTGGAACGGGCACTGGCGCGCATCGCCGCCGCCTGCGGTCACATGGAGCGGGCAGAAGTTGCGCAGAAGGGCGCCCACATCAGCGGCGCGCTTGCCATCATTGACGGCTTGCAGAGCGCCCTGAACCTGGACGCTGGCGGTGAAATCGCCTCGAACCTCGGCGCGCTCTACGACTACATGGGGCGGCGCCTTGTCGAAGGCAATGCGCGCGACGACATCTCGGCACTCCAGGAAGTCGCCGGCCTGCTGCGCGAGATCAAGGAAGCCTGGGACGCAATTGCCGACCATCCGGCCGCCAAGGCTGGCAGCCAGGCCGAGGAGCCGGCCCTGGCCGGCGCCTGATGTCCGACAGGTCGGAAGTGGTCGGCATCGCCGACGCCGTGGCGCAGCTGCAATGGCTGACCCGCGAGCGCGAACTGAGCATCGCCGAGGGCGACTGGGAGGCCGCGCAGGCCACGGAGCAGCGCCGGTGGCTCGTCGCCAACGAGATTTTCCGCAATCCCCAGGTGCTCGCCGAGCATCCGACGCTGCGCAGTACGCTTGAGGAAGTGGTCGCCACTGACCAGCGCGCGATCGAAACCGTCAAACAGCGCCAGAAAGCCGCCGGTGCCGAGCTCGGTTCGCTTCGCCGCGGCCGCCAGGCCGCCGACGCCTACCAGCAGGAAGCGGCCGGCTAACTACCGCGGTCGGCGCAGGGCCGTGCCGGATCCTTGACGGCGCCGCCGCCGGCCAGCGTCAAAAATTCACACACTTCGGTTCCCAGATGTGACCCGCCGCACAGAATTCGCGGGGTCAGATCGTATCCTGTGCCTGCAAGCCGTCAACAGGCTCGCACGCACGCAAAAAGGACATAACGGGGACAACCTTGAATCAGAACGTAGAAGTCGTGATCGTCGATGCGGACACCGCCCGCGCCAAGCTCGTCAGCACCACCCTGGATTTCATTGAATACAGCCCGATAATGCCGAAAACCGCGCGCGCCAGGGCGCTGCTGCGCGACGTACCGGACACGTTGCTGGCCGTGATCGTTGGCGACGTGGCGAAAGGCGCTGCCGGCCACGATTTTTTGACGGACCTCCTCGCGGCTTACCCGAACATCCCGCTGCTGGGTCTTGACGGTGCGAAGGCTGTGCCGGGTTTTGACAGTCACGACGTGTGGCCGCTGAAGTCCCCGATCAAATACCCGGACCTGTCGCGCCTGCTGCGCCGCGCGGCGAGCGAGAGGCGCGCGCCGAAAGTGGAGCGCCGTGTCGCGCCCACGGGCAACTCCGCCGACATCCGCGAAGTGCGCAAGAAAATCGAGCAGGTCGCCGATTTCGATAGCAACGTGCTGATCCTCGGCGAGTCCGGCACCGGCAAGGAGCTGGTGGCGCAGGCCATCCATGACCTGTCAAGCCGTCGAGGCAAGCCGTTTGTTGCCATCAACTGTGGCGCCATCCCGCCGGAGCTGATGGAAAGCGAACTGTTCGGCCACGAGAAGGGCGCGTTCACCGGCGCAATCAGCGCGGCCAAGGGACGCTTCGAAATGGCCGAGGGCGGCACGCTCTTCCTCGACGAGATCGGCGACATGAGCGTAGCCATGCAGGTAAAACTGCTGCGCGTGCTTCAGGAGCGGACCTTCGAGCGGGTGGGCAGTGGCGTCACGCGCAAGTGCGACGTGCGCATCGTTGCGGCGACCCACCGCAATCTCGAAGAACAGATCAAGGACGGCACCTTTCGCGAAGACCTGTTTTACCGGCTGAACGTATTTCCTATTCAGATGCCGCCGCTGCGCAAGCGCCGCGGTGACGTGCCTTCGCTGATTCGCGACCTTGTGATGAGCAACGGCCGTGAAGGCAAGGGCACGGTTCGCCTTACCCCGGCTGCACTGGAAACCCTTCAGCACTACGAGTGGCCCGGCAACGTACGCGAGCTGGCCAACCTCGTCGAGCGGCTGGCCATCCTGCATCCGAGCGGGCTGGTTGACGTGGACGACCTGCCGGCAAAGTACCGAGCCGCCCGCCCGGCTGTCGCAGAGGGCACCGGCAACATCGTTACCCGTGGCCTGGCCCTTGCGGAGGCCTCGCGGCTGCCGGAAGAGGGCATCAACCTCAAGGCACACATGCAGAGCCTGGAGCAGCAGCTCATTCGCCAGGCCCTGAGCAATTGCAACGGCACGGTGGCCGAAGCCTCGCGCATGCTTAACGTAAGGCGGACCACGCTCGTCGAAAAGCTGCGCAAGTTCCGCATGAACGGCGATCCGGCGACGACAATTTGTTGACGCTCGCCGCTCCCAAGCCCGCCAAATTTCTGTAAGTCACTAAAAACTATAACAAGAAAAAAACTGGCATCCATCTTGCAACGTACCGTCCAGAACATCATGCACAGCATTGACTGGAAGAGGACGAATCGCATGACCAACAGGATGCACAGTAGCCAGAACGATCTTGAGCGCGCTTTTCTGGCGTTCAATCAGCACTCGCTGCAACTGGAGACCGCGTACCGTGCGCTGCAGATCCGG